>CAYXSW010000001.1:0-198269 GCA_964467915.1 uncultured Marinoscillum sp.
ATTTTGACAGATTAGAGCAAGCCGCACAGTACGGAGGAGACCCCAAAAATGAATACCCTGAATTGGGATTGGCACAACAACTTAAAATAGTATCTCAACTTATTGCTGGGGGTCTAAAGTCAAAAATTTTTGTGGTTAGGATTGGAGGTTTTGACACTCATGATAACCAAGTTGACCCCGGAAATACCGAGACGGGAAGACACGCTGGGCTAATGGAAGAATTATCAGAGTCTGTTTTTGCGTTTCAACAAGACATTATTGAGCGAGGGCTTGAAGAAAAGGTTTTAACCATGACCTACTCTGAATTTGGTAGGAGGGTTTTTCAAAATAAGTCTTATGGTACTGACCATGGTGAGGCTGCACCAATGTTTTTTATGAGTCCATTTGTTAACCCTAACCCCATTGGTTCTCTTCCTTCTCTTGAGTATATTGATAATATAGAATATGAACATGATTTTAGATCCGTATATGGATCAATACTAATGGATTGGTTTGGTACAGACGAGAATACAATAAAGTCAATTTTATATGAAGACTTTAAGTACATTCCTATTCTTGTTGGAACAAGAACAAATATAGAGGAGCCACATCCTATGTCTAAAAGAATTGAGGCTTATCCAAATCCCTTTAAAAATAACCTTAATATTAAAATTGAAATTAAAAGTGGTGAAACAATATTAAAAATCGTAGATGCTAGTGGAAAAGAAGTAAAGGAATTAGTAAACAAGAATCTAAAATTTGGAACTCACAATTTTAGGTACGAAGGAACACAGCTAAAGAATGGTCTTTACTTTATCCTTTTAGAAAACGAAGGAAGAAGAAGTGGTGTCTCGGTTATTAAAAGAAACTAAATATTATTCTATAAATATTGCTTTGGCAACACCATGAGTGTTGTCACCTTCTAATTTTATTAGCTCTTCGTTTACCCATATTGCAGGAACTTGAGTCTGAGTTTCGGTGGCAACATCACCAGCAACAATTACAAAACCTGCACTAGCAGCAACATCATATGCAGTGCTTACCCACATATTATTAAATATACCACCAGGCAAATCAACTTTATGTCCATCAACCCAATAGTGTGCGTATGTTCCTCCTGTGCCGGGAACATCTTCACCATTATCATCAACTTCCCCAATCCAATCTATCTTTCCAGCAACATATATAAGGTCCCCTTCTATATATCCACCATAAGCCTCACCTCCATATATGCCTTTTTGCCATCCTCCTCCATTAGGTAAGTCCGTTCTATTCCCATTTCCTCTCCAATAGGAAGCTTTAGGAAGATACCCTAGCATATTATTAGGAGCCATACTCATCCCAAAATAGTACATTGATCCATTATAAACTTTGACATCTTGAACTTCCCCATCTCCGCCAGATGGTTTACTAAGATTAGTTCTGTTTCCATTTTTCCAATACGCCGGAATATTAACATGATGATTCACGTAATAGCCCCCTACATATACATTACCGTTTTGTTTGACAGCAATACCATATCCTGAAGAATCTCCACCAGAAAGTTTATTTTTTTGTGTGTTTTTCCAGTAACATGCTCCATTATCTCTTCCTGCGGTATAGACGTCCCCATCATGAACCGCTATTGCATATGCTTCAGCATCATTACCCTCCAAAGTATAAGACTGGTCATCAATCCAATATGAGGCATCTGCCCCAAAAGTCCACCCAACAGAATATACTTTACCTTCACTCACAACAATATCTTCAATCTGACCATCTCCTAAATCTACTCTTTTTCCATTAAGCCAGTAACAGGCCGTGCTCTGCCCAGACGCATCGGTAATATATCCTGCTATGTAAACATTGCGCCCTGGAATAATTTCTTGTACTGTTACATCAGAGTTACTGTTATCGCAACTTATTGACACTAATAAAAGAGTTATAAAAAATAAAAATTTTTTCATGGATTAGTCTTTATGTTGATTGTCAAAATTAATATTTCTAATAATAAATGTAAGATTATT
The DNA here is from genome assembly GCA_964467915.1 of uncultured Marinoscillum sp. Lineage (GTDB taxonomy): Bacteria > Bacteroidota > Bacteroidia > Cytophagales > MED-G16 > MED-G16. Next base: position 1,986 of record CAYXSW010000001.1, read on the forward strand.
TTATAAAAAATTATCTGATTGACAATATCATGTTAATATTTGAATAATTTATCATATATGGGTAGATTAGAAATTAAAAATTAAAGGTTGAAAAAAACTAAAATAGACGATCTAAAAAGAATTGAAATAGAGGAATTCAAAAAGAAAAAGAAAAGGAATGTAATCGTCATCCTTGACAACTTAAGAAGCTTGAATAATGTTGGTTCTTGCTTCAGGACATGTGACGCCTTCTTAATTAAAAAAATTTATCTTGTTGGAATAACTGGTTCGCCTCCAAATAAAGATATTGAAAGAACTGCTTTGGGAGCAACAAACTCTATAGAATGGGAACACGTGAGTTGTGTCTCGAAAATAGAGAAAAAACTCAAAAAAGATCAGTGGAAAATAGCCCTAGTTGAACAAACTGATAAAAGCACAGACCTAAAAAATTTCTCACCTAAAACTAAAGAAAAGTATGCGTTTGTTTTTGGAAACGAAGTTTTTGGTGTTTCTAACGAATCATTAAAATGTGCAGATCTTGCAATAGAAATTCCCCAGTTTGGCACAAAACACTCTTTCAATGTGACGGTGTCTATGGGAATAGTTTTATGGGATCACTTCTATAAAACTACAGAGGCTCACAAAGGGATGGCAACTTAGCATCAAATAAATCTTTCAGTTTCTCAAGATACTTTTGATCACATTTAATTTCTCTTCCATCCATCTCTGTAACAGGAGTAATTTCACCATTAGTTCCAGTTGCAAAAACTAAATCTGCATTTATAAATTCAACCAATGTTAAATCTCTCTCTTTGATTTCTATATTATTTTCTTTTAATAATTCCATGAAAGTACCTCTCGTAATTCCGGGAAGACAGGCATGAGGGAAAGGGGTATACACTTTATTATTTTTAACCATAAAAAGGTTCGTGTCATTGAGCTCAGCAACAAAACCGCGCTCATCTAACATTACAGCGGCATCATATCCTGCTATATTAGCATGCATCTTTGCTATGACTAAACTAAGCATATTGTTATGATGAATTTTTGAATCTAGGAAAGCAGGGATACTTCTTCTAATAGAGGAGCTTATCGCTCTTATCCCTTTAGAAAAATCATAAACTTTCTTCTTCCACTCAGCAAGTACAATAAGACAACATCCATTTTTGTTCAGTCTAGCGTCCATTCCTGAAGTTACTTTTTCTCCTCTTGTCAAAGTAAGTCTTATGTGGGTATCATCATTCATCCTATTCGCGTCAAGTGTTTCTTTTATTGCTTTTTTAATTTCTTCTTTAGTGGGAACTCCTTCATACCCAAGAGCATGTGCTCCCTCTTGTAACCTGGTGAGGTGTTTATCATAACAGACAATACCTTCAGGGTACACTCGCAATCCCTCCCAGACACCATCACCATTCTGTACTATACTATCAAACACAGAAACCTTCGCCTCATCTCTAGGGAGTAGCTCCCCATTAACATGGATAAAAATCTTTTCGTTTTTTGGGTTATATTCTTGTAACATCAGGCACTAATTGAATTTACTTTTAATTTATTATAATATTTCAAGGCTTCAAGATAAAGACTTTCACAATTCTTTGGTAATTCTCTACTACTTGTTTTTTGTTTTGCAAATCCAGTAGAACTATGAACATTTTTATACCAATACTCCGACCAAGCTCCGTCCTCTTTAATCCCACCAGCCGGCCAAGATAACATATCCTCATAAAAAGCAATTTCTAGTTTATCGCAAAGCTTAGTTAAGAGTAGTTTTGGGTCTTTAAGTATTTCTGCTGAATCTAATACCACTGGGTTTTGATGTTCTATTTTATTGAATAGCTCCCAAGATTTTTTGAGCCCAATATCCTGCATATTAGGTGAAGCTATTACCTGTGCAAAAGATGCAATAAGTTGTTTTGGGTTTCTTACCAAGAACAAGTTTGTCATGTTATCTAGAAAATCTAAGTCCATCTGTTGATGGTGATGTGCCATGTTCTTTAGAAATAAAATATCACATTCATTTCTATTAAATATCTCATCTAATACTTTGTTTATGTCTGTAGACATTGACATAAGAGTATCTTCCCTTCCGGGATGATTTATATCTGTTGTGTCTAAGTAATGTGCATAAAATGGTTCATCAATAACTTTTGTGTCCGGTCTTCGTGAAAAGGAATACATTAGTGCTGTAGATAAATTTCTAGGCCCTGAAATTAAATTAATTATTTTCATTGATAAGTATTATTAAAAACAAATTAATCATTTTTGCAAAAAAAATATGTTAAACTACAAAACATCTTCTTTATTTTATCCTCTAATTTCATTATTAGTTTTTAATAGCTCTGTTTTTGCACAAGAATCGGACTCATTAAGAACAATCAATATGGAGGAGGTTGTGATTTCTGCAAATAAAACTGAAAAGCCTTTTGTAGAGTTAACTGTCCCAGCTAAAATAATTTCAAAAAAAGACATAGAAAATTCAGGACACTCGAGGTTAGATGAGATTATTCGAGAGCAGGTTGGGATTGTCACCGTTCCTGGTTTTGGTGGAATTGAGGGGGTGCAATTACAAGGAATAGATCCCGAATATACATTAATATTAATTGATGGTATGCCATTAATTGGCAGGGTTGCAGGAATATTAGATTTATCAAGAATTTCATTAGGTTCAATAGAAAGAATAGAAATAATAAAAGGAGCATCATCTAGCTTATACGGATCTGAAGCTTTGGGTGGAGTCATAAATATAATTACCAATAAAGGTGAAGAAAATGAGGGGTTTAAAAGTAACGTTTATTATCAGTTCGGTTCATTTAAAACTCAAGATTTTTTGACTGATATTTTATTTAATAAAAACAATATAACCCTATATGGCAATTTTAATTATTATTCAAGTGACGGCTATGATTTGATTGATAATGATGATCAAAAAACAGTTGAGGCTTATAATAATCTAACATTGGGATTAGGCTTTGCTTATGACATGAAGTCCCTTGGAAAGATTGATTTAAACACAAAGATTTTTAGAGAAACTAGAGATGGGACAATATTTTTAACAAGTCCAGGGGTAAATAAAGAATCAGAGACTCATGAAGAAAATTTTTACATTAAGTACACAAATGATATTTCAAAAAATGTTTCTCTTGATGTTGATTTATATAGAACAACTTACATAAATGACGAAGAACAGATCGGTTCGAACAATATATCTAACACTAATGCTTTTAATCAAACTCTTGATAGGTTGGATATAAGGTTTAAACACAGTACAAGCTCTGGTTCATATTATACAGTAGGGTTTGGGTTTGATAAAGAGACTCTAGAGAGAACAAATATTTCATCAAAGCCAAAACACAATTCTCGCTTTTTATATTTTCAATATGATTGGAATACAAGTGAAAAGCTAAATTTGGTCTCTGGGCTTAGATACGATGATCACAAACAATATAATTCTCAGGTAAGCCCCAAGGTCTCTTTTAAATATGATGTGTCTGACAAACTGTCTTTTAAGGGATCCTTTGGATATGGCTATAAAACTCCAGATTTTAGACAGTTATATTTAAATTTTTCTAATAGCTCTTCTGGGTACGTTGTTTTGGGCACCAAAGTAATTGATGAGGTGGTGAAAGAATTACAAGATAGCAATAGCTTAATTTTCTATAATGATATTTTTAATTCTAATCTTACAGCAGAAAGTTCAAATAGTTATAATTTAGGGTTACAATATTTTATAAACCCAAGTTTTCCTGTCGAAATAAATTTATTTAGAAATAATATTTTCAACTTAATTGAGACAAATCTTGTTGGAAGAAAAACTAATGGACAAACTATATACAGTTATTCTAACCTAAATAAGGCATACACTCAGGGTGCTGAAATACAAGGAAGTTATAACCCGATAAAAAAACTGAGTATAAAATTGGGCTACCAACTCCTATACGCAAAAGACATAATGGCAATAGATGATTTTAAATCTGAAATTGTATATGCTAGAGATCCTGTATCAAAGCAGTCTTTTCAGCTTTCACAAAGTGATTACTTTGGTTTATATGGAAGATCAAGACATCAGGTTAATTTAAATCTTAACTATTATATGAACAAAAATAAAGACAACATAAACTTCCGGATAAATTATAGGGGGAAATATGCGTTAGTTGACTCAAACAACAACTCTTATCTAGATAAATATGACAAATTTATAAATGGGCACATTCTAACCAATTTGACTTATAACAAAAAGATATCCAAAAAGATATCATTTCAAGTATTTATAAAAAACCTTTTAGGATACAAAGACGTAGAAAACTTGTTGAACAATCCTGGGAGAAGTTATTCTCTCAAGGTTAAATTCAATAATTATAACAATAAATAGTTAATTTTAAATTCTAATAAATAGAATTATATTTGGATTAATAAAAATCCAATTATATTTTCGCACAACTATTTGTAATAGTTCTAAATAAAGAAATGGGAATGAAAAAAATATATACATTATTAATATCACTACTAATGCTTTCTTGTGGTGATGATGATCCGGTATTAGAGCCTATTGAGGCTATGATTGTAACTAATTTAGAGGCAAAGACTACATCTGGTCCCGGCCAACCTGCAGCAGGTGATTTTGTAAAATTCAGTTTTGCAAAACAAACTGTCGTTGAGGGAGATGATTGGGATATTGCTTTTAGAGCAACAAGCATACTAGTTAATGGTGGTTTTTCTGGAGCATCAGACGAGCCTAATAGAAGTGGTCTGGCAGCCGGATATGTTGCGGTTGGAAATTATGGAAGCATAAAGTCTGTAGAAGAAAATTTATTGGTTCAAGATTCTGAAACAGCGAAGGCAATACCTTCTGGAAGCGGTGAAGGGTGGTATAATTACGACCCACAAACATACTTAATTACACCAATTGCTGGAAGAACATTAATTTTCAAAACACATAATGGAAGGTATGCTAAAATGGAAATTCAGAGTTACTATAAAGACGCCCCAGAAAATCCAAACGCATTTAGCAGCGAGGGGCAGACCTATACCTTTAATTATACTTACCAACCTAATGAGGGTGTAACAACCTTTGATTAATAAATAGTCAAAATACTTTATTTTGAAGGACCTAATCTTTAGGTCCTTTTTATTTGGACTAATTCTAAATAAGTATTAGCATTGTGTTCTTATTTAAACTTAATCTAAATAACAATGAGACTAATAATATTACTATTCAGTGTTTTTTGTATTAACGCTCAAGCTCAAAAAAAATCAATAGAGGGAACTATAGTTGATAATGAAACGATGCAACCCCTAGAAGGAGTAGAGATAAAAATAAGCAACTCCAGCTATAAAACAGCCACCAACAATGACGGAAAGTTTTCTTTTTCTGGATTAGAAGAAGGGGTCTACGAAATACTAATTTTCAAATCGAGCTTTAAACAAATTAAAAAAACAGTGACTCTAACTGAAGATAAAATAAAATTTGATATTAGTCTTGAAGAAAACATTATTAATTTACCAGAACTATTAATTCAAAGTTTTTCTTTAATTAACGGAGAGAAAAACAGAAGAGAAGCCATTGGCTCGGCGCATTTTATTACCAGTAAAGACCTAAATAAATACTACAACACAAATATTCACCAGATTCTTTCAAAAATACCAGGCATTAACTTACAAGAAGAAGACGGATACGGCCTAAGGCCAAACATTGGGATTAGAGGGACAGGGATTGAGAGAACATCTAAAATTACAATTATGGAAGATGGTATATTAATGGCCCCAGCCCCCTATTCTTCTCCTGCAGCTTATTATTTTCCAACGGCCGGAAGAATGAATTCTGTTGAAGTACTTAAGGGATCTAGTCAAATTAAATCTGGCCCCATGACTACAGGAGGATCAATTAATTTTATTTCAACACCTATTCCGGAGTTTTTTAAGTCTTCATTAAAATTAATTGGAGGGACAAACAATTATAGGAACTTTCATGGTTATTCAGGAGGAACATATAAAAATTTTGGCATTCTTATTGAGGGTTATAATTATGGTTCTGACGGGTTTAAAAACTTGAACGATGATCAATCTACTGGGTTTAATAAAAAAGACTATAATATTAAGATAAATTATAGCGGAAAAAACACATCTACTGTATACCACGAAACTATATTCAGCGCAGGCCTGACAAATGAAAATTCAAATGAGACGTATCTTGGGTTATCAGAAAATGATTTTAAAATAACTCCTTATAAAAGATATGATGGGTCTCAAGTAGATAATATGCAAGCTAACCAAGAACGGGTTTCATTTAAAAATTATTTGGAATTTAAAAACGGAATAAACCTCTCATCGAGTATTTATTTAAATAAATTTCACAGAAACTGGTACAAATTACAAAGTGTAGTTCATGACAAAAATAAGATAGGCATTTCTTCACTTTTCAATGAAAATAACGAAGAAGCTCTTTATGTAATAAAAGGAAACGCAAATAGCTTAGAGGATGCCTTAATAGTAAGGGCAAATAACAGAAATTATATTTCAAAGGGCTTACAATTAGTTTTAAACAAAGCGTTTATTAGAGAAAACACAAAACACGATTTAAGTATTAGCTCTAGGGTCCATTATGATGAAATGGATAGATTTCAATGGGAAGATAAATATGAAATGTTTGATCGAACAATGAGGCTAACCACAAAAGGAATAAAGGGAGCAAATAGCAATAGAATTCAATATTCAAATGCAATTGCAAACTATATAAACTATAAGTTAGAGAGTCAAAAATACTCTCTGACTATTGGCATTAGAAATGAAAATATAGTAGGAAAAAGAGAAGACTATGGTAAGTCAGACGCGGAAAGATTAGGTTTAGACCTTACAACAAGAGAAAACAAAATTAATGCAATAATACCGGGCTTCGGGTTTTTATATAATATTAACAAATCTTCAAATGCGTTTATAGGAATTCATAAAGGATTTTCTCCCCCAGGAGATACACCAGAGACAAGGCCAGAGGTAAGTATAAATTATGAGTTTGGTTTTAGAAAAAACACAAGAAACGCTCAAACTGAACTTATTGGTTATATAAGTGACTATACCAATTTACTTGGAGCAGACTTAGCTGCTACAGGGGGAACAGGAACAAACGAACTGTTCAATGCAGGGAAAGCAATTGTGAAGGGCATAGAGTTTTTAAGCATCCTTAACACGATACGTTCTTCTTCTAAGTTTAAACTGCCAATTTATTTTAATTATACATTTACCGACGCGAAATTTAGCGAAGATTTCGAAAGCACATTTGACGCTTGGGGGGGAGAAATTAAGTCGGGGTATAATTTGCCATATGTCTCTAAGCACTTAATTAGTTTAGGCGCTGAATATAGCAGTAAGAAAACTAATATTAATATAGATTATTCATACAAAAGTAAATTTAGAACAAGTCCTGGATTAGAAATGAAAAATTCTAAAGATATAATTAATGATTTTGGGGTTTTAAATGCTGCTTTAAATTATAATTTAAACCAAAATATTAAACTGAACTTATCCATCAATAACATATTAAATAAAGTTTATGCGGTAGCCAGCAGACCAGCTGGTTTAAGGCCCGGACAACCAAGAATAATAAAATTTGGGATTAAACTGGATCTTTAAAAAAATTCTTACAGACTGGGTCAAAATAAATTAGATCTTCTTCCGGAAAATCAACATAAATATTTGAATCTTCAGCTATACGGCTTGAAGAAAAAAAATGCCAAATCTCATTATTAATTCTACCTTTAACTTTATATTCTTTTCCTTGAAAAAAGCATTTTTCTACATAAACTTTATACTCTGACTTTTTATTAGAAACATTAACCTTTTCTGGTCTGATATAATATGTTGCGTTCTTATGAAAAAGCTTATTCATATCTCCAAGAACTTCAGCACAATAACAATTGGCTGGCTCACAGTACATCTTCACTGGATCATCATACTGCTGAAGTATACCAGCTTTAAAAATCAAAATTCTATCAGAAATGTTTAACGCATCATTAATATCATGAGTAACTAAAATTGTTGTGGTTTTTGTTTCTTTGACTATTTTAAATATCTCCTCTTTCATAGATTCTTTTATTGTTGAATCTAAATTGCTGAAAGGCTCATCCAAGAGTAAAAGTTCTGGTTCTCTTATCAAGGCTCTCGCAATACAAGCCCTCTGCTGTTCTCCTCCTGAAATTTCATGAGGATATCTCTCAACTAAAAAATTAAGCCCTGTTAGCTTTAAAATATATTCTAGTTTTGAATGATATTTTTTATCAAGATTGAATATGATATTCTCTATGATGTTCAAATGTGGAAAGAGGGGGTAATCTTGAAAAACAAAACCCACTTTTCTTTTTTGAGGTTTTATAAAAACCTTTTCATTATTAAGAAAAGTTGAGTTCAATGATATAGATCCACCGTTAATTTTTTCTAACCCAGCCAAGCACTTTAAAAAGGTTGTCTTTCCTGAACCGCTCTCTCCTAAAAAAGAAATAAACTCTCCCTTTTTAACTGAGAAAGTTAAATCTTTTATGATTGGTAGATTATGATCATAAAACTTACTTAAATTTTTTACCTCAAGATACATCTATCTGTTTATCAACAAAACTTTTCAAAATTAATAACATCACACTTGACAAAGCAATAATCATTAAAGAATATACGCTTGAAAGAGGTAACATTTCCTCTATTGCAAACTCATACGTTTGAGTGGCTAAGGTATCAAAATTAAATGGTCTGAGAATTAATGTCACAGGCAACTCTTTCATCACATCAATAAAAACCAAAATAAAAGCACTTAAAAGAGCGTATTTGTTTACTGGGAAATGAATCTTTTGTAATAATTTAAATGGACCAAGACCAAGATTTTTACCAGTATCATCAAAACTTAATGGTTGTTTTTCAATACTAGATTTTATGGGAGATTTACCTACAGCTAAAAACCTTATTATGTATGCATAAAATAAAATAAAAAATGAGCCAACCAAAGAGTAAGAACTAAATAATAAGATTAAACCAAGGCCTACAACGGCTCCTGGCAGAGCATAGCCTAATGAGATAAGATTATTAATATGGGAAGACCAATTCTTTCTAGAAATTCTGTCTACAAAAAGGAAAAAAAGAGCAGTGGCTATAATTAAAAAAGCAGAAAGTGTTGAAACATAAACCGAATTCCATGTCAATTTAATCAGTTTGAAAAAATCAATATCAGAATAAGTTATAATCACATTATTAATAATAAAAAGAACGGGTATGACAAATCCAAAGAGAAAAGGAACAGCGCATACCGAGGTCATTAAAAAAGATGACTTTTTTTGTAATTTTTTATTAATAACATCTGAGTTTTTAGAATAATAAAATTTTGACTTGTTGATTGTTTTTTTTTCTAGATAAAATAACACCAAAACAAAAATCAAAAGAATACACGCCAATTGTATGGCTCCGTTAATATCCCCCAAAGAGAACCAAGACCTAAATATGCCTGATGTATAAGTATTTACACCAAAATATTTTACTGCTCCGTACTCATTTAAAACCTCCATAATAACCAAGAAAAGTCCTGAAAAAATAGCAGGTTTAGATAGAGGTAGAATGATTTTGTAAAAAGTTTGGGAGGAGTTCAAACCAAGGTTTTTTGAAACATTGATGTAGTTGGTTCCTATTAAACTAAAAGATACTCTTGATGCTGTATACACATAAGGATACAACGCCAGACCCATTAAAACACCTAGAGTTTCAATCTGCATATAATCAACATTTAGAAGGCTGCTTGGAACAAAAGAAATATTGTTTAGAAGTGTTTGAAAAAAGCCAGTATAACTAAGTAGGTCTATATATGTGAACGCCATTATATATGAAGGAATAGCCAGAGGAAGGTACAAAACAAGGTCAAAAAAATTTCTTCCAAAAAAATTATAGTTACTAATAAACCAGGCGGGAATTAACCCAAAAAATAAAGCTGAAACACAGCAAATTAAAATTAATTTAAACGTGTTAATTGTGTAATCAAAGAGAACGGTTTCAACAAGATAATTTAATGTCTCTCCCTGACCATTAAAAAGATTTAATATTAACACAAGAACAGGCAAGAGGATAAATATAGCTATTATTAAGCTAGTTATTACCCACCTTTTATTTTCAAAAAAAAAATTATTTTTATTTATTTCCAACCTGTAGAATCAAATATTTTTATTGCATCTGACCTATACTCGCCTAGAGAATTAAGGTTTAATTTATCAACCTTAAATTCACCCCATTTTTTTACTATTTCTGATGGTTGAACTAATTTGTTCACAGGATATTCATAGCTGTTATTAACATAAACCTCCTGAGCCTCAGGACTTGTTAAATACTCCATGAGCTTAATAGCATTTTCTTTATTTGGAGAGTTATTCGTTAACCCAATTGCTGAAACATTAATGTGACTCCCTCTTCCCTCTCCTTGATTAGGAAAAAAAACGCCAACTGATTTTCCAGCATGTAAGTCTGATTCTTTTTCAGAAGAAAGTAAAATTCCAATATAATATGAGTTAACAATTGCAATATCGCCCTGTCCAGCCGCAATTGCTCTGACTTGATCACGATCACTACCCTTGGGATCCCTAGCAAAATTTGCAACTAGACCTGAAGACCATTCCTTTGCTTTGTCATAACCCAAATTTGCAACTAATGAAGACATTAATGCCTGATTGTAAGCGTTCGATGAGGATCTGACCAGTATCTTATTTTTCCAAACAGGGTTAGATAGGTCTTCGTATGTGCTGAGCTCATCCTTTGAGACTCGGTCTTTGCTATACACTAATATTCTGGCCCTATAGGTTATAGGGGTCCAATAACCATCTGGATCTCGTAAGTCACTTGAAACATTTTTATTCAAAATATCTGAAGAAACTTTTTGAAGTAAGCCCTGTTCCCTTGCGTGAAATAACTTTCCCGCATCCACAGTAATAAATAAATCTGCAGGAGAGTTTTTGCCTTCATTTTTTAATCTTTCTATTAACTCATCAGCATTTGCCTTTACTACATTCACCTTTATGCCTGTCAATTCTTCAAAGTTCTTATACTGTATCTCATCAACTGTGTAGTGTCTCTGGCTATATAAATTAACTTCGTTTGTAATTTCATTTTTTTGCGAACAGGAAATCACAAAAAAGAACATAATTAATATTAAACTTCTCATTTTTGTGTTATTTAGATTAATTCTAAACTGCAAGTAAACAAATTATTTATTAAAAACAAACTACGACATTATAAACAATCATAATATACATAAAGATATTTATCGTTAATTTTGAATATATGAAAACAAGAACAGAAAAAGATTCAATTGGGAACATAAAAGTAATTTCTGATAAATACTGGGGGGCGCAGACCCAAAGGTCTCTTGAAAACTTTGACATAGGATTTGAAAAAATGCCATGGGAGATAATTGAAAGCTTTGCGGTCCTAAAAATGGCGGCCGCAGAAACTAATTTTGAATTAGGGGTTCTAGAGAAAGACAAAATGGAAATTATAGTTGCTGTTTGCGGAGAGGTGTTGGACGGAAAACTTATGGATCATTTTCCGCTTTCTGTATGGCAAACAGGTTCAGGAACCCAATCAAATATGAATGTTAACGAGGTAATTGCAAATAGAGCCCATGTTCTGATGGGCGGAAAATTAACAGATAAAAAGAAGAAAATTCACCCAAATGACGATGTTAACAAATCACAGTCTTCAAATGATACTTTTCCTACAGCAATGAGCATGTCATCTTATCACCTTATTAACAGCTACACAATCCCAGCTATTGAAAGTCTATCTGCAGAACTAAATAAAAAAGCAAAAGAATTTAAAGACATAGTGAAAATTGGAAGAACCCATTTCATGGATGCAACACCTTTAACTTTAGGAATGGAATTTAGTGGATACGTTTCTCAGCTAGACCACGCTGTGAAGACAATGAAGGAATCACTTCCATATTTATCCGAATTAGCATTAGGAGGAACTGCAGTGGGGACTGGGCTTAATACTCCAAAAGGATATTCAAAATTAGTTGCTGAAAAAATATCAGAAATTACTGGTTATAAGTTTGTTTCTGCTAAAAATAAATTTGAAGCGTTAGCTGCAAATGACGCTATAGTTAAAGCTTCAGCTGCTTTGAAAGGATGTGCTGTTTCTTTAATGAAAGTCGCAAATGATATAAGGATGTTGTCTTCTGGCCCAAGAAGCGGGATAGGAGAACTCTCCATCCCTGCTAATGAACCAGGTTCCTCTATAATGCCAGGAAAAGTTAACCCAACTCAATGTGAGGCTGTAACGATGGTTTGCTCACAGATTATTGGAAATGATATTGCGGTAAGTGTTGGCGGAATGAGCGGACACTTTGAGTTAAATGTATTTAAGCCAATGATGGCTCATAATGTCCTGAACTCCGCAAGGCTTTTGGGAGATGTTGCTAATTCATTCAATAAAAATTGTATAGTAGGGATAAAAGCAAACACTAAGCAAATTAAAGACCGGCTTGATAAATCATTAATGTTGGTGACCGCCTTGAACACACACATTGGTTATGATAATGCGGCAAAAATTGCAAAAAAAGCCTATGAAGATGGGTCGACTTTAAAAGAGGCTGCCTTAAAGCTAAAACTAGTTTCAGAAAAAGATTTTGACAAATGGGTTGACCCCAATAAAATGATTGGGTGACCCAATGATAGTTTACAAAACTTTAGAAGAAATTGAACTAATAAGAGAAAGTTCATTATTAGTTTCAAAAACACTAGGAGAACTCAAAAAGCTAATTTTTCCAGGAACACTTCCGGCTGATCTCGACAAAATAGCTGAAACTTTTATTAGAGATAACGGTGCTAAACCTGGATTTCTTGGAATGTACGACTTCCCAAACACATTATGTGTATCAATTAATGAGGAGGTGGTTCACGGGATACCTGGCAACAAACCGTTACAGAACGGGGATGTGATTTCAATAGATTGCGGGGTTTTAAAAAACAAGTTTTATGGTGATCACGCCTATACTTTTGAGGTAGGAAATGTGACAAAAGAAGTGAAAACCCTTTTAGAGGTAACCAAAGAGTCATTATACAGAGGAATAAAAAAACTCAAAGTTGGAAATAGGATTGGAGATGTAAGCAGTGAAATACAAACGTATACAGAAAAGCGTGGTTATGGCGTGGTAAGAGAACTTGTTGGTCACGGCTTGGGGAAAAGCCTCCACGAAGAGCCCGACATACCAAATTTTGGACATAAAAATACAGGGCCAAAAATAAAGAATGGGCTTGTTGTAGCAATTGAACCTATGATTAACCTAGGAAAAAAAGATGTAGAGCAAGGGCCTGATGGCTGGACAGTTATAACCACTGACAGAAAACCATCTGCTCATTTTGAACACAATATTGCAGTAGTCAACGGAAAGCCAGAAATATTATCAACTTTTGATTTTATTGAAAACGATTAATGTATTCTAACATTTCATCAATATAATTTCTGTCGTTTGATAATCTTGGTATCTTATTTTGCCCTCCTAATTTCTTTTTTTTCTTTAACCAAAAATCAAAGAACCCTTCGTTCACAAAATGAACTTTAGGTGCTTTTAGTGCAATGTTTTTAAACCTCTTAGCATCATAGTCAGAGTTAGCCTTTCTAAGTTCACTGTCTAGTGTTTTAATGAATTCATTTTTGTTTTTCGGTGGCTTTTCGAGTTCAATAATCCACTCATGAGCTCCTTTTTTTTCACCGGTTATAAATATTGGAGCAGCAGAGTAATTATAAAAAGAAACTGAAAATAATTTGCAGGCATTTGATATCGCGCTGTCTGCGTTTTGAACTACAACCTCTTCTCCAAACGCATTAATATAATGTTTAGTTCTCCCTGTAATTAGTATTCGATAAGGCTCCAGAGAAGAAAAACTAACAGTATCACCAATCTTATATCTCCATAATCCAGAAAAAGTAGAAATTAATAGCGCATACTCTTTATTGATCTTAACCTTACTTAAGTCACATATTTCTTTATTGGATAAGTCTTCAAACTCATAAAAAACACCATGATTTGTTAATAAAATCATTTCCTTCAAATCAGGTCTGTCTTGAAAGGCAAAAAACCCTTCTGAGGCATTATAAGTCTCAAGGTATCTCATCTTATCATTAGGTATTAATTCGTCAAACAAGCTCTTGTAAGGAACAAAAGAAACTGCCCCATGAATGAATAATTCTAGATTTGGCCAGACCTCAAGAATGTTTTTTTTACCAGTGATCTTTAGAACTTCTTTTATCAAAACAATGGTCCAAGTTGGAACACCTGAAAGGCTAGTAATATTTTGTTTTGAAGTTATCTCTGCCATAAGTCTTAGTTTCTTTTCCCAGTCTGACATCAAGGCAATTTCTGTCTTTGGTGTCCTTAGTTTTTTAGCCCACCACGGAAGTGTCTTTAACAATATAGCTGATATATCTCCTGTAAAAATGCTTTTGTTTTTTTCATATGGCCCTAGCTGTTTGCTGCCACCAAGAGCTAACCCTAAACCATCAAACAAATTTGATTCTTTATAATTATTTAAATAAACTGAGAGCAAGTCTCTTCCTGCCTTAAAATGATTTTTATCAAGTGATTTTTGGGATACTGGAATGAATTTACTTTTATCATTCGTGGTACCTGATGACTTGGCAAACCATTTTATTTCACCTGGCCAAATTATGTTTTTCTCACCATGTAAAACTTTATCTATTTGAGAAAAAAAATCTTCATAAGTTACTACAGGAATCTGATTAGAAAACTCTTCATAAGTTTGGATTTTGTCTAAAGCATACTTTTTACCATAATCAGAAGATCCTCCTTGGTTTATTAAATCCGTAAGTATAGTTTTTTGATGAGCAAGTGGGTTTTCTATAAACTTAGATATAGATTTTTTCCTCGTTTTAAGCAGAAATTTTGCAATAGAATTGAATAGACCCATTATTAAAGCTTTCTTTTAAGCTCAAACCTTTGTCCTAAATATAATTTCCTAACCTGCTCGTCTGATGCTAATTCTTCAGAAGTCCCCGATTTTAGTAACCTTCCTTCAAACATTAAATAAGCTCTATCAGTTATAGATAAGGTTTCGTCTACATTGTGGTCAGTTATTAAAATTCCAATGTTTTTTTTCTTTAAAGAGTAAACAATATTTTGTATTTCCTCAACAGCAATAGGATCAACGCCAGCAAAGGGCTCGTCTAATAAAATGAATTTGGGTTCTTTTGCTAATGCTCGCGCTATCTCCGTTCTTCTTCTTTCACCGCCAGACAAAACACTTCCCATATTATTTTGTATGCCCTCCAAGCTGAATTCAGCTAACAAAGTTTCAGCTCTTTCTTTTTGCTCACTCTTATTTAATCCTGTTCCTTCTAACACAGCAAGAATATTATCTCTCACACTTAAATTTCTAAACACTGACGCCTCCTGAGCTAAATATCCAATTCCTTTTCTTGCTCTCTTATACATCGGTAGCTTTGTTATGTTTTCAGAACCAAGGTGTACAACTCCAGAGTCAGGTTTTATTAAACCAACTATAGAGTAAAAGGTTGTTGTTTTTCCTGCCCCATTTGGACCCAAAAGACCAACAATCTCACTTTGGGTTACTTGAATTGACACATCATCTACTACTTTTTTTGTTCCGTATGTCTTTGATAATGAATCAGCAGATAATGACATTTTTTTGTTCATGAAACAAAAATATATATAAATAGTTTATATTATATGTTTTAAAGCTAACCAAGTTAAAATGCTAAGAAGGAATAAGGTCAGGTTGTTTTTTTTCTTTTCAAATTTTTTAAAAGGCTTAGTCTTTTTTGCTTTTGCTTTAGCCTTTTACAAAATCTCATTTAATTATCTGGATTTATCTGCTCTAAAAAATCAAATTACAATAGATCTACCATCTGCTTTTGTTTTTATCTTGTTTTTCTTGTCTGAAGTGATCTTGGGAATCATTCCCCCTGAATTATTTATGATCTGGGCTATAACATCTAAGCCCATCTCGTCTTACCTTTCATATATAATAATATTCTCTATCCTATCTTATACTGCGGGCTTTGCTGCCTTCTTGTTTGGAAAATATCTTCACAACACATGGCTTTATGAGTTTATGAAAAAAAATATAATTGGAAAATATGAAAGAAAAATTAATACTTACGGATGGCTTGTTATTGTGGTTGCGGCAATTACACCAATCCCCTTTTCAGCAACATCAGCTGTTGTTGGGGCTGTAGGGTTTGGTCAAAAGAAATACTTATTCTACTCTTTAGCCAGGTTTTTAAGGTATGCTATTTACGGCTTTCTTATATGGCTAGCGCACCCTTTTTAAAGATTTTTTATTTCTAAAATTTTTTCAACGACATAATCTGCCTCCTCAAGGGTATTGTACTTGCTAAAGGAAAATCGCACATTTACATGATCTTTTTTGGTTTTTATCTCATTTAACACGTGAGACCCTGAATCCGACCCACTTGTACAAGCGCTCCCAGCAGAGGCGGCAATATTATTAATGTCCAAATTAAAAAGAAACATTGGTTGATCTTCAATTTCTGGTATGCTTACATTTAAAACTGTATAAAGACTTTCTTCTGAATTTCCTGATAATCCGTTAAAATGAACTCCTGGTATTTTATTTTTCAAAGAACCAATCATGTGTTTTTTTAATAATAAAATTTTATTTCTATGAGACGCCATCTCTTCTGATGCTAGGCGAAGGGCTTCAGAAAGACCAACAATACCGTAAACATTCTCTGTGCCCCCTCTCATGTTTCTTTCTTGAGCGCCTCCGTGAATAAATGGAGATATTTTATGTTTATTATTTAAATATAAAAAACCAATACCTTTTGGTCCATGAAATTTATGAGCAGACCCAACAATTCCATGAATGTTAATTTCATTTAAGTTTAGAGGGTAGTGGCCTACTGTCTGAACTGTATCTGAGTGAAATATAACACGATGCTGTTCACAAATTTTTGAAATTTGTTTTAAATCGTTAAGATTACCAATCTCATTATTTCCGTGCATCAAGCTAACAATAGAGTTTTTGTTTTTGTTAATAAGATTTTCAAGGTCCTCAAAATCAATTTTGCCTTTTTCGTCAGTTTGAACATACTTTATCTTTGTTTTATAAGATTTGCTTAAAAAATCACAACAATGCAAAACAGCGTGATGTTCGATTTTAGAAGTAATTATTGAATCTATCTTCTTCTCGTGCACAGTGTTTATTAGAAACATGTTGTCAGCCTCAGTTCCTCCTGATGTAAAAAAAACTTCACCCGGCTCACAACATAAAATATCAGCAACCATTGTTCTTGATTTTTCTATTGCAGATTTAATTTCTCTGCCTCGTTTATGAATAGAGGATGGGTTTCCAAAACCATTTTCCATAAATGGCAACATTTTATCTAAGACTTTCTTTTCAATTGGAGTTGTTGCTGCATTATCAAAATAGACATTCATATTAACTGTAATTTAGATATAATTTTTTTAGATAAGTTCATAGACTTCTGGATCGTTTCTGCTTCAGAAATAATTCTTATTACTGGCTCCGTGTTTGACTTTCTAACATGAACCCATGAGTTATCAAAATCAATTCTAATCCCGTCTTGGAGATCAATTTTTTGATTAGAAAATTCAATTTTAAACATATCAATAACCTTTTTAATATTTCCGTCAAACTTGGTTTTACTCTTTGTTATGTGATAAGACGGCAGTTGGTTTTTTAATGCTGACAAAGACACTTCTCTGTCAGCTAAAAGAGATAAAATCATGCCTATGCCTATTAAAGAATCTCTTCCGTAGTGGGTTTTTGGATAAATAACTCCGCCGTTTCCTTCTCCTCCAATACACGCATTGAATTTTTTCATTTTTTCAACAACATTTATCTCCCCTACCGGAGAACAATAATATGAGCCTCCATGTTTTTCTGTAATTTTTTTTAAGGCTAACGAAGAAGACAAATTAGAGCATGTAACTGGAGCTTTAAGTTCTGATATAAGAAATTCTGCAGCGGCTACAAGTGTGTACTCTTCCCCAAAAGGGACTCCTTTCTCATCAACTAAACACAGCCTGTCAGCGTCAGGGTCAACAACTAAACCCATATCAAAATCTCCGTTTTTAATTATATCACAAATCTCTGTTATGTTCTCAGGAAGCGGCTCTGGATTATGAGAAAAAACACCATTTGGCTCACAATTAATTTCATGGATTTTATCAACACCTATATGTCTTAAAAAAAGAGGTACCGCTACACCCCCAACTGAGTTTATTCCATCAACAGCGATCTTGAAATTTCTTTGTTTAATTTTACCCGTCAACAGTAATTTTTGAGAGAGAATTAATCCAACATGATCCTCTAGGGCCTTGTCATAATTGGTAATATTTCCTGGTTTATTTAATTCTGATTTTGTTCTAATTATATCTCTTATTACTAGCGAAACATTTTCTGGAGACAAAAACTCACCCCTGTGATTCAGTAGCTTTAGCGCGTTCCACTTTTCATCATTATGGCTTGCTGAAACCATTATTCCGCCGCCGGCTTTTATTTTTTTTGTATATATCCCAAGTGTAGGGGTAGTTACCATGCCTATGTCAATCACATCACACCCCTCTGCAGACAAGGTGCTTAAGACTATGTTAGATATTTTTTTTCCTGACCTTCTGGCGTCTCTTCCAACAACAACAAGTTTATTTTTGTGTGGCAAAATAATTTCTTGAAAATAAGCAAGAGTAAATTGCTGGACGTCTATATCGGAAAGTGATTCTCCTGGAATATTTTCAAGGGTACCTCTAATACCAGAAATTGATTTAATTAAAGTCATACTAAACTTTTTTGCAATCTGAACCAGGAGCAACTTTTTTGCCACAATACCCACACCGTTCACCTTCTGGGTTTAAGTAGGGGTTTTGTGAGGCACATGTTCCTTTGAACTCCCCTCCTTTAATAAAAATTAATCTTAATGATAACGCAAAAAAGAAAAAGGCAACTAGTAAGATGGCTATTATAGTTTCGGTCATAATCACAAAGTTATGAAATCAGTTTCTTATCTTTAATTAATATAAAATTTTTCTTATTTAAATATGCCAGAAAACAAATTTGAGGATTTAAAGAGAGTAATAGAAGAACTTAGAGAAAAATGTCCCTGGGACAAAAAACAAACAATAAAATCACTTAGAGCATTAACTATAGAGGAGGTGTATGAGTTGTCTGACGCAATAATTTCAGAAGACAAGATTAATATAGAAGAGGAATTAGGAGATGTTTTGCTGCACATACTATTTTATGCGCAGATTGGAAAAGAAAAAAATTTATTTTCAATTGATTCGATAATAGACAAATTAATTGTCAAGCTTACAGAAAGACACCCGCATATTTATGGGGATTTGAGTCTTTCATCTTCTGAAGAGGTTGAAAAAAACTGGGAGATAATTAAAAATAAAAAAAAGAATTCCATCAAAACATTAAATAGTATGCCAAAAGGAATTCCTCCTTTAGTTAAATCCATGAGAATACAAAAAAAAGTAAAGTCTATAGGTTTTGATTGGGAAGAAGAGAGTCAGGTTTTAAAAAAAATAGAGGAAGAATTTTGTGAACTAAAAGCCGAAATTAATAATAAGAATTCTCAAAAAATTAAGGCTGAGATAGGAGACTTGTTTTTTTCAATAATTAATTATGCTAGATTTATTGGTGTTGACCCTGAAGAGGCTCTAGAAAAAACTAATATCAAGTTTATTAAGAGGTTTAGTTTTATGGAAGAGAAAATATTTAAAGATGGCAAAAAATTAAAAGACATGAATCTCAATGAGATGGACAAATATTGGGAAATATCAAAATCACAAGAAAATGAATAACGGAAAAATTATTGAAAAACAAAGTTTTTGTGTTGATGAAAAACAAACCCCTGTTCGGTTAGACAAGTTCCTTTTTGACAAGCTTCCTAATGTTACAAGAAATAAAATACAAGAGGGCATCAAAAACAATCAGGTAGTTGTAAATAACAAAAACGTTAAGGCAAGTTATAGGGTAAGGGCTAACGATCAAATTAGAGTTGAAATATTTAGAAATGAAACGCCTTCAGAAATAAAACCTGAAGACATTGACATTGACATTGTTTTTGAAGACAGACATATTCTAATTATAAACAAAGCTCCCGGTATGGTTGTGCACCCCGCCCATGAAAATTGGGAGGGAACACTTGTAAATGCTCTTATGTTTCATTTTAAAAATTTACCGGAAATGGAGGGCAATGATGGACGGCCCGGTCTAGTTCATAGAATAGACAAAGAAACTTCTGGGCTTTTGGCTATAGCCAAAACACAACTAGCAATGAATTCTCTTTCTTCTCAATTTAAAAGCCACTCCATTAAAAGAAAATATCAGGCTTTAATATGGGGAATACCAAAAGAAAATGAAGGGACGATAAATGTTAACTTAAGGCGATCATTAAAAGACAGGAGGGTAATTGAGGGCTTTGCTGAAAACACAATTGGCAAGACGGCAATAACTCACTACAGGGTGATTGAGACATTACACTATATAACACTTGTTGAGTGTGAGCTAGAGACGGGCAGAACACATCAGATTAGGGCACACATGAAACACTTAGGCCACCCTATTTTTTGTGATAAAACATACGGTGGAAACTTAATTGTAAAAGGCAACCGGTTTACTAACTACAAAAAGTTCGTTGAAAACAGCTTTAAACTAATAAATAGACAAGCTCTTCATGCTAAAAGCTTAGGGTTCATTCACCCAAAAACAAAAAAAGAAGTTTTTTTTGATTCCGAATTGCCGTTAGATATGCAAGAAATTATCAAGAAGTGGGAAAAATATGAAGCCCCAGAAAATCATTAAATCATTCTAGGATAGCTCCCTAATAGCTTAATGTTTTTCTCATATCTTTTATAAATTATTTGGAAATTTTTATCCAAATAGTGTCCCTCAAAGTCAATATAAAAAACATACTTAAAATCATTTCCTTTTTTTGCGGGTCTGCTCTCAAGTTTTGTTAAATTAATTTTAGCATCATGAAACTCTTGTAGAAACTGAGCCAACACTCCGTGACCATCTGAAAGATTCGCTAATATAGATGTCTTATCGTTTTTAGAAACAACATCCTTTTGAGAAAGAGATAAAATTACAAACCTTGTGTGATTATCTTTTGAGTCCTCAATCTTATCGTAAAGAATTGGAACCCCCTTTTGAACTGCAGCGAATCTAGAACAAATCGCTGCAGAGTCTAATTGCTTATCAGCATATGAGACCGCAGCACTAGTGCTATTAACAGGAATACATTTAATTTCATCGCTAAAATAATTTTCTATAAACTCTTTACACTGTTTAAATGCAATGTCTTTGGAATAAATCCTTTTTATTTTTGTTAAATCCTTAGATCTGGAGGCAAAAGAAAAGGCTATTGACAAGGGTAATTCAGAAATGATTTTTAGCTTACTAACTCCTAAAAAATCAACCGTCTCTTGTACAATCCCCTCTTGATTATTCTCTAAAGGAATAATTCCGTATTTAGCTTTTTTTGAATTGAGAGCATCAAATACAGCCTTGATGGAGTTAAGGGGTAAATACTCACTTTGTGACCCAAAATTAGTTTCTGCCGCTTGATGGGTAAAGCTTCCTTCGGGACCTAAATAAGCAACTCTCTCGGGTAGTTCAATGTTTCTTGCGGCAGCAAAAATTTCTTGAAAAACAGCCTTAATAGAATCAGAGTTCAGCTTTCCTTTTGACAGGGTGTTTAGTCTTTCTATAATTTCATTTTCCCTCTCTGGTCTATAAACGCTCTCCTTTGAAGCTGATTTAATTAGCCCAATTTCATGCACAAGGTCCATCCTCTCATTAAGAAGCTCTAAAATATCTGAGTCAATTTTGTCTATTTTTGTTCTTAATTCTTTAATGTTCATTACTTTTATACTAGGATTAATTTATTTCACAAAATAACTATTATCCTACAAAATTAATCATTATTTATAGTATTATGAGAGACACAAAGTTATTTGATTTAATACAACAAGAAAAGATACGTCAAACTGAAGGAATAGAATTAATTGCCTCTGAAAACTATGCCTCTGATGAAGTTATGGAGGCTGCAGGAAGCGTTCTTACAAATAAATACGCAGAAGGATTGCCAGGAAAAAGATATTATGGTGGTTGCGTGGTGGTTGATGAAATTGAAGATTTATGTCGTGAGAGACTAAAAAAGCTTTTTGATGCTGTATGGGTTAATGTTCAGCCACATTCTGGCGCCCAAGCAAATGCCGCTGTAATGTTAGCTGTACTTAACCCCGGTGATAAAATACTAGGTTTTGATTTATCCCATGGGGGTCACCTTACTCACGGTTCGCCCGTTAATTATTCTGGGAAAATTTACAAACCATACTTTTATGGGGTAAAAAAAGAAGATGGTTATATTGACTATGAGTCTCTTGAAAAAACCGCCTTAAAAGAAAAACCAAAACTAATTATTTGCGGAGCTTCTTCATATAGTAGGGATTGGGATTATAAATTAATAAGAGAAATTGCTGATAAGGTTGGGGCTTTGGTTCTTGCTGATATTGCTCACCCCGCCGGGTTGATTTCGAGAGGATTGCTAAACGATCCTTTAGACCATTGTCATATTGTTACCTCTACAACTCATAAAACTCTTCGAGGTCCAAGAGGTGGAATAATTATGATTAGAGATGACTTCGAGAACCCATTTGGAATTAAGACTCCGAAAGGCACTATTCGTAAAATTTCATCCTTACTTGACTCTGGTGTTTTTCCTGGAACTCAAGGCGGTCCACTGGAGCACATCATTGCTGCAAAAGCTGTTGCTTTTAAGGAAGCTTTGTCTGACAAATATCTTGACTATGTAGTTCAGGTTAAAAAAAATGCTTCAGAAATGTCAAAACAGTTTATAAGGAAAGGGTATAACATTATATCAAAAGGCACAGATAATCATTTAATGCTAATAGATTTAAGAAATAAAAACATTACAGGTAAACAGGCAGAAGAAAACTTAGGTGTAGCTGATATAACTATAAACAAAAACATGGTTCCTTTTGATTCAGAATCACCTTTTGTCACCTCCGGAATGAGAATAGGAACAGCTGCTATTACAACAAGGGGGATGTTAGAGCCTGACATGATTAAAATTGTGGAGTTTATAGATTCTGTTATTTCAAATAAATCCGAAATTAAAACCATTAAAAAAGAGGTAAATAATTGGGCTAATAATTTCCCTCTTCACAAATAAATGAAAAAAGAAAAAGAAATGTCTTTTATAGATCACCTTGAAGAACTTAGGTGGCACATTATAAGATCCCTTTTGGCTATAATGGTTTTTGCAATTATTGCCTTTGTCTCTAAAGAAATTGTTTTTGGCATAATTTTATTAGGCCCATCAAAAAGTGATTTTTGGACATATCAAATGCTCTGTGGCCTTGGCCAAAAAATTAGCGTTTCATCTTTCTGTATTGAAGAACTTCCTTTTATCATTCAAAGTAGACAGATGGCCGGGCAATTTATGATGCACATTTCATCTTCTTTTGTAATTGGAATAATTTTTGCGTTCCCATACGCATTCTGGGAGTTCTGGAGATTTATTTCTCCCGGCTTATATACCAATGAAAAAAAGGCAGCAAGAGGTGCTACTTTTTATGTTTCGCTTTTGTTTTTTATTGGAGTTATGTTTGGGTATTTTATTTTAACACCTATATCAATAAACTTCCTGGCGAACTACCAGATAGACCCCTCAATATTAAATGAATTTGATATAATATCATATGTTTCTACAATAACTACACTTGTTTTAGCTTCTGGGCTATTATTTCAACTTCCTATGGTCATATATTTTTTAACAAAGGCAGGAATCGTAAATAAAAAAATTCTAAGAAATTATAGAAAACACGCTATCGTCATTATATTAGTTTTTGGGGCAATGTTAACGCCCCCCGACCCTTTCAGTCAAATTGTGATGGCTCTACCTTTGGTCGGTTTATATGAAATAAGTATATTGATATCTGGAGTGGTTAAAAATAAAAACGAATGAAAATAATTATTGGTTCAGACCATGCGGGATATGAATACAAGTCCGATTTAATATCTTTCCTAGAAAAGGAAGGTGTTGACTATGAAGACTGCGGTTGTTATTCTGTAGATTCTGTAGATTACCCAGATTACGCACATGATGTTTCAAAAAAGGTCCTTAAAAATAAAGGATCTTTAGGGGTGTTGATTTGTGGAAGTGCAAACGGGGTTGCGATGGCTTCTAACAAACACGCGGGAATAAGAGCGGCGATATGTTGGAACAAAAAAATTTCCAGTTTAGCTATTACTCATAATAATGCTAATGTGTTATGCATTCCGGCTCGATTTATTTCGAAGGAAGAACAAAAGAAAATATTAAAAGCTTTTATGAGCTCTGACTTCCAAGGAGGAAGACACGAAAGAAGGGTGAAAAAAATTGATCAATAAGTTGAAGAGACAAAGAATAGAAAAACACGAAAGTTTAATTCATAGAGTTGTAAACGAATATATTATTAGAGAAGGAAGTTCTTTTTTAAAAAATGAATTTGTTACAATAATGGGCATAAAATTATCTCCAGACCTCAGTGTTGCGTTAATATTTATAAGTGCTCTTGACAACTCCAAATCGGATTTTGTAAATGATAGGTTTCAAGAAAGAAAACACGACATAAAACAATATATAGTAAAAGCTATCGGCAAAAAAATTAGAAAAATTCCTGAAATAAAATTTATTCTTGACAGCACAGAGCATGAGGCTTCAAAAGTCAATAAGATAATATCTAACTTAGATATACCTCCAAAAAAATAAAATGAATTTTTCTTTTAAAACAGCAACAAAACTTATCTTTTCAAAAAAGAAAAAAACACTAATAAACTTTCTTTCCTATACCTCTATTTTAACTTTATCCATTGGAACGGCCGCAATGATTGTGGTCTTATCTGTGTACAACGGTTTAGAGGAAACTTTAAAATCTATATATAATGACTTTGACCCCGACATCAAGGTAGAAAAAAAAGAGGGGCTATTCTTTGAAAACAACCTTATTGAGAATATTAACAAAATAAGTTTGGTCAAAGAAGTTTCGGCGATAATTGAAAACAAAGTAATCATTCAAAATGAAGAAAAAGAAGTTGTAGCATATATCAAAGGGGTAGATAAAAACTTTAGCAAACAAAACAGAATAAAAAATAACTTAACTGAGGGTGATTTTATTTTTAAAAAAAACTCTCTAGACCATGGAATAATAGGAAGGGGTCTTAAATATTCTTTAGGAATTAAAGTAAATTCTGATTTTCAAAGTATAGATGTATTTGCTTTAAACCAAAACATTAACCTAAAACCAAACTCTTTGTCTAAAAAACTTTATAATAAAAAACCGCTTAAGGTTGGTGGTGTTTTTGCGATTGAAAGTGGTTTTGATAACAATTATATTTTTACTTCTCTTAATTTCGCTCAAAATTTATTAAGTAAAAACAACAAAATATCCGCCTATGAAGTTTCTCTTAAAAACAACTACCAATCAGAAGAAGCTAAAGAAAAAATAAAAAAAGTTTTAGGTGATGCGTTTAGGGTTTCTACAGGTTTAGAACAGAGAGAGGGTTTGTATAAAATACTTAAATCTGAAAAGCTTGTTGTATATTTTGTTTTTTTTGTGGTGTTGCTTTTAAGCTCAATAAATATATTTTTTCTTTTAATAATGATGGGCGTTGAGAAGAAAAAAGATATCTCGGTAATGTTTTCTCTGGGAGTAAAAAAACATCAAATAAGAAATGTTTTTCTTTTTCATGGAATATTAACAGGAATAATTGGAGTGTCTTTTGGGATAATAGCCGGCACTCTTGTAACCTGGGCTCAGAAAACATATGGAATTATTAAAATTCAAATGACAAGCTCTATCCTTGACGCATACCCAGTAAGTTTAATATCAACAGACATAATCACAATTACTTTAATGGTAATATTTGTGGCGTCACTAGCGTCTCTTCTTCCGGCACTAATGTCATCGTCTAATAAAAATTTTATTAATACTAAAAATGTTTTTTCATGAAATTAAAGATAGGGGAAAGCTATAAAGAAGAGTTTATAATTACCCAAGAGATGGTAAATAAATTCGCTGAGTTAAGTGGAGATAAAAACCCTCTTCATATTGATAAGAAGTTTGCGTCAAAAACAAGGTTTAAAAAACCTATTGTACACGGACTTTTTTCTGTTACATCCTTTGGTAAAGTAATGGGAACAAAATTTCCGGGCTCAGGGTCTATTCATGTGGGCCAAAATCTGAGCTTTAAGAGGCCTCTTTATCCCGACCGGAAGTATGTGGTGCGTATTGAGTTAATAAAGATTATAAAGGACAAACACTTTGGTGTTTTTAAAACTCAAATTTTTGACACAGAAGGCAACCTAATTGTTGACGGAACTGGAACTGCTCTTCACGAAGAAAAATTATAATTCACTTTCACAAGCAAACAATAAATTGTCGTAAGATCCAATAGGGGAACCGTCTGGAGCTTTTAGCTCTTCAGGGTATTGGACCTCTATCTCACCTGACAAAAACTTATCTATCTTATCAGAGAGGTAATGGTGGTGATATTGATCGGGGTCTTTCTTGTCTAGCTCTTTTCTTAAGCTCTTAAGCGCTGAGTAAACTCTAGCATTAACCTCTTCGTGTGTCTTTTGATTGTTGGCCAACATAAAAATATGATTTAAAACAGAATGGTTAACCATTTTTGAAATTTCTATTTCTACACTTGATAAAACAAGGTTTTCATTTTTATACATCCTTTCTTTTAGAATTGTCTCGTTTATAATTTGGTTTAAGACATTAGTAAAGCCGGGTTGTTGGTAAGTATCTCGAGCTTTTAATGTAAGTAATCTGGATGCTCTTTCTGGATTTAACAACATTTTTAAAGTTAACGTAGTCGCGGTTTCTGCTGCGGCTAAATAATCAAATGTTAGGCCTGTTCTTGACTTAAAGGTTTCTCGTGTTCTTGGATAACCAAATGCCCTTGGGGGAATTAGCTTAATCAGGCTTTCAGGAAGAGAGAGGTTTTTTGGATCAATAGAGCTCAATAAAGATTTTAGGGCTTTAATTTGTTGGTCTTTTGATAACATTTTAGTCACCAGCTGACCGTCACCCTTTAGTGCGTAGTTATAGTTTAAACCACCGACAACTTTTGCGGCGGCCTCGATCTGATATCTGTGAAGAAGATACATCGGCACTAAGACTTCTTCTATACTTGACATCGGCTCACCTAATTTTATTGCATTATCTGAAAAATTATCTAATATATGTCTCCTGATAACAAGCATTTGATTTAATTCGTCTGCCGCATCAAACCCATTATCCCAAAGATGTGACCTTGGGTGAGCGCTACTTAGAGGTCTTGAGTCTTGATCGGTAATAAAATAAATATCTTCTTCATAACCGTCTTGTAAGATTTTTTCTAATTCATTCGTTTCGTTAGAATCAAATTGTCTATATCCCCAATTAATTGCAAGTTTATCCCATTCACCTATCCCGTGATCGTAAGCATCTGAAAGGTCTATTTTATTTTCAGAAAATTTAATCAGAGGGTGTGGATAATCCATAACAGATTTTCTGTTTCTTGCACTTGAAATATAATTATGTGAAAGTCCAATGGTGTGTCCAACCTCATGAGCAGACAACTGCCTTAATCTTTTTATAGCCATTTCCTCCATAAGATCACTTTTGTTGCTGTCAGCATATGGCCTAAGTAAACCCTCTGCAATAAGATAGTCTTGCCTAACTCTTAACGAGCCAAGAGAGACGTGGCCTTTAATTATCTCCCCAGTCCTTGGGTCAACCACTGATGATCCATATGACCAACCTCTAGTAGAACGATGAACCCACTGAATAACATTATATCTAACATCTAACATGTCGGCCCCTTCAGGTAATACCTTAATCTGAAACGCATTTTTAAAGCCAGCAGCTTCAAACGCTTCATTCCACCATGAAGCCCCCTCTATTAGTGCTGATTTTACCGGCTCTGGAACTCCCCTGTCTAAGTAATAGACTATTGGTTCTGCCGCCTCACTTATTTCTTGGTTAGGATGTTTTTTAATTAACCTGTGTCTTCTTATGTACTTTACATGTAGGTCGTCTGCGATAGGGCTAGCATAATCATAAAACGTCATGGCACCATATCCTGCCCTAGGGTCAAATTTTCTTGGAGTATAGCCGTCATCAGGAAGCCGCACAAAAGAGTGTCTAGTTCTAACAGAAAAAGCCTCAGCGTCAGGTGACACAGACCTTAGCCACCCACCTGTGGCCACCCCCCTAAATGTTAAAAAAGACTCTAGCTCAGAATTAAGAGGAAAGTTTTTTGAATTTGAGTTATCGAATGAAGAAGATGTTTTGTCTATCATAAAAGACCCTTGTTTTCTTTGCATTAGTCTTTGTGATATTTTATGAGAATCTTTCAAAACAAACTCTGAAGCGTCTAATAAATATCGAGAATTGGATTGGGCCACTACTGTAAAGCCCCACAAAGTTGACTTTGCAAAAGCGTCCTCAACAGACTTGATCTCTTCATTATTATCTGACACCGCTCTAAACTTATAATTAGGTTGAACCATTAAAACCTTTGGTCCCATCTTTATAAACTTAACAATTCTTGACCCTCCAATTTGCCCCCTATCTAAACCAATATCATTTGACCCAACGCCGGCAGAAAGATAATTTATATATAACATCTCGTGGTTTAATTTTGAAATCTCTAGGTATAACTTCCCTTTGTTATCATCCCAATAATAGTTTAGAAAACCCTCTTTTTTTGTTAAACCTTTGGTGAAAGACTCAATGTTTTGTGCATACGATGTTGGGCTTAACCAAATTAATGATAATAAAATGTATATAAATTTTTTCATGGGTTTTGTTTTAACGTTTAATTACAATCTTCTCAGAGACTTTAGGGTATTTTAACTTAATAGTATAAAGATTATTATCCATTTCAAAATATATTAAATTTTCTTGACCATCAAAATAAGAAAACAAAGAGGTGTCTTTTATGTATAGGCCATCAAAGTCTTCAACCCCTAAAATCTCGTAATAACAATTGATAGTTCCGTTTAAATATTCATGGCCAAGGTAGTTTATTTTTTTTTTCTCTCCGTTGATCTCAAAAACCAAGTGGTCAGAAAGATAGTTTTTAATGTGTTTATCCACTGAGTCTTTCTCTGAACTTAATACATCAAAATAAGAAAGTTGGTATTTTTTCTTTAATGCTAATTCTAAATCATCAAAGAATATTTTTTTTTGTACCTCAATAGCTTTTCTCTCATTATCATATTCCATGTAAGAGACACTGACATAAAATTTGTGGGCAAATAAAAATGAAATAGTTGTTAGTATGCTTATCATAATAATTTTAATAAATTTAACAACAAATTTTAACTGATATAAATATATGGAAGAATTCAAAATATGGTTTTCGGTAGGATTTGATCATATCCTTAACGTCCAAGCGTTAGATCATATCCTTTTTGTTCTCGCTTTAGTTGTAATATATAAGCCAACCAGGGTAAAGCAAATTGTTTTATTAATAACCGCATTTACAGTTGGTCACTCTATAACTTTAATTATTTCTGCGTTAGAATTAATTTCTTATGATCAGAAAATAATTGAGTTTGCCATACCTTTAACTATTGTCATAACGTCTATCAATAATATTATATCCAGAAAACAAGAACAAAGTAAATCGGTTGGTTTAAATTATTTTATTGCTTTGGTTTTTGGTTTAATCCACGGTCTTGGGTTTGCAAATTATTTAAAAGCATTATTGTTTAAGGGTAATATTATCTTAGAGTTATTTTCTTTTAATGTTGGAATAGAGGTTGCTCAATTGGTCGTAGTGTCTGTTTTTTTAATTATTAGTTACTTAGGGTCAAATTACCTTTTCAGAAAAAGAGAAAACTGGGTGTTATTTGTGTCTTCTGCTATTTTTGGTATAAGTTTGATGTTAACGTTAAACGCAAAATTTTGGTGATATGAAAAAAATTCTATGTTTAATCTTCCTTTTTAACTCATTCAACCTTTTATCACAAAGGTTTGCCTCACAAGAATCCTATGGGGAATGGGATAAAAAATTCGAACAACTAGGGACCATGCTCCCTACCCCGAATTCATATAGAACAGCCTCTGGCGCTCCAGGTATAGATTACTGGCAACAAAGAGCCGACTACAAAATAAACGTGATTCTTAACGATGATAACCAAACAATATCAGGCGAAGAAACCATAACATATTATAACAACTCCCCTGATATGTTAAGATATTTATGGGTACAGCTGGATCAAAACTTTAGAGCAGACGGCTCTAATACCCCTTTGGTTTCGCCCTCAAAAATGTCAAACTCAATAAGTGGCAAAAGACTCCAAAGTTTAACTAACTCTTACACAAATATTGATGGGGAAAAGTATAATGGTGGATTCAAAATAGATCATGTTAAAGACTCTAATGGTAACACGTTAGCATATTCTGTTGTGAGCACAATGATGAGAATTGACCTTGCAAAACCTATGAATTCAGGAGACAGCTTTTCATTCAACATTAAGTGGTCATATGAGGTAAATGACAGAATGAAAATTGGAGGAAGAAGTGGTTATGAGTATTTTCCTAAAGATGAAAACTTCAGCTATACAATAGCTCAATTCTTTCCCAGAATGGCGGTGTATGACGACAAAGAAGGGTGGCAAAACAAACAGTTTCTTGGCAGAGGAGAATTTGCCTTAGCTTTTGGAGACTATGAGCTTAATATAACTGTCCCTGCTGATTTTATTGTTGCGGCAACAGGATCTCTTCAAAACGCTAAAGAGGTATTAAATAAGAAAGAGCTTGAAAGATTTGAGTTAGCTAAAAAGACTTTTGATAAGCCTGTTATAATTACAACTCAAGAAGAAACAATTGCAAAAGAAAAAAAGCCAACAAAAAACAAAACAAAAACATGGAAGTTTAAAGCAGAAATGGTTAGAGACGTAGCCTTTGCTGCATCAAGAAAATTTATTTGGGATGCGATGGCTGTAGACCTCGAAAACAACAACCCTTTAGCTATGTCGTATTATTCAAAAGAAGGTAACCCGTTATGGGAAAAGGAATCAACTGTCGCTGTTGCAAACACATTAAGAACTTATTCAAAACATACAGTTGAATACCCATACCCAGTAGCAATATCTGTTCATGCCGCATCAATAGGTATGGAGTACCCAATGATTTGTTTTAATTTTGGAAGACCAAATGAAGACGGCACATATTCTGAGGCAACAAAATGGGGAATGATTAGTGTTATAATTCATGAAGTAGGACATTTTTTTATTCCTATGATTATTAATTCGGATGAAAGACAATGGACTTGGATGGACGAAGGGCTTAATACTTTTGTGCAGTCTTTGACTCAAAGAGAATACTACAGCGATGGACCCTTAAGACGAGGTACGGCAGAAAGTATTGTAAATTATATGAAAATGCCAAAAGATATGTTGAGACCAATAATGACTAATTCTGAACAAATTGCAGACAGAGAATTTGGGGCTAACGCATATGCAAAACCAGCAGCAGCATTAAGTGTTTTGAGGGAAACAATAATGGGGCCTGAGTTATTTGACTACGCGTTTAAAGAGTATTCAAGAAGGTGGGCTTTTAAACACCCTGACCCCGCTGATTTTTTCAGAACCATGGAAGATGCAAGCGCTATTGATTTGGATTGGTTTTGGAGGGGGTGGTTTTATAGTACAGATAACGTAGATGTTTCCGTTGAAAAGGTGAAGTGGTTTAAAATGAAAAACATGGGTGAACCTTTTGAAAACAGAGCAAATGTAGAAGATAAGGAAATTTTTGGAAACAGAAAGATTGCCTCTGATCCCCCTAAATATTCTATTCCATTTAACCCCACTGAGTTTAATTTTTCAGAAACAAACAAATATGAATATAGAGAATTCAGAAACTCTGTGAATGATGAGGCAATTAAGTTAGCTAACTCTAATAAAAACTTTTATGAGGTTACATTTAAAAATAACGGCGGATTAGTAACTCCTCTTATTATTGAGTGGACCTATGAAGATAATTCGAAAGAAATAGAGAAAATACCCGCTGAAATTTGGAGATTCAATGAGAAAGAGGTGACAAAGGTTTTCACAAAAGACAAGGTTGTTAAGAGCATAAAACTTGACCCTAATAAAGAGACGGCTGATGTTAACCTAAATGACAACAACTACCCTCGTGTTGAAATTAAAACTGACTTTGATAGGTTTAACAACTAAAAGGGTAAGGATTTAAGGTCAACATTACCTCCTGTTAAAATAATCACAATTCTTTTATTGGAGAATTTGTTTTTTTCTTTTATTAGTGCCGCAAGCGGTACAGCACAAGAGGGCTCACAAACTATCTTCATCCTCTCCCAAATTAATTTCATCGCAAATATTATTTCTTCTTCTGAAACTGTAATTATTTCATCAGCACCATTTAAAATAATTTTAAATGTTCTCCTTGACAGTGATGTTTTTAAACCATCAGCTATTGTATTTGGGTTATCAACAGGAATTAATTTTTTCTTAACAAAAGACTCGTGTGCGTCAGAAGCATTTAATGGCTCAGAAAGCACAACTTTTGTTTGTGGAGAATATAGCCTAGTTGATATTATAGTACCAGAAGCTAAACCGCCTCCACCAACAGGACACATAATATAATTTACACCTATTAGCTCTTCAAAAATTTCTTTTGCACAGGTTGCTTGGCCACAAATCACTTGTTCATTATCATATGGGTGTATAAAATTAGCTTCTGTTTCTTTTATAATTTTCTCACAAGTTTCTACCCTAGACTGTTCATTATTATCACATAAATAAACATTGGCCCCGTATCCTTTCACTGCGTTTATTTTAATTTTAGGGGCTCCTTTTGGCATAACAATGTGAGCTTTTGTTTTAGCAATTTTTGAAGAGAGCGCCACAGCTTGAGCGTGGTTTCCTGATGAATGAGTCACAAACCCCTTCTCTATTTTTTTTTTATCACAAGACATAACAGCGTTAACCGCTCCTCTCATTTTAAATGCTCCAATTTTTTGAAAGTTCTCACATTTAAAATACACCTCGCATCCCACAAGAGAATTAATTGCTCTTGACTTTAAAACTGGAGTGTTGTGAGTCCATTTTCTAACTATCTTATGTGCAGACTCTACCTTGTTCCTATAACCCTCTATGTCTAATGTGCCTCTAACCATGTTTTTCCGTATCCAACATCAACAAGTAATGGAACTTTAATTTTAATTACGCTTTCCATTATTTTTTTAATATTTAAACTTAATAAATCAATCTCAGAACTGTCTACATCAAACACTAATTCATCGTGCACCTGCATTATCATTTTAGATTTTACATTATTGTCTTTCATCCATTTAGATATTTCAATCATTGCTAACTTTATTATATCTGCAGCCGTTCCTTGAATTGGGGAGTTAATTGCATTTCTTTCAGCAAAACCTCTTACGGTGTAATTTCTGGAGTCAATATCTCTTAAGAACCTCCTTCGGCCCAACAAGGTCTCTACTTGCTTTTTTTCTTTAGCTTCTTTAATTGATCTTTCCATATATAACTTTACATTTTTGAATTCATCAAAATAGGCATCTATTATTTCTTTAGCCTCAGACCTTGGTATGTCTAGATTCTGAGAGAGACCAAAAGGAGAAATGCCATAAATTATACCAAAATTAACTTCTTTAGCTCTTCTTCTCATGTCTTGAGTAACCTCCGCCAAAGAAACCCCAAACACTTTAGATGCGGTAATTGCGTGTATGTCTTTATTGTTTTTAAAAGCATTGATCATCTCTTTGTCTTCACTAAAGGAAGCAATAATTCTTAACTCTATTTGTGAGTAATCAGCTGCTAAAATAAAATTTCCTTTCTTCCTAGAGACAAAAGCTGAGCGTGTCTTTCTTCCTAGCTGTGTCCTTATTGGAATGTTTTGTAAATTTGGTTTATTAGAACTTAACCTTCCTGTTGCCGTTACTGCTTGAGCATAATCTGTATGGATTAAATTATCTTTTGGAGAAACCATTTGAGGTAGGGCGTCAATATAGGTTGATAAAAGTTTTTTGTACTCTCTATACTCTAGAACCAATGACACAATCTTGCTCTTCTTTGATAATTTCACTAAAACATCTTCACCTGTTGAGTACTGACCTGATTTAGTTTTTTTAGGGTTATCGTCTATTTTAAGCTTGTCAAACAAAACAACACCGAGTTGTTTTGGAGAAGCAACATTAAACTCCTCCCCCGCTATTATATAAATATTTTTTTCTGTTTCATTAATTTTTTTAGTGAGGACTTCTGACATATTTGATAAAAATTCTGAATCAATTTTTACCCCATTACTTTCTATTTCACATAAAACAAACATCAAAGGAATTTCTAAATCATAAAAAAGTTTTGATAGGTTGTTTTTCTTAAGATTTTTTTCAAAAATGTTTTTTAGACGAAAGGTGATGTCTGCGTCTTCACACGCATATATATAAATGTCTTTCGGGGACAATTCTGTCATTTTTTTTTGATTAACCCCAGGCTTACCTATAATATCTTCGATTGGAATACACTTGTGATTTAAATAATTTTCAGACAATACATCAAGTTTATGGCTTGATTCTGGGTTAAGCAAATAGTGGGCAAGCATTGTATCAAAAACATTTTCTTTTATATTAATATTATATTTTTTAAGAATTTGAAGGTCATACTTAAGATTGTGTCCAATAATAGTTGTTGCTGAGTTTTCTAACAGTGGCTTAAGTTTGTTAACAACATAATCACAATCATCAATCGTTGGGATGTAATAACCTTTTTTTTCTTCATCGCTTAATGCAACTCCAGCTAATTCAGCATCCTGTATATTTAAACTTGATGTTTCTGTATCAACACAAAGGTTTTTTGAGGAGCTAAGGCTTTTTACAAGCTCATCTAAATTATTTTTGTCTACTAATGTATAATTGAGGTTTTCGTTTTCTACAGAGGATTGGTTTGAAAAAAAATCTAATTGACCCTCCTCTTCTTCTAACAAAACACCATACGAAATCATTCTGCTTTTTATGGTTCTAAACTCCATCTCATCTAACAACTTATTAAGTTCTGAATAATTAGCTTTTTTGTTTTTTAAGTCATTAATTTTTATGTTCAAAGAAATGTCTGTTTTGATTTTTGCCAACTCCTTAGACATTAACGCGGACTCTGTGTTGTCTCTAACTTTTATTCCAACTGAGCCTTTAATTTTTTCTTTGTTTTCAAGTATTCCTTCAACACTTCCGTATTCCGATAATAATTTTTGAGCAGTTTTTGGGCCAACCCCCGGAATTCCTGGTATATTATCAACACTATCCCCTTGAAGCCCTAAAAAATCCACAACCTGGTCTATTCTCCTTATCTTAAACTTATCTAATACTTCTTTAACACCCAACACATCAACTCCCCTTCCCATAAAAGCTGGTTTATATAGAAAAACATTTTCCTTAACTAGCTGCGCAAAATCCTTATCAGGGGTCATCATAAAAACTTGTGTCTCTTTTTCGTTTGACAAGACCTTTGAAATGGTTCCGATTACATCATCCGCCTCAAAGCCATCAAGCTCTACTGTTTTAATATTTAAATGACTAAGAAAGTTTTTAATTATAGGTATTGCAACCTGAATGTCTTCTGGTTGCCTCTCCCTGTTTGCTTTATATTCATTAAAAATTTCAGACCTAAATGTAGGTGATTTAGTATCAAAAGCAACGGCAATATGAGTTGGGTTTTCTTTATTTAATAATTCAAGCAAAGTGTTTAAGAAACCATAAACAGCACTTGTGTTAATACCTTTAGAGTTTACAATTGGATTTTTACTAAAAGCAAAATGAGCCCTATAAATGAGCGCCATAGCGTCTAATAAAAATACTTTGTTTTTAGTTTCCAATTGCTAAAAAATTTATTGAATAAAATTAATATGTATATTAGATTAAAATATATTAATGAAAAATAAAATTACTCTTTATTTATTTATTTCTATTGCTATGCTTTCGTCCTTTTATTTAATTAAAAAAGAAAGTTTAACGGTAAAAAATATTACTTCCGCTTTAAAAATTTCTGGTGTTGTTTTTCCTAAAAAAGATATAGAAACAATGTTGTCTTATGTTGAAAGGAATCTGGGTTCATACGAAGAAATGAGAAGTTATACTTTAGATAATAATGTCTCTCCCGCATTAAAGTTTTTTGTTGAAAGTGATAAAAACAATAACACTGTCTATTATTTCGATCCGATACAAACCACTCTTCCTAAAAACAAAGAAGAAATAGCGTTTATGACAATTGGGGAGTTATCCTATTTAATTAAAAATAAAAAGATAACATCGGTGGAACTGACGAATATTTATTTAGAAAGAATCAAAAAATATAATGACGCTTTAAGTGCGGTTGTCACTTTAACAGATAGCCTAGCTTTAGAACAAGCAAAAGTTGCCGACAAAGAAATAGCGAGTGGAAAACATAAAGGTGTATTGCATGGGATTCCATATGGGATTAAAGATCTAGCGTCTTTTCCTGGATATCCAACAACATGGGGGGCTCAACCATTAAAAAACCAATACCTAAACGAAAAAGCATACGTTATTAAAAAACTTGAAAACGCTGGGGCTGTAATGTTGGGGAAATTATCTTCTGGTTCTCTTGCTAGAGGTGATGTTTGGTTTGGGGGGAAAACAAAAAATCCTTGGGATCTTTCTCAAGGATCAAGTGGTTCCTCTGCTGGGTCTGCATCAGCTGTGGCTGCTGGTCTAGTTGGTTTTGCAATAGGAACAGAAACATTGGGATCTATTATCTCTCCATCAACAAGATGTGGTGTGAGCGGCCTTCGTCCCACTTTTGGTAAAGTTAGCACAGATGGGTTTATGACTTTGTCTTGGAGTATGGATAAAATAGGGCCAATAGCTAGAAGCGCTAGAGACTGTGCTATTATATTAGAGAAAATTAAGAATACACCAACCAACCCACAAGTTGTTTCTTTTGATAAAGCGCCTGGAGGTTTAAAAGTAGGTTATCTAAAAAAACTGTTTGATGAAGACACCTCAAGGTTCTCATTAAACAACAACAAAACATTAAGTGTTATTAAGAAAAAATATAATTTAACTCCAGTATCATTACCAGAAGATTTCCCTTTTAAGGCTTTTGATGTTATTTTGAGATCAGAGGCGGGGGCGTTTTTTGATGATTTTTTATTGAAAGGTTTAGACTCAAGTATGGTTGAGCAAGGAAGTCGGTCTAGGGCAAACTCCTTAAGGCAAGCTAGGTTAATTCCTGCGGTAGAATATATTCAAGCAAATAGACATAGAGAAAACTTAATTAAAGAGGTGGATTTTTTGTTTAATAATTTTGATGTTATTATATCTCCTAGTTTTGGGGGAAATCAATTATTAACCACAAACCTAACCGGTCACCCTGTTATTTCAATTCCAAATGGTTTTGATAAAAATGGTCGCCCCACAAGTATTTCTTTTATAGGAAATTATAACTCTGAGCATAAAATACTATATTTTGCAGATGTATATCAAAAAGAAACAGATCACAATAAAATTAACCCTCCTTTGTTTAAATAAAAGTTAAAGCCAATGAGGTGTCAAAAACAAAAATTCATCATCACCGGAAAAAAGAGTTATTTAAATTGTGCTTATATGTCTCCTATGCTAAAAAAAGTAGAAAAAGCTGGGGTAAGGGGATTAAAACTAAAGAGAAAGCCCCATGAGCTATTGCCTGAAGATTTTTTCATAGATGTTAATAAACTTAAAAAACTTTTTGCAGAGCTTATAAACACCAACGAAGTTGAGAGGGTTGCTTTAACCCCTTCTGTTTCTTATGGAATAGCTAATGTAACAAATAACATATCCTTGAAAAGATCGGAAAATGTTGTTGTTATTGGGGATCAATTTCCAAGTAATGTGTATCCGTGGATGGGTCTCACAAAAAAGTATAAAGCTGAGCTTAAGGTGGTTAAAAAACCCGAAGAAAACAAAGGGATCGGAAGGCTTTGGAATGAAAAAATATTAGATGAAATAGACAAAAACACTAAGGTTGTTTCGTTGGGGGTGATACATTGGGCAGATGGAACGATTTTTGATTTAGAAAAAATAAGAGAGAAAACTTTGGAGGTGGGTGCTTTGTTAATAATAGACGGAACTCAATCGGTTGGAGTTATGCCTTTTGATGTATTAAAAATAAATCCAGACGCTTTGGTTTGTGCGGCGTATAAGTGGCTGATGGGGCCTTACGGGTTTGGAATTAGCTACTATGGAAAAGTATTTGATACTGGTAATCCAATAGAGGAAAGTTGGATAAACAGAAAAAACAGTGACGACTTCTCTCAACTAATTAATTACCAAGATGAGTATGGGGAATTAGCACAAAGGTATAGTGTTGGGCAACAAAGTAACTTTATAAACGTGGCAATGTTGTCCGCGGGAATTAAACAAATAAATAGTTGGGGGGTAAAAAACATTTACCAATATATTGATTCTATAACTAGTCCTTGTTTTAATCTTTTAGATCCGTCTAAGGTTTGGTTTGAAGATTATGAATATAGGTCTGCTCACTTATTTGGTTTGAGGCCGAAAAAAAATCTAAAAAAAATACTTAAAAAAATAAGAAAAAAAAATATATATGTTTCATTAAGAGGAGACACAATAAGGGTTTCCCCTTCTGTTTACAACACAAAAAATGAGATTGAGAAATTGTTTAAGTGTATATCCGAAAATGTATAAAAAAATACTTTTATGCAGTTTTTTTCTTTTTTTCTTTTTTGACCTACTCTCTCAATATGAAAAATCCGAGTCAGCGCCTCCTAGCATTAATTGGTATGAAAAAAGAAGTGAGAATTTTGTAGTGTTCTTTCCTAAAGAACTTGATTCCGTTGCAAACTACACTATAAATTTTCTTGAACACAGTGTGCAAAAAATTAAACTAAACCCTAATGATAAAATTAGAAAAAGTAAAATTATTCTTCACAACCAAAATGTTATTTCAAATGCTTTTGTAACATCAAATCCTAGAAGAAGTGAGTTTTTTATAAACGCAAAACCAGAGTCTTCACACTTTCTTCATAATAATAACTGGGTAGACCTTTTATCTACTCACGAATACAGACATTTAGTACAAAGAGAAGTTGGTTATAACTCTTTTTTTAACAAAGTTGTCCATTATTTGTTTGGTGAAAACCTCTCATCAATGTTAACTAGGTCTTCTGCTCCAATGTGGTATTGGGAGGGAGACGCTGTGGATATAGAAACGCGAACAGGTAATTATGGAAGGGGTAAAATACCAAATTTTACCTTAACGACCCAAATGAACCTTTTATCTGAAAATAAAATAAAATACGACAGACAGACTTTAGGAAGTTATAGGTTTAAAGCCCCTAATGAATATGAGTCAGGATATATTATGGTAAAATATTTAAAAGATAAATACGGCGAGGGTGTGTATAATAAAATTGTAAAAAAAGCTCACAACCAATCTTTTTTACCCCTTCCTTTTTATCGGGCATTAAAAAAAGAAACCGGACTAAATTATAAAGAACTATACAATCAAAGTATAAAAACCATTCCAATAAAAACAAACTATGTTGAAAACACCCCTTTAAATAAACGAACAAACAAAAGTTTTGAGAGCTATATATATCCCACTGAAGTTTCTGGTGGCAACCTGGTTGTAATTAGGCAAGGGCAAGGTAATTACCAGGATATAAGGGTAATAGATAAAGAAGGTGTTGTGTCGCTACTCTTCACCCCTGGATTACTAAATGATTTTGGAAGAATTCCTAGTTCAGATAATCTAATTGCTTGGTTGGAGTTTGATAAAGATGGCCGGTGGGACAAAAGGGTTTTTTCTAGCATAAAGGTGTTGGATATTAACTCAAGAAAAATAATCAACAATAAACTAAAAGGGTTTTTTTCGTCTATTGATCTTTCGCCTGAAGGAACCGAGGTTGTTATACTAAAAAACAATCTTGATGGGTCACAAAGTTTAATGTTTTACAACACAACACTCTCCTACTTAGAAAAAGAAATTAAACTTAATGGTGGTGTTTATTCTTCTATTAAATACGCCTCAGGAAATAGATTAATTGGGCTTAAAACTAAAAATGGGATTAAAGATGTTTTTCTTTATGATGTTTTTAAAAACACTTTTACGTCAGTGTATAAAACCACCAAAAATATAGGTTGGCCGACATTGTATAATAATAACTTAGTTTTTTCAACAGACCATAATGGGTTCGAAGAAATAATATTATATAACACTAAAACAAAAAAAACACACATAATAGGCAACAAAAAATTAGGTGGTTATTACCCATTTCTATCAAAAGACAGAAAGAGTTTATATTATAGTTCAATGGGAAATTTTGGTTTTGATGTTTATAAAGAAGATATAATAATTAAGGATAATGAGGTTAATTTAAAAGAGGTTGAGGGTAAAGATAAAAAACACAAAAGCTATACTTTTTTTAAATCAAAAAAAACAAATTTCTTTTCCCAGTTAATACAACCCGTATCGTGGGGGTTGAGTGATTATGGTATTTCTGAGAAGGGTATAGATTATCTAACATTAGGGTTAGAGTCTAAAAATTTATTTAGCAACTTAATGTTTAAGGGTGGGTATAAGCTTGATATTAGGGATGATAAAAACAAGAGGTTTTTTGGAATAAGCTACCAAGGTTTCTTTCCAATTTTAGATTTAACAATTTCTAACTCGAGTGATTATTTTAATCAAAATCTAATTTTAACAAACAATACCGGTCAGAAAGACACAATATATGATGCTGATATTAATTTTAAAGTAAGAGAGCTTACTTCTGCTTTAAAAATACCTTTGTCTTATACAAAAGGGAAATACTTAACTTCATTTTTTGGGTCTATTAGCTACTCTTTGGAAAAATTTAAAGATTTTTATACCACATCATTAAGCAGTGAATCCACAAAACTTCCTCTTCAAACATCAAGGGACACTCGTGAGTATGTTTCTAGTTTATTGTACTTCTCTAGAAAACATAAAAAATCAAAAAGGCAAGTTTATTTCCCTTTTGAGCAAACTGTTGTTTTAGAGGGAAAAACAACAACGAACTCTAGTGATTATAAGGGTCGATATTATCGTGGTGATGTGTATTTTTCTTTTCCAGGTGTTAATAAATTACACTCTATTAGATTAAAGTTTAGGGGAGAAAAACAAAATGACAACGACTACCTTTTTAGGAGAAATGTAAATTTTATTTATGGTTATAGCAACACTTTTAATTTTTCTACCTTTTTAGGTGGTGGGCTAGAGTATGAGGCGCCTCTTTTCTATCCAGACATATCAATTGGTCCAGTTGCATATGTTCAAAGGATTAGGATTTCTAGTTTTATTAATTCAGGAAAAATTAAAAGTGTTGGTGGTGGTGGTTATAAGGAAGGTCCAATAACATTCGGTGGTGAGATTAAATTTGACCTTAACCTTTTTAGGCAAAATTTTTTGTTTGATTTAGGGCTTAGATTTTCTTACTTATTAAACGATAATTATAACCAAGATCAAACAAACTTTGAGATAACCCTTGGAAGTATTACTTTCTAAAGTTTTAATTATAAAAATTAATTTATATTTTCGAAAAAAAAATATGTTTCCCACGAACCCAGCTGTTACAGACGGCGTTGAATTATTTGTTTGGATTGTTGTTGTTCTAATAAGTTTTGTTGGAGCTGTATCAATAATTGATTTTAGAGACGTTAAGAAAAAAGGTTAAATATCTGAATCTTTTTTATGACTACTAACTTTATTGTTAGGAATAAAAATTGAGCATAAAATTGCTGAAACAAACAAGACAATAATTAAAGCTAGCATCTCCATAATTAGAATATTTTAGCAAATATACCTAAGCATTAATAATTTACCCTTTGTAAATAAATAAAAATTTTAAAGAGTATTTCTTTCGTTTCATTTATAAGTTTTTTTATTTAAAATTGTTTTATGGACAAACCCTTCCATTTAGCTTTTCCTATAAAAGACATAGAGATCACAAAATCTTTTTATTCAAACTTCTTAGGGTGTGAAATAGGAAGGGAAGATAAAAAGTGGGTTGATTTTAATTTTTTTGGTCACCAACTTTCTGCTCACGTTAAGCCTGATGAATTAAAATTAGCTAAAAAAAACGCTGTTGATGGAAAAGATGTTCCTGTTAGACACTTTGGTGTTGTTTTAAGTTGGGATGAGTGGCATGACTTATCTAAAAAACTTAAAAAATTAAAAGTTAAGTTTGTAATTGATCCATATATTCGGTTTAAAGGAGAGATTGGAGAACAAGCAACTATGTTTTTTTTAGACCCAAGTGGAAATGCTCTTGAGTTCAAATCATTTAAAGATTCTTCACAAATCTTCGCTAAATAATTTATCTTAA
This sequence comes from uncultured Marinoscillum sp., assembly GCA_964467915.1. Taxonomy (GTDB): domain Bacteria; phylum Bacteroidota; class Bacteroidia; order Cytophagales; family MED-G16; genus MED-G16. Next base: position 44,425 of record CAYXSW010000001.1, read on the forward strand.
ATAACTTCCTGCGTTTATGTCTATCGTAGATCCGGTGCTGTGATCCATTTTACCAGAACAAATTAAAGAGATAATAGGAGAAATATCTTTTGGCTCTGTTAATCTGTTGAGTTGAATTCCTTTCTTTACTAAATCTTCTCCGTTTTCTTTAATAAAACTTTGTGCCATTTCTGTGTTAACAAATCCTGGCGCTATTGTAAAAGCTAATGTGTTATCTGTTTTACCAAAAGACCTAGCTATTGTTTTTGTTAAAGACACCAACCCCCCCTTAGAGCAAGCATATGATATAAAATCTTCTACCTCTCCCCTAAACGCTGCCCTCGATGCAATGTTTATTATTCTTAGTTTATTTTTAATTTTTTCTTTTCTTTTTTTTTCAATAAAAAGCTTACTAATTACAGAGGGGGACTTTAAGTTTACTGAAATTGTTCTGTCAAAATTTTTTACCCAATCAATTGTTTTTTGGTTTATAGGAGCTGATTCTGCAATACCCGCGTTGTTTATTATAGCGTCAGGAAAACCGATCAGTTTGTTGGTTTTATTAAACAAATCATATGCTCCATTTTCTTTTGAGAGATCTGCTTGGACCATCTCACAATTAGTTTTATGGTTAAGGATAAGTTTTTTAATTTTTAAGTTATCTGAATTATAATGCAAAACAACCTTATGACCTTCGTTAAGTAAGTCTTTGGATAACTGAAACCCTATTCCGTTTGAAGATCCTGTTACTAAAATTTTCATTTTTATGGTTTATTCAACAAAATTATTCTTTTTTGCAAACTAAACTTTAATAGTTTAGTTAAAATAATATGGTAACATCTGAGATAGTTTCAAAATATAAAGAGGACCTAAGGGTAATTGAGGTGGGGTCTGCTATTAAAAAAAAACAGTCGAAACTTTTTTTTTCAGGATTATCTGGTAACTTAAGTGTCATATTGCCTCTTGCGGTTTCACAACAAGATGAATTAAATCACTGTTTTTTAATTTCTGACAAAGAAAAGGCTCTAGTTTTTTATAGTAACCTTTGTAATTTTTTAGATAAAAATAAGGTTTACTTTTTTCCTTATTCTTTTTTATCCCCATATGATGATGAGTTAATAAACAACGCAAATGTAGTAATGAGAACAGAGGCTATACAGGCTGTAGTTTCAAGAAGAAAAGAAAAAATATATATAGTAACCTATCCAGAGGGTTTGTTTGAAAAGTTCCCTGGTGAAAAGTTTCAAAACAAACTATCATTAAGAATAGAAAAAAAACAAAAACTAAATTTAAAGTTATTAAGAAACACCCTTTTGGAGAGGGGTTTTTCAATTGAGGATTTTATAAGCCAACCTGGTGATTTTGCGGTCAGAGGAAATATTATTGATGTGTTTTCTTTTAATTATAAAAACCCAGTGCGTTTAGAAATGGACGGAGATAATGTAGAGAAAATAAAACACTTTGATATTGAGTCTCAACTAACCAAGGAAGAGGTTGATTCTGTTAAAATCCTTTCTAACCTTCAATCTGAAGAAGAAAATAAAGATTATATGTCGTTGTTTGGGTTTTTTGATAAAAATTGGTCAATATGGTCAGACGCTGTTAGTTTATCCGCTAACATTATTGAAGAAAAATATCTTAATTCTGTTGAGTTATTCAAAAAAGCCAAAAAAAAGTCTACAGTTTTTTTAAAACTACCACCAGAAAATCTTTTTTTAGATAAAAAAAGCTTTCTTGATGAAATTGGTGGTTTTATGATAACAGAAACTCAAAACAACACCTTTTCTAATTCTCACAAAGTTCATTTTAAATCTTCCTCACAGCCTAATTTCAACAAAAACCTTTCTTTATTAGCTGATGATTTAAAAGATTTAGAGGAAAAAGGTTATTTAATTTATATCTCCTTCCAATCAGAAGAACAGGTTGTGAGGTTAACCTCTTATTTTGAGTCTATTGGTTTAATAACAAAAATAAATAAGTTGATTTCAAAGCTGAGTGAGGGTTTTGTTGACCACGAAAACAAACTTGTTTTTTATACTGACCACCAAATTTTCAACAGATATTATAAACACGCCTTTCAACCAAAAATTGCTAAAAAACAAAAAAACCCAATTAAAGACCGGTCTGAACTTAGTACCGGTGACTATGTTGTTCATATAGACCACGGCGTGGGTCGGTTTGTTGGTTTAGAAAAGATTAAGGCAAATGATATAGAACATGAGGTGTTAAGGGTTGTTTATAAAAATAACGATGTTGTTTATATAAACATTAACTCTCTTCATAAAATAGCAAAGTACTCTGGTGGCGGCTCCACCCCAAAGCTTAACAACCTCAGCTCAAAAGACTGGGATAATAAAAAGAAAAAAATAAAAAGAAAGCTTGTTGATTTAGCTGAAGATCTTATTGGTTTGTATTTAAAAAGAAGAGAAAGTGTGGGTTTTGTTTTTCAAAAAGACTCTTATTTACAAATTGAGTTAGAGTCATCTTTTGTTTATCAAGACACGCCAGACCAATTAAAAACAACGGAAGATGTAAAAAAAGACATGGAAAGCTCCTTTCCTATGGATAGGTTGGTTTGTGGTGATGTTGGTTTTGGAAAAACAGAAATTGCAGTAAGGGCTGCCTTCAAAGCTGTGTGTTCTAACAAACAAGTGTTGGTTTTAGTTCCAACAACTATTCTCGCCTTTCAACATTTTAAAACACTTACAAAAAGGCTTAAAAACTTTCCTGTTAATGTAGATTATTTATCAAGATTTAGGTCTAATAAAGACAAAAAAGAAATTTCTAAAAAACTCACTTTAGGCTCCATTGATATTTTAATTGGAACGCATTCTGTTTTAAGCAACAAAATACAATTTAAAGATCTTGGTTTATTAATAGTAGATGAAGAACAAAAGTTTGGTGTTGTTTTAAAAGAAAAAATTAAAAAAAGAAAACTTAACTTAGATTGTTTAACATTAACAGCAACACCTATTCCTAGGACTTTGCATTTTTCGTTGATTGGTGTAAGGGATATAAGTATAATTAGAACTGCGCCCACAAATAGACAACCTGTTCACACAGAGATTATACAGTTTAATGAGGATGAAATAAGGGATGTTATTAATAACGAAATGTCTCGGTTTGGACAAACTTTTTTTGTTCATAATCGAGTTGAAAATATTTATGAAATAGCTAATATAATTCAAAAACTTATCCCGAATGCTAAGGTTGCTGTCGCTCATGGACAACAAAAAGGGGATTTATTAGAAAAAACAATTTTAGATTTTATTGATGGGCGTTTTGATATTCTTGTCTCGACTAATATTATAGAGTCTGGGCTAGACATACCTAACGCCAACACAATTATAATAAACCAAGCCCAAATGTTTGGTTTATCTGACCTTCACCAAATGAGGGGTAGGGTTGGTAGATCCAACAGAAAGGCCTTTTGTCGCCTTTTAGTTCCTAAGTTATCCAACCTGAACCCTGACGCAAAAAAAAGACTTGTAGCGCTCGAGGAATTTTCAAACTTAGGAGATGGGCTTAATATTGCGTTAAAAGACTTAGATATTAGGGGGGCAGGAAACCTTTTAGGTGGAGAACAAAGTGGTTTTATAAACGATCTTGGGTTTGAAGCGTATAATAAAATTTTAGATGAGGCTTTAATTGAAATAGAAAAGCCGAACAACTTTAATCAAAACAATTTAAATAAAGTTGTTACAAACCACTCTTGCTTGGTTGATGTTTATGAAAAAGCTTTTATTCCAAAAGATTACGTTTCTAACTCTAACGAAAGGTTAAGGTTGTATGGTGTTTTAGAAGAAAAATCAAAATTAGGTCTCTATGATGAGGTAATCTCTAGTTTAACAGATAGGTTTGGTGCTCTTCCAGAAGAGGTTTGTAGCCTAATAAAGGTTATGAAAATAAAAAAAACAGGTTCATCTTTAGGTCTTGATAAGATTGTTATAAAGAAAAACAAAATAAAATTTATTTATTTTAACAACGCCAGTAAAACCAATCAAATCCAAGAGGATTTTATCTTTATTTTAAATTACCTAAACGAATTAGGCTTCAAAACTAAGGTAAGTGAAAAAAAAGATCAAATAATTATTGTTGCTTTAGGGGCCTCTTCCATCAGCAAAACGCTTGATTTTATAAAAAAAATAAAAAAATAAACACAATAAGGGTGGAGTTTATGGGTTATTTGTTTTCAAGAACTTAATTTTTTGTATTTTTGGTAAAAATTAAAAATCAAATTATCGTGATAAAAAGGTTTTTTTATTTTGTGATTATATTATTAACCATTGAGGGTTGTTCTCTTTTGCCTTTTGGTAAATCAAATCCTTCAGCTAGAAACCCTGGTTCAATAAGCACAACAACAAATTTAGATTACTTTTCAGACGCTTACGCAGAAGAGGAAGAGGAGGGTTTTGTTGTTGCTGACTTTGGCGGACAAACGCCTGGGCCAAATCAAATTCTTGTACAGGGCGGTAGAGCGGTGCTTGGTACTTACGAAGAAGATGTGTTTTACACCCACGATAATGTAGAAAGAACAGTCACCGTTCAATCTTTTTATTTAGACCAAACAGAAATAGCTAACATTCATTGGTTAGAATATCTTCATTACGTAAAAAGAGACTCAAGCGAAACATTTTATGAGAACGCGCTACCAGACACAACTGTATGGGAAAAAGAATTAGCCTTTAACACACCGTATGTAAGTAACTATTTAAGATATCCTGGGTTTAGGTATTATCCTGTTGTTGGCGTTACTTGGAGCCAAGCAATGGATTATTGTAGGTGGAGAACAGAGGCTGTAAACAAACAAAGGGCAATGGAGTATTATGGTGAAGATTATATAGATGGTGATATCCCCCCAATAGAGTCTGGTATTTATTTACCTGAGTTTAGACTCCCCACAGAAGCAGAGTGGGAATACGCCGCTTATGGTCAAATTGGAGATCAGTGGTTAGATGAAAACCAAACACAAAGAAGGTTGTACCCTTGGGACGGAAGAACAATAAGAAGTTCAAAGAGGGGGGAAGTTGGTAAGTTTCAAGCTAATTTTAAAAGAGGCAGAGGAGACTACGCTGGTATTGCGGGGGCCCTCAATGATGCTGGTTTTGTTACGGTGTCTATATATGAATACGCCCCTAACGACTTTGGTTTGTATAATATGGCTGGGAATGTTAACGAGTGGGTTTTTGACATATATAGGCCATTAAATTTTCAAGATATGGAAGACTTAAACCCTATAAGAAAAAGTGATTTTTTAGATTCTGAGGAAGACTATGACTCAGAAAACTTTAACTCAATGATAAGTAACGAGTCAAGGGTTTTTAAGGGTGGTTCATGGGCAGATGGAGCGATGTGGTTGTCTCCAGGAACAAGAAGGTTTTTAGATCAAGACTCTTCATCCGCTACTATTGGTTTTAGATGTGCAACCACAGCGTTAGGTACCGCCGGCAACTAATAGTTAAATCTTACACTCAATATTATCTATTTAAACTATTCTAATTATAATTTCGTATAATATTAACTTAAGCAATTGTTTATAAAAACACAAATCTGTTTTATACGATAACATTATGGTTGTAAAAATACCCTCAATTAAAGAAAATGTTTCTATGGTAGAAAGTTTCATAGAAAATGTTGGAAAAAAAATCAAAATCAAAGAGGTGATTTACGGCAACGTCTTAGTCTCACTAACAGAGGCGGTTAATAACGCAATTGTTCATGGCAACAAAGAAGATAAAAACAAAAACGTAAAGTTGGTGTTAAAGAAAAACAAAAAAAGCATCTGTTTTATTGTAGAAGATGAGGGGTTGGGTTTTGATTACAAAAATCTACCAGACCCAACAAACCCAAAAAACATAGAAAAAGTGAAAGGAAGAGGTGTTTTTCTAATAAAAAACTTGTCCGATAAAATAAATTTTAAACACGGAGGAAGAACGGTAGAGATGTTTTTTAAACTAAAATAAATGTTCCTAACAAACTTTTTCTCTGAGAAAAAAACATTCTCTACACCAAATAAGAAAAAAATAAGAAAATTAATTAGACAGCTTTGTTTAACTGAAAAAAAAGACTTAAGCTTTTTAAATATTATTTTTTGTTCTGACGAATACCTTTTAGAAATAAACAAAAAACACTTAAATCGCGATTATTTTACAGATGTTATAACTTTTGACTTCTCAGGTGATAAAAAAAACATCGAGGGTGATGTTTATATAAGCATAGACAGGGTATTGGATAATGCAAAAAAATACAACGAAAAAAAAGAGCGTGAGTTAATAAGAACAATTATTCACGGAGTCCTTCATCTTTTTGGGTATAAAGACAAAACAAAAAAAGAAAAAGAGATTATGACATCAAAAGAAAATAAATATCTTTCTTTGTATATAAAAACTTAAAGTTCCACGTGGAACACCCGTATAATGTTTACTAAATACGATTTAATTGTTGTTGGGGCAGGACACGCTGGCTGTGAAGCCGCGGCGGCGGCGGCTAACATGGGATCAAAAGTGTTATTAGCAACAATGAATATGGGCACGATAGCTCAAATGTCGTGCAACCCAGCAATTGGGGGTGTTGCTAAGGGCCAAATTGTGAGAGAAATTGACTCTTTGGGTGGTTACACGGGTGTTGTAACAGACAAAAGCACCATTCAGTTTCGTATGTTAAACTTATCAAAAGGACCAGCAATGTGGTCACCAAGATCACAAAACGATAGAATGATTTTTGCTGAAAAGTGGCGCTTGATGTTAGAAAAAAATAAGAATGTTGATTTTTGGCAAGAAATGATAGTGGGAATAAAAGTTAGGGGTGGTGTGGTTGTTGGTGTAAAAACATCATTGGGGTTAGAAATTGAAGCTAAAGCTGTTGTTTTGACTAACGGTACTTTTTTAAACGGATTAATACACGTTGGTGATAAAAATTTTGGTGGAGGAAGAACGGGAGAAAGGGCTTCTAAGGGAATAACAGAGCAGCTTAAGGGTTTTGGTTTTGTTTCGGGTAGAATGAAAACAGGAACCCCCCCTCGTTTAGATGGGAGATCAATAGATTACTCAAGAATGGAAGAACAGCTTGGGGATAAGAATCCGGGTTGTTTTTCTTTTAAAACAAATAGAAAAAAGGTACAGCAAAAATCTTGTCATATAACCTACACAAACAAAAACACACACAGGGTTCTAGAAACGGGTTTTAAAAAGTCCCCTATGTTTAATGGAAGAATTAAAGGTGTTGGGCCAAGATATTGTCCATCAATAGAAGACAAAATAACGCGTTTTGCTGAAAGGGAAAGGCATCAAATTTTTGTTGAGCCTGAGGGGTGGAACACAATAGAGGTTTATGTTAATGGGTTTTCCACATCTTTACCTGAAGACACACAGTTAAAAGCGCTTCGAACAATTGTTGGTTTTGAGGGGGTTAAAATGTTTAGGCCTGGTTACGCGATTGAATATGACTATTTTCCACCAACACAACTAAAGCATACTTTAGAAACAAAACCAATTAAAAATCTTTACTTTGCTGGACAAATAAACGGAACAACGGGTTACGAAGAGGCTGCGTGTCAGGGTTTAGTAGCGGGAATAAACGCTCACAACAAAACAAACAACAAAGAGGTGTTTGTTTTGAGTCGATCGGACGCTTATATTGGGGTTTTAATAGATGATTTAATTAACAAAGGAACAGACGAGCCTTATAGGATGTTTACATCTAGAGCAGAACATAGAATTCTTTTGAGACAAGATAACGCGGATCTGCGGCTGACAGAAAGGGGGGCAAAAATAGGATTAGCAGACAAAAAAAGGCTTGATTTGGTTTTAAGAAAAAAAGCTTTGATTGGTGATCTTCAGGGTTTTGTTTCTAAAGAAAAGGTCTCTCCGGGTGTAATCAATGGTTATCTTTCTTCTTTAGGTTCAACAAAAATAAAAGAAAAAAAGAAAGTAGAAGATTTGGTAAAAAGGCCCGGCGTTAGCTTGGTGGGTTTGTTAAATGAAATTAAACCAGAAAAAACTAAAATATACAGCAAAGAAATAATTAACCAAATTGAAATAAACCTGAAATACGAAAGTTATATTAAAAAAGAAAGAGAGGTTGTTGAAAAAGTCGAGCGGCTTGAAAAAAGTAAAATACCTGGTGGTTTTGATTATTCTACTGTTAACTCTCTTTCGTCAGAGGGAAAAGAAAAGCTTATTAAAATTAAGCCGAAATCTATAGGACAAGCAAGCAGAATTAGTGGTGTTTCTCCTTCTGATGTTTCTATTTTAATGGTACACCTAAAAAAATGAAAACTAAAGTAAAATGTCCCTTGTGTGGCTCAGAAAAGACTAAGGTTTTACAAAAAAAAGTTAAAGACCCTGTCTCTTTAATGTGTTTTTCTGTTCGTTCTTGCGATTCTTGCTTGGTTGGTTACACCCACCCTGTTCCTGAAAAACTAGAAAGTTATTACAATCAAGAAAATTACGATTCTTATCAAAAAAAGACAGGGGTTTATAACACCATCTATTCTGTGGTTCAAAACATTAATAGTTACTATAAGTTAAATATAATTAAAACGTATGGTTATGGCGCCCTTTTAGATTTTGGAGCTGGTTCTGGAAATTTTGTTAAGCAAGCTAACAAGGCTGGTTACAACTCTGTTGGTTTTGAGCCCATTAACAAACAAATAAACGAAAACATTACCAACAAGATTGAGGATATAAAAAAAACAAAATACAAGTTTATTACACTTTGGCATGTTTTAGAGCACACAAAAAAACCCAAGGAGCTACTCCTTGCGATTAAGGGGTTGTTAAGCGAAGGGGGTAAAATTATAATAGCTGTACCTAACATAGGTTCATACGATAACATTTATTATAAAAACAGTTGGGCTGGCTACGATGTGCCTCGTCATGTTTATCATTTTAACCAAAGTTCTTTTGTGAGGTTGCTCTCTGATGTAAACCTTAACGTTGTGGCCTCAAGGCCGCTGTATTTTGATTCTTTTTATGTTTCAATGCTTAGTGAAAAACAGAAAAAAAACCCATTATGGTTTCTTTTTGGTTTTGTTGTTGGCTTTCTTTCTAACTTATCTGCTTTTTTTACAAAAAAACACTCTAGTATTATTTATATTATAGAATGATCAGGCTTTGCTTTTATTTAACACTTGTTGTTTATTCTTGTGCTCAGGTTAAGCCTCTAACGGGCGGTTATGAAGATACTATACCCCCCAACATAATAAAAAGTTTTCCAGAAAATTACTCAACAAACCTGTCCGAGTCATCTTTTGTTTTTGAGTTTGGTGAGATTATAGACGCCTCTAAGCTCAAGGATAAGTTAATTATATCCCCTTACTACGACGGTCTTTTTGAGGTAAAATCTAAAAAAAACACGCTTTACTTGGTTTTTGACACTTTGTTTAACCCAAACACAACCTATATTTTTAATTTTGCAGATGGCGTTTCTGATATTACAGAAGGAAACCCCGCCGTTAATTCAAGGTTTGTTTTTAGCACAGGAAAAAATATAGATTCTTCTTTTGTTTCTGGGATTGTCACAGATCCTTTAAAAAATGAAATTGTAGAGGGTGCTCTTGTTGGCCTTTATTCTGAAAAAGATAGTTTTAATTTGTTTCATAAAAAACCAACTTATTTTTCTTTTACAGATGAAAATGGTTTTTTCATTATAGAGAATATAAAATCACAAGGTTATATAATATATAGTTTTAACGATGAAAACAAGAACTTTACGGCAGAATATAAAAAAGAAAGTTTTGGTTATCTTGAAAAAAGAATTAACGTAGATTCTTTTGTAAACAAAATAAATATCTCTCTTTTTAATGAAGACGTAACACCCTTGAGGATTCAAGCCATGAGAGACAAAGGAGATGTTTACGACATAACCTACTCAAAGAAAATAGACTCTGTTTTGGTTAGTTCTGAAAACAACCTAAACTGGAGTTTAAACGATAACAGTTTGTTGCGTTTTTATAAACAGAATAAGTCTTCGGACTCTTTGTTGGTAGTTATTACCGCCTTTGATGCTGTAAAAAACAAAACAACAGATACGATTTTTGTTTCTTTTTTAGGAAACCAATCAAGAAAGTATAGTCTTAGCGTTGATATTAACTGGTCTTCTCAAAACATGGACGATACCGTTACTTATGTAATGGATTTTAATTTGCCGTTAAAGAAATATGGTTATAAGTATGATCTTTTAATAGACTCTATTAAGATTCCTAAGAAGTTTGTTTATAGTAACTCTGTGTTTTTAAAAAACAACAGTATAAGGGGTAAGTTTTTTGTTTTAAACGATTCTGTTGAGTTGTTAATAAAAAAGATGTCTGAACAAGTTTACAAGGATAGCTTAAGTTTTGAAAATGATTCTGTCTACAATGTTGTTTCAGGGTATTATAAAAGATTAAACCCTAAAAAAATTACTTTTTATATACCAAAAGGGGAGTTTATTTCAATAACAGAAGATACCTTAAAAAACATTAATCAGGAGTTTAGAGTAAGGGGGAAAGATTATTATGGTGATTTGTCTGGAGAGGTGGTTGGTACAAAAACAAATAAAAATTATTTTATTGAGCTTGTGTCTGAAAATTTTTCTTCTATATATAAAAACAATTTGTCTTTTCCTTTTTTTCGTTTTGATAATATATCTCCTGGTAATTATTATTTGAAGGTAGTTGAAGATATTAATGATAATTTAGAGTGGGATTACTTTGGAATAAAATCTAAAAATAAAGCAGAGCTTATCTTTTATTATGATAAAAAAATTGAGATTAGGTCAAATTGGTCTATTGAGGATGTTGTTTTTAATGTTGAAAAAACTGTTGATAATATGTTTATAATAAAAGAAGATTTTCAGTAATATTAATTATTGGTTTTATGCTCAATTAATTAACATCCTATTTATACACATATAGTCCTTATTTTGTTTGTTTAAAATTATAAATTATTGGTTATTAATATTTTATGTGTTTATATCTTGTTAATCTTTTATTAATAACTATTATACACATATAAACATTATAATAATAAATTGTTTTTTTTAGTTAAATAAAAAAAGATATTTATTATAATTTATTTGTGTAAAAGTTTATTGTTTAAGTGATGAAAAAGTTTATTTAAATTTTAGTAATCTTGCTGTACAAATGAAAAATATTAAAATTAAAAAAGTTGCTGTTATTGGTTCAGGCATTATGGGATCTAGAATAGCATGTCATTTGGTTAATGTTGGTTTAGATGTTCTTTTATTAGACATTTGTCCAAAAGAATTAAATGAGAAAGAAAAGTCTCAAAATAAAAAAATTACAGACAAACAAGTAAGAAACAGAATAGTAAACGAATCTTTATTAAACACTTTTAAAGCAAAACCCTCCCCTTTGTTTTTAAAAAAAGATTACTATAAAATACAAACAGGTAATTTAGAAGATGATATAAATAAAATTTCTTCTGTAGACTGGATTATAGAAGCTGTTGTTGAAAAGTTATCTATAAAAAAAACAGTATATGATAAAATTGAAAAACACAGAAAAAAAGAAACTATAATATCTACAAACACCTCAGGAATCCCTATATCTCATATATCAAAAAACAGAAGTGAAAATTTCGAAAAAATGTTTTTAGGAACACATTTTTTTAATCCACCAAGATACCTAAGATTATTAGAAATTATTCCGGGTGAAAAAACAAAAAAAGAAGTTGTTGATTTTTTTATGGAATTTGGCTCTATCGTTTTAGGAAAAGAAACAGTTCTTTGTAAAGACACACCGGCTTTTATTGCTAATAGACTTGGGATATATTCTTTAATGTCTACAATTCACTCTGTTGAAAAACTTAAACTAAGCGTGTCAGAGGTCGATTTTTTAACAGGCACGTTAATTGGTAGACCAAAATCAGCGACTTTTCGTACAATGGATGTGGTTGGTTTAGACACAGCTGTTAACGTTTCCGAAAATCTTTTAAAAGATTTAAATAACGACGAATCTGTCTCTATGTTTAAATTACCCTCTGCTGTTCAGGGGCTATATGACAAAAAACAATGGGGAGATAAAACAGGAAAAGGTTTTTATAAAAAGGAAATAAAAGAAAAAGGCAAGAAGGTTTTTTATGAAATAAACTTAGAAACACTTAAATATAAAGAGCCAGAAAAAATAAAAGAAGAGTCTGTTTTAGAAATAAAAAAAACAGAAAATCTCGAAGACAGGATTAGAGGATTAATTAAACTAAAAAACAAATACGGTGAGTTTTATAGGTCGACGTTTTATGACACGTTTAGGTATTGCTCGTTAAGAATTCCTGAGGTTAGCGACGAAATATATAAAATAGATAACGCTATATGCTCAGGGTTTGGCTGGAAGAAAGGGCCGTTTGAAACTTGGGACACCATAGGGGTTGAAGAGGCATACAACGAAATGAAAGACCTGAATCTTAAGCCAGCAGTGTGGGTAGAGGAGATGTTATCAAAAAACATAAAAAGCTTCTATAGATTTAAGAAAAACAAAAAAGAATATTATAACATAAGAGAAAAGAAGTACTGTCCAATACCCGGTCAAGAAGACGTTGTCTTACTAGATGCTTTTAAAGAAAAAGATATTGTTTGGTCAAATAAGGACGTTTCTTTATATGACATTAAGGAAGGTATACTTAACCTAGAATTTCACACAAAAATGAACTCAATAGGAGAGGGTGTGTTAATAGGAATAAACAAAGCAATTGATAGGTGTGAAAAGGAATTTCGTGGTTTGGTTATTTCTAATGAAGCAGATTACTTTTCTGCAGGAGCAGACCTCGGAACCCTTTTTATGTTAGCGGGAAACAGAGAGTATAAGAAAATAGAAGAGTCTATTCGGGTTTTTCAAAACACAATGATGCGGGTTAGGTATTCTTCTGTGCCTGTTGTTGTTGCAACATCAGGCATAACCCTAGGGGGAGGGTGTGAACTAAGTTTACACGCAGACTCAATACAAGCTCACAGCGAAACATATATGGGGTTGGTGGAGCTTGGTGCGGGGCTGATTCCTGCTGGTGGAGGCACAAAAGAAACGGTTTTAAGAACATCATCGTTATATAAAAAAGGAGACCCGGAACTTAACAATTTAATGGCTTCTTTTATGAATATAGCCACAGCAAAAGTTAGCACATCTGCGATGGAGGCTTTCAAGATGGGATACGTTACCAAAAAAGATAAAGAAACAAGAAACAGGAAACACCTTTTGAAAGACGCGAAAAGCACGATATTAAACAAACTGTCTTATGGGTATGTAAAACCAACACCAAAAAACAAAATTAAAGTTCACGGAAGGTCTGCTTTAGCTATGTTCAACGCTGGATTAGAAACAATGAAACAAGGAAATTATATTTCTGAATACGACCAAAAACTCGCTCAAAAACTTGCCTATATCATGTGTGGGGGAGACCTAACACAAGAGTGTTTGGTAGAAGAGCAGTATCTGTTAGACCTCGAAAGAGAAGCTTTTGTTAGCCTTTGTGGTGAACAAAAAACGTTAGAAAGAATGCACTCTATTTTATTTAAAAGAAAACCACTAAGAAACTAACTATGAAAGACGCTTATATTGTTTCAGGATTAAGATCACCTGTTGGAAAAGCAAAAAAAGGAGGCCTAAGGTTTATAAGACCAGATGACCTAGCCGCAAAGGTTATAAAAAGGTTGGTTAAAAAAACAAAAGGCTTAGAGGGAAAAATGGTTGATGATTTAATTGTTGGAAACGCGGTACCAGAAGCTGAACAAGGAATGCAGATGGCTAGATATATTTCTTTATTATCTCTACCTAAAGAAGTTCCGGGATTAATTATAAACAGATATTGTGGTTCTGGGCTCGAGGCTATTCACTTAGCTTGTGCTAAAATCAATTCAGGGTCAGCAGAGTGTGTTATAGCTGGAGGCACTGAATCTATGAGTATGGTGCCAATGACAGGATATAAATCAGCATTAAACTATAATATTTCTAAAGCCAACCCTGAGTATTATTTAAACATGGGTCTTACAGCTGAAAAGTTAGCTTTAAAGTATAAAATAACCAGAGAAGAGTCAGATTTATTTTCTTATAACTCACACCAGAAAGCAATAAACGCGATAGAAAAAGACCTATTTAAAAACGAAATTTTACCAATTGATGTTGATGAGATTACTATTGTAAATGGTAAAAAAACAACATCAAAATGGACGGTAGAAAAAGACGAAGGCCCAAGAAAAAACACAACGGTAGACGCTCTTTCTAAACTAAAACCAGCCTTTAAGGTTGGTGGACAAGTAACAGCAGGCAACTCTTCTCAGATGTCAGACGGAGCTGCTTTTGTGGTTGTTATGTCAGAAAAAATGATAAAAAAACTTAACATAGAACCAATCGGACGTTTGGTTTCTTATGCTACAGCTGGGGTAGAACCAAGCATTATGGGAATAGGTCCAGCAGACGCAGTGCCAAAAGCATTAAAGCAAGCAGGTTTAAAACAAAAAGACATCGAGCAAGTTGAGCTTAATGAGGCTTTTGCAGCCCAAGCGCTATCTGTTATAAAAGCTTTAGGTTTAGATGATAAAATAGTGAACGTTAATGGTGGAGCTGTAGCTTTAGGTCACCCATTAGGAATGACGGGAGCTAAACTGTCAATTCAACTTTTTAATGAAATGAAAAGAAGAAATCAAAAGTACGGAATAGTGACAGCTTGTGTTGGTGGTGGGCAAGGTGTTTGTGGTGTTTTTGAAAACCTTACCTAAGAACCTCCACAACAACCTCTACTTCGACAGGAATTTTACTTGGCAAAGAAACCATCCCAACAGCAGAGCGGGCGTGCTTTCCTCTTTCTCCAAAAACCTCAACTATAAAATCAGAAAAACCATTTATAACAGCGGGTTGTTCGTAAAAATCAGATGTTGAGTTAACCATTCCAATAACCTTCACAAAACGCTTAACCTTATTAAGGTCCCCAATTTCTTTTTTAAGAGAAGCTAATATGTTTATCCCAACAAGCCTTGCTGCATCATAACCTTCTTCAACAGTCATATCTTCACCTAAACGACCAGCAACATATTCCCCGTCCTTTTTTCTGGGACCAGTTCCAGAAACATACACAAGCATTGTGTTTTTCCCCTCAGAAAACCGGACCGTTGGAACATAATTTGCTATAGGTTTTCCTGGCACAGGGAGCTCTATATTAAGACTTTTAATTTTTTCCTCCACATCATAATCGTAGAGAGGGGTGTTGAAAACATAGTAATCTACAGCTTCTTTATCATTTGGCGAACAACCCATAAAAAACAACCCTAAAAACAAACACTTAATTTTCTCCATAAGATGTAATTATAATTTTTCTAATTTTTCCGCCGTTGCGGTGTTCACACAAATATATCCCTTGCCAAACACCTAACAAAGGAACCCCGTCTTTTATTGGAAAATTAACAGAAGACCCAAGAAGACTTGTTTTTATGTGTGAGGTCATGTCGTCAAACCCCTCAAAAGTGTGTTTGAAATAGGTTTCTTTTTCAGAAACCATTTTGTTAAAGTGTGTTTCAAAATCTTCTCTAACCGTAGGGTCTGCATTTTCATTTATTGTTAAGCTCGCAGATGTGTGTTGCATAAAAATATTTACCACCCCTGTAATTTTTGGTATATGTTTTATAACCTCTCTGGTTATTAAATGAAAACCCCTTGGGTAGGCATTAAGTGTTATTTTTTTTTGATCAACCACCCAAACCAACTTTCATTTTTTCAGCATTTTCAGCAATTCTAAGCTTTTCTGTAAAAGAAAACAAACCACCAGAAACAATCTCAGGGAGGTTATAAACCGTGTGGTTAATTCTATGGTCTGTTACTCTACCCTGAGGATAGTTGTACGTTCGGATTTTATCTGAACGATCCCCAGAGCCGACCATTATTTTTCTCTTTCCCGCTATTTCGTCGTTTTGTTTTTTTATTTCAATTTCATAAAGTTTAGACCGCAAGACCTTCATCGCTTTGTCATAGTTTGCGTGTTGAGACCTTCCATCTTGACACTCAACAACAACCCCTGTTGGTTCGTGGGTTAACCTTACAGCAGACTCGGTTTTGTTTACATGTTGACCACCAGCGCCAGAAGCTCTATACGTGTCTTTTCTTATATCCACGGTGTTTATTTCCAACTCTACATCTTCAGCTTCTGGTAAAACAGCGACAGTTGCCGCGGATGTGTGGACACGACCTTGAGTTTCTGTGTTAGGAACCCTTTGGACCCGGTGGGTGCCCGCCTCAAACTTTAGTTTACCATAAACATCTTCTCCCTCTATCGAACACACAATTTCTTTATAACCCCCAGAAGAACCTTCATTAAAACTAATAACATTTAATTTCCACTTGTTTTTCTCAGAATATAACTGATACATTCTTAATAAATCTCCAGCAAAAATAGCAGCCTCATCCCCACCAGCACCAGCTCTAATTTCAAGTATAACATTTTTTTCATCGTTTGGATCTTTAGGAATAAGCAACAACTTTAACCCCTCTTCTTCTTTTGTTTTTTTTACACCTAACTCTTCAAGTTCTTTTTTAGCTATCTCCCGAAACTCCTCATCCTTCTCTGTTTCAATAATTTTTTTTGCCTCTTTTACCCCTAATAAAGTAGCCTTATAAGAATCAAACTTTTCAACAATTTTTCCTAAAGACTTATACTCTTTATTTAGTTTTGTGAAAACCTTTAGGTTAGATACCGTTTCTGGTTTAGAAAGCTCCCCCTCAACCTCATCATATCTTTTTTTTAACTCCTCTAGCTTGTCTATCATTTTTATTCTTTTTAACAACTAATATAAAAACCTCACACTAATTAATTTCATAAATCGTATATTAATAAATTATTTTTTAAAACAAACAAAAACATGATTGTAAGAATTTTTGTTCTTTTTTCTTTAACAACACTAATTGTTTTGCCTCGGGTTTTTTCTCAATCAAAGAACAAAACGACTGATTTTGTTTTGCAAAAAAGCATAGTGGTTTATTCTTTAGAAAACAAAGAAAAAGAAAACGAGACAATTTCTAAAATTCACAAAAACCTAATCTCTGCGGGTATTGATGTTGTTAATTATATTGACACCTTAAACATTCAAACCTCAAAAGAAACAACAAAAGCTATGTTGAGGTATCTTAAATCTAGAGAGGTTTATAACACAATTGTTTTTTCTGAAAAAAACAAATCAATTCAATTTTACGGTTTAAATTTTTTTGAAGAACAAACACCAGCACCCAATTTGGTTGTTTCTGGAGACTCTGTTTTTAATTTATTAAAAAGAAAAATTGTTAAATCTAAATCAAAACAAAAGAACTTCCTTTTTTCTCCCCAACCAGAGGTTTTGTTAAAAGTTAAAATAAAACCGTTTGGTAGAATTTTAAGAAAACCAAACACCTCAAAAGACAAAATAGGAGTAATAAAAAAATTAAAATTAGACCTACCAGAAAACATATCTTTTGTTGAAGAAAAAGATGATTATCGGTTTTATTTTTCAAACGGGATCAATTACGTGTTACATTTTTATGAAGGAACAGAATATTTTATACAAAAAACATATGGTCTTAACAACCTAAACCCAAACTCCAACAAAAAAATTTTAGTTTTAGCCTTAGAGCACACCGCTACACGAAACAAATATTTCTACACCAACAACAACATCACAAAAAAAGAAGAGCTTTTATTAGATTTTTTGTCAAACTAAAAACTAAGCTTTTTATTTACAAAAGGAACGAGAGACATAATGACAGCTTCAGTGTAATATTTTGATCTATCTATTATCCCATTTGTTAATATACCAACAGCACCATCTTTATGTTTGGAGTTTTTTCTTTTAAAAACAACATCATCAGCCTCACCAAGCTCTACCCCTTTTTCTATAAGGGTTTGAATTTCTTTTGGTAGTTGAAACAACGATGTTTTACCCAAACCTTTTCTTTTTTTTGATAATGTTACAACCCAAGCAAAGGCAAATAACACACCACCCTCATATGAGCACCCACCCTCAATACCAATATGGTAATCAGCGGACTTATTGGTTATGTTTTTTGCTCTGTTTGTGGCCCCTTTTTTTGTTTCAATACAAGACATTGGTTGGTCTGAAACCAGAGATGGTGTTTTTTCTCCCGACACAATAATTTTTGATTTTGGAAAAACAACACTAAAAGCCGTATAAACAGCATTTATTTTTGTGGGGTTTTTTGACCCAACGAGAACCGTTAATTTATTTGCACCCAATTTTCTTTTTTGTTTTTGTTAAACGTTAGAGTTTTTTTCGTTTTGTTAATTTTAACCCCAACAATGTTTGTTTGTTCTTCTAGAACATCAAATAAAACGGTGTTTTTAATTGATAGGGTTTTTTCATCAAAGGTTTCTTCTATTTTAAACACAACATTAGCCGTCTCAGTATAATCACTTCCTTCAAAAACAAAGCGGTCTAAAACCAAACTTTTCTTTTTTCCATCAACAGAAACAACAAAGTTTTTTTGAATATAATTAATAATATCACTCTTTTGTTTGTCGGATAAATCTTTTGAATAACCAACAAACCCTAGCGCATCAAATATATCATCTTTAAACGCTCTCATTGAAAAAAAAGAGCTCTCATTTTTTTGATAGACATTGCACACACTAACATACACCGCATGTGAATAAGAGAAAAAAGAGGAAAAATAAAACAGTAAAAAAACGCAGTAAAAAAACGATTTTTTATAAACCATATTTATCTATTAGATAAACCAAAGAAGCCACTGAAGCTGTCCCTAATTCTAACTCTCTAGCATTAACCAACTCAAAAACATCTTTGGCGGTATGGTGCATTTCAAAATACTTTTGACCATCTATACTTAAACCAAACATTGGTGTTCCTGTTTTTCTATGAAGAGGACCAATGTCAGCACCACCACCACCTTTTGAAAAGTATGATATTGTGTTTTTGTCAAAATATTTAAGCCAGTCTTGAATTTTTTTATGTTGTTCGTCGCTGCCAGAAAAACCAAATCCCCTAGGAACGTACCCACTAGCATCACTTTCTATTGCTGCAATGTGTTTTTCGTTTTCCATCACAGCAACATCAGCATACTTATGCCCTCCCTTTAATCCATTTTCTTCATTCATAAACATTACAGCTCTAATTGTGTTATTCGGTTTAATTTTTTGTTTTTGAAACAACCGAAGAGCACCAATAGAGTGAACACAACCAGCACCATCATCATGCGCCCCCTCACCAACATCCCAAGAATCAAGGTGACCCCCAACTGTAATTATTTTTTCAGGGTTTTTCCTTCCTTTAAGCTCACCAACAACATTGTGAGATAAAGCGTCCAGAAACCACTTACCTGATAACTTAACAGTTAGTTTTAAGTTTGGGTTTTCTTTTAATGCTTTAGATAGTTTCTCTGAAGATAAAACACCCAAACCCCCATGGGGAATACTATCCAAACCCTCTTTATAAGACATACCCCCAGTATGAGGAAAGTCTTCGTATGTGGATGAAGACAAAGATCTAAAAACAGAAGCTAACGCCCCATGTTCTGCAGCTTTTACCGCCCCAGATCTTCTTTGAAACCCAGTTTGACCGTATGAGGCTCCTTGATTAACATACCTTTGGTTGAACGCTTTGTTATAAAACACAATTTTTCCTTCAATTTTTTCTCTACCCAACTCATCCACCTCATCCAATGATGCTACCTCAACAACACCAGCTGTTATTCCTTCTTTTGGGGTAGAAACTGTACCTCCAGCTCCTAATATTGATAGATTAATCTTTTCTTTTCCACTATAAAAATAAGCTTCTTCAACCTTACCTCTTTCCCAATGGGGGACCATCACCTCTTGTAGGTATACTGTATCAAAGCCATAACTTTCCATTACCCCTTTAGACCAAGACACTGCTTTTTTTGCACCCTCAGACCCGCTTAATCTAGCCCCAACATCCTTAGAAAGACTTCTTAGTAATTCATAACTTTCTCTAAACTCAAGCGCATCACCATAAAAAGTTGTTATTACATCCGATGTTTTTTGGTCAAAAGGAATGTGGTTTGTTTTGCAAGAAAACAAAGAAAAAGATAATAAGATTAGTATAAGTTTTTTCATATTTTTTTAGTTTCTGTAGTTTAAAGCTGGCTTTCTATTTCCAATTAAAGAATTATAAATATAGTTTTTGCCTCTCTTATTTTCAAACTCTTTTCGAGCTTCTTCAATAACATTAGGGTTGTTTATTACCTCATAAATAGAAGAGCTTAAAATTTTTGCGGCGTTGATCATACCTTTATAACCTATTGAGGTGCCGGTACACGAAGCAGCTTGCCAAGAATGACCAGGTGTGCCGGGGACGTAGGTTGCTGTTGAAAAACCAACCGTTGGAACAACCCAACTTACATCACCCACATCTGTTGACCCACCTCCTTTGGTAGACAGGTTTATTGTAAAAGGAGTAACAACCTCAGACGCGTCTATGTTTTTTTTATTTTTTAAGGTTGCTTTAATTTTTTCAGCGTATTCTTTTTCTTCTTTATTATAAAAAACACCTCCTGTTTTTGAGAGTTCTTTGTAAACGATTTTTTGAAGCGTTTCGTTTGGTAAAATATTATATACGCCGCCGGTAACCTCAAAATCTACTAACGTTTGTGTTCCGGTTGCCGCGCCTTCTGCACAAAGCTCAATTCTTTTCCACATTTTTCTTACCTCTTCTGGATCGGGGTGCCTAACATAATAATAACCCTCTGTAAAATTAGGAACCACATTTGGAGCATCCCCGCCTTTAGTTATTATATAGTGAATTCTACTTTCTTGGTCTATATGTTCTCTCATTAGGTTAACCATGTTGTTCATTGCTTCCAAACCATCTAACGCAGACCGCCCTTGTTCTGGTGCGCTTGCGGCATGAGAGGAAACACCATAAAACCTAAACTTCCCTGTTTTGTTTGCTAAAGACGTTCTTACCGAAGCGCTATTTGTGCTTGATGGGTGCCAGTGAAAAGCAACATCTACATCATCAAACAAACCCCCTCTAACCATATATACCTTCCCAGAGCCACCCTCTTCAGCGGGGCAACCATAAAACCTTACCGTACCTTTTATGTTGGTTTTTTCCAACCAACGCTTAACAGAAATGGCCGCGGCTGCACTTGCTACGCCAAATAGATTGTGACCACACGCGTGCCCCGAAGAAACACCCGGTCTCACTTTTTTTTCTGGCTCTGACGTTTGAGATAATCCAGGAAGAGCATCATACTCCCCAAGAACAGCAATAACAGGACCACCGTTATTATACTCAGCAATAAATGCTGTTGGCATTTCAGCAACACCTTTGGTGATTTCAAAACCAGCTCCTTTTAGAAGAGAAATTAATTCTTTGGCGCTTTTTTCCTCTTTATATCCAACTTCAGCATAATTCCATATTTTTTGAGCCGCTTCTGTGTAGATTTTTTTGTTTTTTTCAACATCCTGAATAACATCTTTTTTTTGAGAAACAACTAAAAAAGGAGATAGACAGAAAAAAGTTAATAATAATTTCATTTTGGTCTTTTGGTTTATAAGGTTATAGTGGTAATAGATGCTCTCCAAAATATAAATAAAATAAAAATTACATAAAAAGAGATCAAAATTAAAGCTTGTTTTTTATTTACACCCCCAGGCCTTGTATACAGCAGCACGGAGAAAAAAGTTAAACCAAAAAACCACCAAGAAAGGCTTATTATAAGTTTAACTATATCTGGGGATAACTTTATTGGGCCATAAATTATAGTAAAAACAAACAAAGGAAAGCCCAAAGCAACACATAAGTTAAAGATGTTGCTGCCGTAAGCATTAGAAACAGCATCGTTATAATTTCCTTTTTGAGCGTCTTTATAAGAGATGATTGTGTCAGGAAAACTGCTGCCGATAGCAGCAAAAACTATAGCAATGAAAAGAAGAGGTATTCCTAAACCATTAAATTTTCCATATCCAAAAACAGAATACGTTTCGCTGCCTAACCACTCACACGCAAGAACAAGAAAATAACACACAAAACCAATAACCAAAGAAGACACAACAAAAACAAACCACGCCTTACTCTTGTTTAGTTTTTGATTCCCTATAATCATTTTTTTAAGATCTAAAATCATAAAAGCAGACAAAAAAGAAACTTTTTCTTTTTCACTAAAAGGTTCCTCATAATTTATATCATGACCACCCCTCATGGTTTTAAAAAGATACAGAATGTAAAGAGCATATATGATGATTAACACCAAACTTTCTACCCAGCTAATTATTCCTTGTTGTATAAAATATATTAACACAAACTCCACCAACAACAACCACAAACCATCTCTGATGATTATTTTTCTAGAAACAACAACGGTCTTTTTTTTAGATTTTGACAAAACACCCAACACAGCTACAGAGGGTATTATTAAGGCGTTAAACAAAACACTACCGAAAGAAGTTCCTAAACCACCGGAAAACCCAACAACATCTTTAAGAAAAAACAAAAAAAACATAGCAATAAAAAGCTCTGGCATAGAACTAGCAACCGCATTAATAGTGGCTCCTTTAACCCCATCTTTTAGGTTTCTTCCAATATAGTTTGAGCCCTCGAGAAAGGTGTCTCCAGCCCTCCATATTACATAACCACAAAAAAAAATTAACAATAAAGGAATAATTAAACCAAACATGTTTTTATATTAACAGCTGAATTAAAGTTTTATTTATGAAAAAAATTATAGTTATACTTTTGATGCTTTCTTTTACATCAGCTAACGCAAACAATATATATAAAAAAATTGAAAGACTATCTTTAGGTGTAGAAAAGAACGTCATTAAATGGAGGAGGTATATTCATCAAAACCCAGAACTATCTAATAGGGAGTTTTTGACAGCTAAATATGTTGCTGCTCATTTGAAATCATTAGGAATAGAGGTTCAAGAAAATGTTGCCCACACAGGTGTGGTTGGGATTTTAAAAGGAGGTTTGCCAGGAAAAGTTGTTGCTTTAAGAGCAGATATGGACGCGCTTCCTGTTACAGAAAGAGTAAACGTTCCGTTTGCCTCTAAGGTAAAAACAATATATAAAGATGTTGAGGTTGGTGTTATGCATGCTTGTGGGCACGATACCCATGTCGCAATATTGATGGGCGTTGCCTCTGTTTTAAAAGAAATGCAAGAAGAAATAAAAGGTACCGTTAAATTTATTTTTCAACCTGCCGAAGAAGGACCTCCCGCTGGAGAAGAAGGGGGCGCCGAACTAATGGTTAAGGAGGGTGTTTTAAAAAACCCAGACGTTGATGCTATTTTTGGACTTCATATTTCTTCAGACATACCAATCAACACTTTAGGGTATAAACCAAGGGGGATATTGGCTAGCGCAACATCTTTTGAAATTAAAATTAAAGGCAGACAAGCACACGGCTCGAAACCATGGGATGGTGCCGACCCTATTGTTGCTGGAGCTCAAATTATTAACAACCTTCAAACAATTGTTAGTAGAAACTTAAATCTTACTAACGAGGCTGCTGTAGTTACAATTGGTCGTTTTGAAAGTGGGATAAGAAGCAATATTATTCCAGAGGAAGCGTACATGGAGGGCACAATCAGAGCGCTTGATTACAACATGAGGGATAAAATTTATAAGAGGTTAGAAGAAATAGTTATTAATACAGCTAAAAGTAACGAGCTTGAGGCGGAGGTTATATTTGGAAACCCTTACCCTATAACCTTTAATAATTTAAAACTTACAGACCAAATGAAAAAAACCCTATTTAGGGTTGCTGGAGACTCAAATGTAAACCTAATTAAGGCAAGCACAGGAGCAGAAGATTTTTCATTTTTTGCAAATGAGATTCCGGGGTTCTTTTTTAGGTTAGGGGGAATGCCAATTGAAGATCACCCAAATAAAGGCTTCAGTCACCATACTCCAGATTTTTATGTTGATGACAGCGGGCTTGTTTTAGGTGTTAAAGCTATGTTAAATCTAACTTTTGATTATTTAAACGCTAACTAACACGACTCCAGTTTATATTGTTTTTTATATTTCTTTTGAGGTGATTAACAATACTTTTATTTTTCTTATCAGAAAGTTTTGGGTCTTTATTAATTAACTCAACAACAACATCCCTGGTTTGTTTTATGACATTATAATCTTCAGAAAGATTTACAAACCTAAGCTCTAAGAGCCCACTTTGTTTTGTTCCTAGCATATTTCCCGGCCCCCTCATCTTTAAATCCACGTTGGCTATTTTAAACCCATCAGAAGTATCAACCATTGCTTTTATTCTTTCTTTAGACTCATTGCTTAAGCTATACTTTGTCATCAATATACAGTATGATTGAACAACGCCCCTACCCACACGACCCCTTAATTGATGTAGTTGTGATAACCCAAATCTTTCTGCACTTTCAATTATAATTACAGACGCATTAGGTACATCAACCCCCACCTCAATTACTGTGGTTGAAACTAATATTTTACTTTTTCCCTCAGCAAATCGTTTCATTTCATACTCTTTGTTTTCAGACTTCATTCTTCCATGAAGAACACCAATCTGAGTTTTTGGAAAATATCTTTTTAAGCTCTTATACCCGTCCATTAAATCTTTATGATCTTTCTTTGCGGACTCTTCAATAAGCGGGTACACAATATATACTTGGCCACCAACCTTTATTGTCTCTTTTATGAAATTAAAAACCCTTAACCTTGAGTTGTCAAACCGATGAGATGTTATTATTTCCTTTCTTCCAGAAGGAAGCTCATCGATAACAGAAACATCTAAATCACCATATAAGGTTAAGGCTAAAGTTCTAGGAATAGGGGTTGCGGTCATAACCAAAACATGGGGATAAAACTCTCTTTTTTTAGACCATAATTTTGCCCTTTGTGCCACCCCAAACTTATGCTGCTCATCAATTATAACCAACCCCAATCTCATAAAATCAACCCTTTTCTCTATTAACGCGTGAGTTCCGATCAATATATTTAAACCACCATTTTTTAGTTTACTTAAAATAACTTTTCTTTCTTTTTCTTTTGTTGACCCTGTTAAAACAGCGACAGAAAGTTTTAGTTTTGACGCTAAACTTTGAATGCTTTTATAATGTTGATCCGCTAAGACTTCGGTTGGAGCCATGAACGCAACTTGAGATTTATCTTCCACAACAAACAACATACATAAAAAAGCCACAATTGTTTTTCCACTTCCAACATCACCCTGAATCAATCTGTTCATTTGATTGCCAGAACACATATTTTCATAACACTCTTTAATTACTTTTTTTTGAGCGTTTGTTAGTTCAAACGGAAGGTGTTTTTTGTAAAAATCACTTAACAATTCTTTTTTATTAAAAACATAACCCGGAAAAGCTTTAAGGCGATTATTTTTCAGTTGTAATATCTGAAGTTGTAAAAAAAACAACTCTTCAAACTTCAATCTTTTTCTTGCTTCTTCAATCATTCTTCTGTTTTTTGGTAGATGGATGTTTTGAAGAGCAGATGCTCTAGAAATTAACTTGTTTTTTTTTACAATTTCCTCAGACAAGCTTTCACCAACATAAGGTGTGGTTTTATTTATAACCTCATCAATAATTCTATTAAAAAAACGTGTGTTTATATATTTTCTCTTAAGCTTTTCTGTTGTTGGGTAAACAGGTCTTATTCCAAGAGATGTTTTGTTTTTTTCGTTAATTTCTGGGTGAAAAAAAGAAACGGTGTTTTTGTATAATTTAGGCTTTCCAAAGACCAAATATTTTTTTCCAACAATCATCTTGTCTTCTATCCACTCTATACCCTTTACCCAAACCATTTCTCCATAACCAGTAGCGTCTTTGATTTTTACTTTTAAGCTTTTGTTTTTAAACTTTCTGATAATTTTTTTATTTACCACTTGTATATAAAAAACACCCCCAACCCCAACCCCCTTAATGTCATTAAGTTTTTTAATGTCCGAACGATCTTCATATCTAAACGGGAAGTAATGAAGCATATCGTTAAGGTTGAAAATTCCAACTTCAGAATTTAATAAAGAGGCTTTTAACGGGCCAACACCTTTTATAAACTCAATCTTTTGTTTTAACACACTGTTATTCATTCCACCTTAATGTGTTTAAAATATGTATCATGTCTTTTTTAATATACTCAACCACCGGAGATATAGAGTCATTAGTTATGGGTTTTTCAAAATATAAAGCTGCCCTTAAAAAATTATTAGAAGAGTCAGTTATTATAAACTGATAGGGGGAGGGAACCTCACCTTCAATATTAATTATGGTAGCTTTTTTTCCGGATAACGTTATAATTTCCTTTTCAATAATAGAGGAAGATTTTGTTTTGTGTTTGCTAATTAGTTTATAAGACTCATTCATTAGATTTTTCAGGTGATCAGAAGATGTGATTTTTTTATAGGTTATTAAAAGCTCAGCATTATATTTTAGATAGCTTAAGTTTAACCAACCATATTTAAGGTTTTCGCTGGTTTTTGTTAGGTTGTTTATTTCAAAAGAATACAAATTGTTATATTCTTTCATTTTGTATTGAGGAGGCGGAAGAAAAATTTGATTATAACCTTTTGGTTTTGGTTGGAAATTGTTTTCGCAAGCAACACACAGAAAGACAACTATAGTGAGACTAAGTTTTTTTATTATGTTTTTTATAAACCCTAACACGTTTTATTCTTTTATTGTCAACAGACATTATTGTAAAAATAAATTTATGAAATTTTATTTTATCACCCTTGTTTGGAATCTTTGAGTTAATTTCAAGTAACAACCCACCAAGAGACTCACTCTCACCTTTAATTTTATTGAAATAATTTTTATCCACCTTAGTTAGCTTACAAAAGTCATTTAAAGAAGTTTTTCCTTCAAATAAATATGTGTTGTTGTCTATTTTCTTAAACAGAAAATTATCCTCAAAATCAAACTCATCTCTAATATCTCCAAGAATTTCTTCTATCACATCTTCTAAAGTTACAAGCCCAGAGACGCCACCATATTCATCAATAACAATAGCTAAATGCACTCTTTTTTCTTGAAAATCTTTAAATAAAACATCAATATTTTTACTTTCTGGAACAAAAAAGGCTGGCCTAATCTTTTTTCTCCAATCAAAAGAAACTTCTTTAAGGTGTGGGATTAGATCCTTAACATAAAGCACACCTTCAACATTATCAATAGTTTCTTTGTACACAGGAATTCTAGAGAGTCCAGATTTGTTGATTAGTTTAGATATTTTTTGAAAAGAGTCTTTAAAATCTACAGCTACAATATCGACCCTAGACCTCATTATTTCTTTAGCTTTGATAGACCCAAAATTTATTATTCCCTCAAGAATATTTTTTTCTTCAGTTGAGGTCTCTTTATCAATAGTTAAGCTCATTGCCTTATTTAGCTCTTCTTTAGTGCTCTCAAGAAGAACTTTTTTTTTCGTTTTAAAAGAGCTTGAGATGGAAACTAAAAATAAAACCAAAGGATTAAAAAGTGTGAATGAAACATTAATTATTGTAGCCGATATTTTTACAAAAAGAAATTTATTTTTGTTTGCATAAACTTTTGGGATAATCTCCCCAAAAAAAACAATTACTAGAGTTGTTATCACAGTCAGCATTAAAAAAACAAATGCTGATTTACCAAACATACCCCAAGCGAAATAAGCTGATAAGGTTATGATTGCAACATTTATAAGGTTGTTTAATATTAAAATTGTAGCTAAGAGTTTTTCAGGCGTTTTAAGGAGCGAAATAACTTTATTTACAGAACCCTTGTGGTTTTTTTTCAGAGTTTTAATTTCTGAATTTGATAATGAAAAAAAAGCAACTTCTGATCCAGAGATTAGACCAGAAGAAACAAGGAGGGTAATTAAAATAAAAGCTTGGAATAATATTGTTATTATATTAGACCCAATTAAAGCACTAGATATATAAACAAAGAGTTCGGGTTCGGGTAAATCTATTTCCAACTTTTGTATTTAAAACGGCAAATCATCTTCTTGAACACTTTCTTTTGTTTCTTGATTTGGAGGAGGGGGTGGTTGGTTGCCGCTAGACTCTGGCGCTCTTCCCAATAACCTTAAATCTCTACCAACAACTTCAGAAACATACTTTTTAACCCCATCTTTATCTTCGTATGAACGATTTGAAATTTTTCCCTCGATATAAACCTGACTTCCTTTTTTTAAATAATTTTCAGCAATTTCAGCAAGCGGAGACCACAGCACCACATTATGCCACTCTGTGTTAGTGACCTTTTCGCCGGCTTTGTTTTTATAAGTTTCACTCGTTGCTATGGAAAAATTTGCAACAGCTCGACCATCATCTAATTTTCTTAATTCAGGGTCTTTCCCTAGATTTCCAAGTAAGATAGCTTTATTAACTCCAGACATATACTTGAAATTACAAATTAAGATGCGGATTTCAAATAGTTATCAATAACTTTTGGAAATGCGTAGTTAATTAAGTCACTTTTTTTAATTAAAATCATATCCAAGGCTTTTTTTAGTTGTTCTAGATTACGATTATTATTAATCTCTAATTTGTAAAAATTAACCTTTATAGTTTGGTGGCTTAATTTTGTTGTGCTCTCAGACACAAGTTTAATTTTGTCTTTTTGACACACTTTCAAAGTTTTGTAATCAAAGAAATTACCTTGACCCTCAACTAAATAAAACTCATTCAAGTTTTCCCATATATCTTTTTTTGTTCTCTTATTAATTAAAATTTGATTCCTGTTTTCTATTATTAAATAATTAAAACACCTTTTTTTAAGCCTTTTTTTCCTTTCTTTTATTGGGTACATGTTTATTTTGTTTTTCACTTTTGCATAACAGTTTTCTTTAAACACACAACTTTGACAGAGGGGTTTTTTTGGTAAACAAACTGACCCACCAAAATCCATTATTGACTCGTTATATTCTCCAAAGTCTTTAATTTTATATGAAATTTTTTTATTAAATTTTAAAAAACAATTATAAGAAGACACCTTAGAGATATCTTTTTTTATTCCAAAACATCTAGACAAAACCCGAAAAACATTTGCGTCAACGACAAGTTTTTTTTCATTATAACAAATTGATGATATTGCAGAGGCTGTATATTTTCCAATCCCA
Source organism: uncultured Marinoscillum sp. (assembly GCA_964467915.1). Taxonomy (GTDB): domain Bacteria; phylum Bacteroidota; class Bacteroidia; order Cytophagales; family MED-G16; genus MED-G16. Next base: position 73,441 of record CAYXSW010000001.1, read on the forward strand.
GGCAAACGAATAAGATCATCATAATTTTTAGGAAACTCCCCGTTGTGTTTATTTATGATAATTTTCGCAGCCTTATGAAGGTTTTTGGCTCTATTATAATAACCCAAACCCTGCCATAGTGTGTAAATTTTTTTTTGAGAAGCTTTAGCTAAAGAATTAATCTCTGGAAAAACAGTTATAAATTTTTTATAATACTTTAAACCAGTTTCCATCTTGGTTTGTTGTAAAATAATTTCGGATAACCACACACGATAAGGATCTTTACTTTCTCTAAAAGGAAGCATTCTTTTGTTTTTTTTGTACCAGAAGACAAGTGTTTTAGCAAAACTTGTTTTAAAGGTGTCTTTGTTCATAATTAAGATTAAACTAATTTTAACCTAAACTCTAAACAATTAAAATAACAAATAGTGAGAAAACTAGAAATAATAAATAAAGTTTCATCCCAAACGGGTATAGACAAATCAGATGTGCAAGAAACAATAGAGGCAACGATGATAACAATTAAAGAGGCCCTTAAAAATGGAGAAAGTGTTTATATAAGGGGTTTTGGTTCTTTTACAAACAAAAAAAGAGCAAGAAAAATAGCAAGAAACATATCTACCAATACGGCAATAATATTAGAAGCACATTATGTGCCACATTTTAAGCCATCTAAATTGTTTGTGGACCTAATAAAAGAAAACAACAAAATTGTTGAACAATGAAATCTCAAAAAATTCAAGTTATAATAGTTTTATTTTCTTTGGCCGCTATTTTTCTTTTGTATCAACTCCCAACCTCTGTCATTAAAACAAAAAAAAATCAAGGAGAAATTCAAAGTGCCGTTTCTGTAGAACAAGCCCTAGAATTACTTGAGGGCGAAAACCCAATGGAGGGAGTTTTTATGTTTAGGGAGATACTTGAAAACGATCCACAAAACACAGAAGCTTTATATTATTTAGGTGTTTTGTCAGTTCAAACAGGCCAATACGAAAATGCCATAGAAAGATTTAATCAACTAATAGCTATTGATTCATCAGATAAAAAGGCATATTTGCAGTTGGGAATTAGCAACTACCAACTTGGCTATACTAAAAAAGCAGATTCATTATTTAGTATAGTAAAAGAAACAAAGGACAAGTTGTTAATCAAAGAATTAAATGTTTTTTTAACTAATTAAAGATATTGAAATTATGCCGAGCGGAAAAAAAAGAAAAAGACATAAGATATCGACACATAAAAGAAAAAAAAGATTAAGAAAAAATAGACATAAAAAGAAATAAACCATAATACTATGAGTAGCGAGCTAATAATTAATTCATCTCGCGACAAAAGTAGAATTGGGCTTCTTAAGGATAAAAAGCTTGTTGAGTTTCATCAGGAAAGTGACGAAACGAAATTTAATGTAGGTGATATTTATGTAGGAAAAGTAAAAAAGATCAATAAAAGCTTAAACGCAGCTTTTATTGATATAGGTTTTGAAAAAGACGCTTTCCTACATTACCTTGACTTAGGACCCCAGTTTTTGTCGCTTAAATCATTTGTAAAAAAAGTAAGATCAAAGGGTAAACCTTCAGGTTATGACTCATTTAAAAGGCTTGAGGATATAAACAAGTTTGGTAAAATAAACGAAGTCCTTAAAAAAGGAGACGAACTATTAATTCAAATTGTTAAGGAACCAATTTCAACCAAAGGGCCAAGGGTAACAACAGAACTTTCTCTAGCTGGAAGGTATTTGATTTTAGTATCATTCTCCGAGGCAATTAATGTTTCTAAAAAAATAACAAATAGAGAAGAAAGGATACGTCAGATAAATTTAATTAAATCTATCAGGCCAAAAAACTTTGGTGTTATTGTTAGGACCGTAGCGGAGCAAAAGTCTGTATCAGAGTTAGATAAAGACCTTAAATCATTAACCTCTTTGTGGAAAGAGGGGTTAAAAAACATCAAAAAAGCTAAAGTAGGAGAAAAGGTAATAGGGGAAGGAAACAAAGCCACTTCACTACTTCGAGATATTTTAAACTCTTCATTTGATAATATTATTATTGATGATAAAAAATTGTTTGAAGAGATAAAGGGGTATGTAAAAAAGTTTGAGCCAAAAAAAGAGAAAATTGTTAAATTTTACTCTTCTCCAGCACCAATTTTTGAAGTTTATGGTATTGAAAAACAACTTCAAGATTTGTTTGGGGAAACCGTGCCAATGTCTAACGGGGGGTATGTTATAATTCAACATACAGAGGCCTTACACGCTATAGATGTAAATAGCGGAAAAACAAGTAAAGTATCAAATCAAGAAGAGGCAGCATTAAAAGTGAATCTAGATGCGGCCGAAACTATTGCGAGGCAATTACGACTTAGAGATATTGGGGGTATAATTGTCATAGACTTCATTGACCTAAAAAAGACAATGAATAAGCGTAAGCTTTTTGATGCCATGAAGAGAGCGATGAGTGATGATAGGTCTAAGCACACGATATTACCTTTATCAAAGTTTTGTTTAATGCAAATAACAAGACAGCGGGTTAGGCAAGAGTTAAAAATGACTAAAGAAGACGCTGATTTAGATCAAGAAGGGACTGAGGCGGCGGATAAAATTGAACAAAAAATAGAGCACCTTTTTGTGAAACAAAATGAAAAAAATCTCACTCTAGTTGTACATCCTTACCTTTATTCATACTTTACAATTGGCGTGCTATCAAGACAGTATAAATGGTTCATCAAACACAGGAGGTGGGTTAAAATAGAAAAAGATAATAACATAGGGGTTAAAGATTATGTGTTCTTAGACACAAACAGACAAATCATTCAAACTAAAAAGTGAAACCTTTTATATTTTTTTTTACACTTGTTCTTGTGTCTTGTAACACGAACAGATGCCCAAAAACAAATAACCAAGAGTCCTTAAAGCACATTCAAATCAACTATTTAATAGATAAAATAGGTGGTTTAGAATCTAGAAACGATTTTTTAATTTATTTAGAAAAAAACAAAGAGGTTTTATATCCATTTTATGAAATAAATGACACAATAAACATAGAATATAAAATAAATAACATTTATTCATTACTAAATAATATATTTTTTGATAGTCTCTATATAGATGTTTATGATGAGTTTGGAGCTAAAAAAAACTTCTTCTCTAGTTTAGATTATTCAATAGGACTTTATAATTCAACTAATAAAAATCAACTTAATCCTAAGTTGACAGTTTTATTATCTGGTTTTTATAACGACGTTGTTGTAGATAAAGAAAATATAATTTTAGGAGCAGAATACTTTCTTAAAAAAGACAATAAGTATAAGCCAAGAGACCTACCTTCTTATATTTTGGATAGATATACCCCAGAACACATAAATTCAACTATACTTTCAACGTATCTATCCCAATTTAATATTGTAGATGAATCAGATAAAACTATGCTAAATGAAATGATATCTTTTGGCAAATTGTATTATGTTGTTGAAAAACTATTAGTCTGTGAAAATCAAAATATTATATTAGGCTACTCTAAAGAACAGTTTGAAATGATTGAAGAGAATGAGGCTTTTATTTATAGTTTTTTCCTTCAGAACGAGTTGTTTTTTCAAGAGGGAAATTTAATTAAACAAAAGTATTTATCTGAGAGACCAAGCACCTTTGAAATATCACAGTCAGTTCCTGGAAGAGTTGGTCGGTGGATGGGGTGGAAAATAGTATCTTCTTTTATGGAAAACAACAAATACACCTTAGAAGACCTTTTAAATGAATATGATTATAAAAAAATTTTTTATAATTCTAATTATAAACCCTTGTAAGGTGAAAAAAAAAGAGAAGGTAAAATTTGTTATTAAAACCTTAGAAAGTCTCTACCCAAAAACAACTATTCCACTAAACCATAAAGACCCATACACACTTTTGGTTGCGGTCTTACTTTCTGCGCAAAGCACTGATGCTGGTGTAAATAAAATAACACCAAAACTATTTAAAAAAGCAGACACCCCCTACGAAATGGTTAAGCTTTCAATTTCTGAAATTAGAGAAATCATTAAGCCTGTAGGTTTGTCACCAATGAAAGCTAAAGGAATTTATGGTCTGTCTAAGATTTTAATAAATGAACACAAAGGCAAGGTTCCTTGTGATTTAGAATTCTTAGAATCTCTTCCTGCCGTTGGGCACAAAACAGCTAGCGTGGTCATGTCTCAAGCTTTTGGTGAGCCTATGTTTCCTGTAGACACTCACATTCACAGGTTAATGTACAGGTGGGGCCTCTCATCAGGAAAAAATGTAGTAAAAACAGAGCACGACGCAAAAAGACTATTTCCTAAAAAACTATGGAACAAACTACACCTACAAATAATTTATTACGGACGAGAAAGATCTCCCGCAAGAGGGTGGAACATTAAAAACGATCCTATTTCTTTAAAAATTGGAAGAAAGGCAGTAATCACTAAATTAGCTCGAAATTAAACAAAATATTTGCTCGTTTTATCTTTTGCAAAGTAAGCTTTTATTTTATTTATTATTCTTTCAGAAGGCTCCAAACAAAAAGTATCTAAATGATTTTTTATTTCATCTAATGATTCAATTTTATCTTTTGTTTTGTGATTTAAAAGAGATTGAATTGTGATTTTATGTTTATTATGTTCTTCTAATTCGTTGTAGATATATTTTATTATATCAAGATTAGTAGAGGTTTTACTCATAGGCAACTTGTTTTGGTTTAATTTTTTTTCTTAATGCTATCAAAGCATATCTCATCCTTCCTAATGCTGTATTAATACTAACGCCTGTTGCTTCTGCAATCTCTTGAAAGCTCATGTCCATATAGTGCCTCATAACTAACACCTCTCTTTGTTTGTCAGGTAAGTCCTTTATAATTTTTTTTAAATAAAGTTTGGTTTCTTTTGATAAATTTTCAGATTCAGTAAAATCTTCAGAAAACCTTAAACAGTTAAACACGTCTGAGCCATCAGCCAAGGTAATTTTAGGATATCTTTTGTTTTTTCTAAAATGATCTATAGCTTGATTGTGAGCAACCCTTAGGATCCATGGCAAAAACTTACCCTGCTCGTTATATTTTTTTTGCTTAAAGACATTCAGTGTTTTAATAAAGACATCTTGCAAAATATCTTCTGCTATATATTTGTCTTTTACAATTAAATAAATTGTTGTGAATATTCTGGACTTATGTCTGTCAATTAGTGTAGACATTGCCTCTTCGTTACCTTGAGTGTAAAGTGATATTAAACAACTATCACTTAATTCCGTTTTTAACATAATAAGTTATTATAATTTAGTAACGTAGAGGTCTATACCATATTGTGTTGTTTTGTTAAGAATATTTTAACTAATATAAAGATTGATTTTATAAATTCAAAAAAACATGTCTGAGCCAAAAAACATAATTATTAAAAAAGCCAGTGTAAATAACTTAAAAAACATATCCCTTTCTATTCCTAGAAACGAATTAATTGTTATTTCTGGTGTCTCTGGATCAGGCAAAACATCTCTTGCTTTTGATACAATTTTTGCTGAAGGACAGAGAAAATATATAGAGAGCTTAAGCTCATATGCCCGACAGTTTTTGAAGAGAATGGACAAACCAAATGTCGAACTGATAGAGGGCTTATCACCAGCAATCGCAGTAGATCAAAAAAGAAATAATAAAAACCCCAGATCAACAGTGGGAACACTTTCAGAGATATATGATTATTTGAAACTATTATATTTTAACATTGGAAAGACCACATCCCCTATATCTGGAAATGTTGTAAAAAAAGATACTTATGAAGATGTATTAAAATTTATTCTTAAAAATCAAGGAAAAAAATATTTTATTTCTATAAATAAAAAGTCAACAACAGAAAATTATGTTAGAGACTTAGAGATTTTATTGAATAAAGGTTTTACAAGGCTAATTGTAGGAGGAGAGTTTTATACTATAGAGTCTGTGCTTATCTCCAAAAAAGTATATTTGAATTTCCAAGTTCTTATTGACAGAGGAATTGTTAGTGGGGGCGATGAGAATTTTAAATTTAAAGTAGTTGAGGTCTGTAAAGAAGCTTTCTTTGAAGGGGAGGGAAGATTGTTAGTTACACTGCCAAAAGAGAAAAAAGAGTTTTCAAATAGATTTGAGTTAGACGGAATAAAATTTCTTGAACCATCTATTAACCTTTTTAGTTTCAATAATCCATACGGGGCTTGTGAGGAATGTGGTGGTTTTGGAAACGTTCTAGGTTTTGATGAAAATAAAATTATACCCAACAAAAACCTTTCTGTTCTTTCAAACTGTATTGCCCCTTGGAGAACTGAAAAAATGAAAGCGTGGCTTAAGCCTTTAATTTCTAATAATAGAGAATATAAAGTCGATATTCACAAACCATATAACACACTTTCAGTAGAGGAGAAAAAAATAATATGGGAAGGAAAGGGTGCGTTTAAAGGGATAAATAAGTTTTTTAAATACTTAGAAAAAAAGAGTTATAAAATACAATACAGAATAATTGCCTCTAGATATAAAGGAAAAACAAAATGTAAGATGTGTTTTGGTTCCGGCATAAGAGAAGAGGCTAAATATGTCAAGATAAACAACAAAAGTATTTTAGACATTGTATTGAGCCCAACAGAGAAAGTTTTAAAATTTTTTAAAGAATTATTTCTAACAGCTAATGAAAAAAAACTTAGCGAAAGGCCGTTGTTGGAAATTATTACAAGGTTAAATTATATTAATGACATTGGGCTAGGCTATTTAACATTAAATAGAAAGGTTAACTCATTGTCTGGTGGTGAATTTCAAAGAATTAAGTTAGCCACATCTCTAGGGAGCTCATTAGTGGGGTCTTTATATGTTTTGGATGAGCCCACAGTAGGGCTACACCCCCATAACACTAATAAACTCATTGAAATACTACAGTCTCTAAAAAATATAGGAAACACAGTTATAGTAGTAGAGCATGATGAGGACGTTATATTATCTTCTGATTTTTTAATTGATATAGGCCCAGGTGCTGGCAGTAAAGGCGGTGAGGTGATTTATGCAGGAAAAACAAACGCTGTAAGTAAATCTACAAACAGCCCCACAAGCGACTTTATTTTCAACAAAAAGAAAATAAAAAAACTAGATGTGAGAAAACATTCTAAAAAAATTACTATTTCTCAAGCCAGAGAGAACAATTTAAAAAACATAGACGTTGATTTTCCACTTGAGTGTTTGATTGTTGTCACCGGAGTAAGTGGCTCAGGAAAATCAACTCTTGTAAAACAAATTCTCTACCCAGCAATTGCAAAAAGACTAGATAAAAAATACGAAAAAGAAGGAGATTACGATTCCTTAAAAGGAGATGTTGAAAACATTCAAAACATTGAGATGGTAGACCAAAATCCAGTGGGGAGGTCCTCTAGATCAAACCCAGCAACATACTCTAAATCATATGATGCGATAAGGAAACTTTTTGCAAATGAAGGTTTTAAGTCTGATAAATCAATTAAACCTTCAGATTTTTCTTTCAACGTTGACGGGGGTAGGTGCGATGAGTGTCTTGGAGAAGGCACAAAAAAAATTGAGATGCAATTTATGGCAGACTTGTATTTAGAGTGCAACGCCTGTAAGGGAAAAAGATTTAAAAAGAAAATACTAGATATTATATATAATGGTAAGAATATTTATGATGTGTTAGAAATGACAACAGAGGAGTCTTTTGTTTTCTTTTCATCATCAAGAGTTATTCAGAAAAAACTTAAACCCATGTTAGATGTAGGCTTAGGTTATTTAAGATTAGGTCAATCTTCCAGCACACTTAGCGGAGGGGAAGCACAAAGATTAAAATTAGCCGCATATCTTTCCGACGAAAAAAAGCTAAATGAAAAAACCCTTTTTATTTTTGATGAACCATCTTCTGGATTACACAATAAAGACATTTCTTACTTTATGACCTCTGTTTTTCGTTTGATAGACAACGGAAATTCAGTTATAATAATTGAGCACAACACGGAGTTGATTAAGCAAGCGGATTGGTTAATTGATTTGGGGCCAGATGGTGGAGATGGTGGGGGTATGGTGTGTTTTGAGGGAACACCACAAAGCTTAATTAAACTAAAGAACAACAAAACGGCAAAATATTTAAAGAAAGAGTTCGTTATCTGATTTTCATAACCAATTAAATATTTAAATTAATTTTGTTATACAAATAATAATAGAATGGCACAAAAAATAATTGCAGCAAACTGGAAAATGAATAACGACGAGTATTCCTCAAAAAAATTAACATATGAGTTTTTAAAATTATTAAACATAAATAATAACCCAGAAATATTAAAAATTTTATGTGTCCCACATCCGTTTTTATTGTCTATTGACAACATGTGTGCTGGCGCAGAATCAGTTTTTGTTGGTGCCCAAAATTGCAGTTCTTTTGAACAAGGCGCTTTCACTGGAGAGGTTTCTGCGTTAATGTTAAAAAGTCTTGGTGTTAAATATGTAATCATTGGTCATAGTGAACGAAGAGAGTTGTTCTCTGAAAAGAATGAAGAGTTGTTAAATAAAGTTTTACAATCTGTTGAAAAAAACATTTCTCCAATTTTTTGTTGTGGTGAACCTCTGTCAATAAGGAACACAAACAACCACATAGAGTATGTCATAAATCAACTCGAGGAGACAGTTTTAAAGTTAAATAAAGAAAATTTTCAAAAACTTATAATAGCTTATGAGCCAATTTGGGCAATTGGTTCAGGAAAGACAGCGTTTAATGAAGACATTAAAGAAATGCATATTGCTATTCGAAAGCGAATTAAACAAAAATACGGATCTTCTGTCTCAAGAAAAACAAGCATACTTTATGGAGGAAGCGTTAAGACTATTAACGCAAAAGAAATTTTTGATATAGAAGACGTTGATGGGGGCCTTATAGGGGGAGCTTCTCTTAAAGCTCAAGAATTTATTGATATTGTTAACTCAATAAGTTGAATGTTATGAATAAAGGTCAAGCACAAATTAAAATAACTTTTAGCCTGATCTTTCTGTTTTCTTGTTTTGTTTCTTTTCCTCAGTCAAAAATCAATTATTCTGTTGATCAATTTAACAATCAAATCAAATCAGATTTTAAACTTTTAGGAATTGAGAGCTCTGAAGCACAAATACTAGCTAATACCCTAAACAATTGGAAACAAAATTTTTCTGATGAAGAAAAAACAACTTTTATTGAAATACTTAATTTTTTATCTTCCTCTAACACTAAAAATTACTTAGACTTTCTTTATTATTCAGATTGGATTATAAATAATTTAGACACCAAATCATCATTAGAAGATGTGTTTCTCTATCATTATTATTTTATTTATTCTTCAGATAACCCCACTCAATATTTCCAGTTGTTATGGGAAAAAATAAAAAACAAATACTTTGTTAAAAAGGCTTCTCACACAATACACTATGAGTCGAATTTCACGGTTAGTATAGAGAACTTCTCAAGTTATAATATTTACACAGAAGAGGGTAATGATTTGGGCGTTTTGACTTTTAATTTTTATAACTCTGACATTACCTTTAATACATCTGTTGAAAACTTTAAAATTACAAACACAAACTTTAAATTTTATCCAGATTTTAATGTTGTAGAGGGAAATAATGGTTTAATTTCATCTTTCATCAATAATGAAAACCTTGAACAGGTTGAATTTTTATTAAGTCGCTTTAATATTGATCTTGAAAAAGGGAAAATAGTATCTAATGAGACAAAGTTTAATTCAAAAAAATTCAAAAATATTTTAGGTGGATTTGACTACTTGCCCTCACAAAATCTAGGAGGACCCAACAATAAGTTTTCATTTATTTCAAATGAATCCAACATAGATTTTACATTTCAAAATAACATTCGTCTTAAAATGGGATTGGCGCTTGATGGAGATTACTTAATAACGAAATCTCTTGCCGACGAAGGGTCTGAAATTATATTTAGACTAGATCACGATAAAAACATAATTATATACAGTGAGTCTTTTAAATTAGACAAAACCACAATTTCATCTCCTTCATCTTATTTTAAAATTACTAATAAGTCTGATTCTTTATACCACCCCCTGGTAGAGTTCAGTTACGATAAAATCACAAATATAATTGAAGTCTTAAATTTAGAAGGACCTCTTAAAAACACGCCTTTTTATTCATCATATTTTGATATTGAATTTGACCCTGATTTTTTACGCTATCATTTAGAAAGTGATAAAGTTGAATTTGGAATGATTGTAGCGCCCAATCAACGTCCAGTCAATGTTTTTTCAACCCAATATTACTCCAATAATAAGCTAAATGAGATGACGGACCTTAATGGAATAAATATTTTAAAAGCCACCTATACTTACTTTTCTAAAGTGAAGCGAAAAGATTTTTATTTAACAGACTTAGCTTACTTTTTTAAAACAAAACCAACACTTATAGAAGGGGGAATAATTAGCCTTTGGAGAAATGGCTTTATCACTTACGACCGCTCAATTGGTTTGATTAAAATATTACCTAAACTTAGGCATTATTATTTCTCACACCTTAAAAGATCAGATTTCGATGAATTTAACTTTACTTCTTTATCTCCAAGTTCTGATAATTTAATTTATAACCTATCTAATAACTCAATGCACTTTGTTGGTGTAGAAAGCATCACAATAAGTAAAAAAAACAATATTATAGTCTATCCAAAAAACGGAAAGGTTGAATTAAATAAAAACAGATCCGTAAAACTTATAGGAGACATTTCAGTTGGAAATTTTGATTTTAATGGTGTAAAAGTCCATTTTGATTATGACTCTTATCTTCTAGATTTAATCGAAATCGACACCCTAAAGATGATGACTAAAAATAACTCAAAAGATAGTTATAACTATCTTTTTAACATAGGCGGTGATTTATTTATTAATCATCCTAAAAATAAATCTTCAAGAAGACAGCTCCCCAGGTTTCCCTCTTTTATTTCTAAAAAAAGCACAAAGGTTTATTTTGATCTTCCACAAGAGTATGGTGAAGAATATGACAGCACTTTTTATTTTTCAATTGATCAGTTTCGAATCGATAGTTTAGATAAATCTAGTTTGCCAAAATTTGAATTTCCAGGCACATTTTATTCGAACAATATTTTTGATCCTATAGAAACAAACCTTATTACAATGCCAGATAACTCTTTAGGCTTCAACATGAAACTTGAAGAAAAAGGCATACCAGCATATAAAAAGAAAATTAATGTTTACAATAACCTGTTAATGGACTCTACTGGGCTGTACATGTCTGGAAATATTAAATACAAAACCACGATGTTATTTTCTGATAGAATAAGATTGTTTCCAGATTCACTAACAGGAGGTTTAGATAAAGGGTTTGTTTATAAGGGCTCTCATAAAAACGAAAAGTTTAATTATCCTCCGATGGAACTTTCAGATTTAGATTTTACATATTATAATCTTAATAATGATTATGTCTACCTAAATTATGATTCTACAGATAACTCTAAGGCTTATGTATATGATAAAAATGTAGAGGTCTTTGGAGATATAATTATATCCCCAAAAAAGGTTACTTCAGAAGGGGAAATAAGAACAAATAATTCACAATTTGTTTCTGATAATTTTTCGTTTAGTGATGAATTATTGATCTCTGAGAACACAGACGTAATACTCTTACACAACAAACACAAATCAGGACTTTTAAACGCTGAAGGTGTATTTTTTAAATTTGATATTATGGCGAATGAGATGGAATTCAGATCAAGCTTTTTTGATGAGAATAATTTTCTGTTGCCTCATTATAAAGTAAGCTCCTCTTTGTCTTATGCCAACTGGCTAATCAATGACAATAAAATTTATTTAAGTGCTGAAATTGATGAGAACCACTATTTTTATCCCCTTAGTGAAAAGTTTAGCAACTGGAGTTTTAAAGCCACTAACGCTTCAATAGATTTAAATTCTGCTAAATTAATCATTCAAGGTATCCCTGAGTTACAGGTTGCTGATGCTTACATAATTCCAAAAAAAGGATCTATTTTAGTAAGTGAAGAATTTAATATATTTCCCCTAGTAGAGGCAGATTTGATTTTAGACACTATTAACGAATATCATAAGTTTACTGATTCGAATATAATTATTGAGTCTAAAAATAAATTTGAAGGACAAGGTATTTATGAGTACGTAAATTTTAACAATGACACTTTTAATTTGCCTTTTTCTGAGTTCAAATTAAAATCACTTGACCACGGAGAGATGTCTTCTTTTTCGATGGGAATTGTAGAAGAATCTTCTCCTATTCTTATGGAGCCGGGCTTTAACTTTTATGGTAAAATAGAACTTATAGCTAACAATGAACAATTACTTTTTAAAGGAAACATTATTCCGTCGGAAATTAAGGAGTTTAGAATTGAAAACGCCATTCCTTATGATGGGTATTTTTCTCCAGGCGATGAACTTACCTTAAATATTTCTGATGGTGATGGCTTTTACAATGCTGCCATATCAAAAAATTCTAACCAGTTGTTTTTTGACTTTTTTAATAACCCAGTTAGCAAAGGCAGCTTGGTCTTTTTTAACCCTTCTGGAAAACTTTCTTATGATTCCTTTACCGGTGAATACCTTATAGAGACTTTAAATAAAAGAAATCAAGACGTTTATAATGGTAACTCATTATTATATAACCCTAATAAAAATGAAGTAGCCTTCGAAGGAAAAGTTAAAATGATTGATAATGACAATAATTTTAGAATGTTTTCTTCTATGTCCGCTAAATCATTTGTGGATTCAATGAATGTTAATTCTGATTTGTTTTTGATTGTAGATATAAATTTAAAGAGATCAATAGTAGACGAGTTAGGATTTGCTTTTAACGATATTATAGAAACATACGGGGCCCCAATAGCTCATGACAATGAAGAGGATGTTTTAATGAGGCTCTCAGATATAATTGGACACCAAAAAACTGTAGCGTATGAGAATATAATATTAAGTGAATACCAGTCTTTAACTGAATCAGAGGCTTTATTGAATAGCACCTTTGTTTTCCCTAACACAAACTTCAGCTGGTCTCAAAAGAATAATTCTTGGCATAATACGTCGATAGTTAACCTTTCAAATATAGGCTCTAGAGATGTGAATGCATCTATAGACGGTTTTATAGAAATAAAATATTTAAGTGATTATGAGTATGTATTTAGCCTTTTTTTACAACCCGCGCCCGAGTTCTGGGTTTACATGAGTTATGATGGGAACTCCCTTAAAACCTTTTCTTCCAACGAAAGATATAATTCAGAAATGATATCAGCCTCTGGATCAAAAGATAAATTTATATCTGTTAATGTTGTTGATGAAAATCATATTTTAGAGTACATAAACTCTTTTAGGCTAAGATATTTTGGAATTGAGGAGCCATATGATTTGATGTCTCCTTCAGATACGTTTTTAGAAGATGAAATTTTCAAAACCGTTACTGATGATGAAGATGATGGCTTTTAATTTATGTTGATTTTTTTTAACAAATTTTAGTTGTTCATATCTCTGGCTAAATCGTATATATGATTAAATTTGCTCCTTATGATAAATAAATATATTAAAAATAATAAAGACAGATTCTTAGATGAACTTTTTGAACTTTTAAGAATTGAGTCAGTTAGTGCAGACTCAAAATTTAAAAAAGAAGTTGATAAGGCCGCAGAATGGTTAGTTCATTCTTTTACCAAACTAAACCTTGATAATGTAGAAAAAATCACAACAAAAGGTCATCCAATAGTTTTTGCTGAAAAAATATTAGACACCTCTTATCCAACCATTTTAGTTTATGGTCATTACGATGTTCAGCCTGCTGATCCTTATGACTTGTGGAACACCCCTCCTTTTGAGCCTACTATAAAAAACGAAAAAATTTATGCTAGGGGTGCTTGTGACGACAAGGGACAAATGTATATGCACCTTAAAGCTTATGAGGCTTTACAAGAAACGGCTGAAATAAATTTTAATATCAAATTTATGATAGAGGGAGAAGAAGAGTGTGGTTCAGGCAGCCTTGAAGAGTTCGTTTCATCTAACAAAGAAAAATTATCCGCAGATGTGATTGTTATTTCTGATACTAGTATAATTAATAACAATAACCCTTCAATTACAGTAGGACTTAGAGGGCTTTCTTATATGGAAGTAGAACTAACTGGTCCTAATAGAGATTTACACTCTGGAACTTATGGTGGGGCTGTAAATAACCCAATTAATCAATTATGTGAAATAATTGCATCTCTAAAAGATAAAAATGGTAAAATCCAAATTCCTGGTTTTTATGATGATGTTATAGCTTATGAAGACAACAAAAGAGATGAAATTAATAATGTGCCATTTGATTTATCAGAATTTAAATCTCACATTGAAATTGGAGATACTTTTGGTGAGAAAGGGTATTCTACTATTGAAAGAATTGGAACTCGGCCAACACTAGACGTAAATGGGATTTGGGGTGGATATACTAATGAAGGAGCAAAAACAGTGTTGCCATCTAAAGCTTATGCTAAAATTTCAATGAGATTGGTTTCTAATCAATCAAGCTCTAAGATATCAAGACTATTTACGGATCATTTAAATAAGGTTTGTCCTAAATCTTGTAAAGTTAAAGTAACTGAACATCATGGTGGAGAGCCGTGTGTTGTTAACACAGACACCAAAGGATATAGGTCTGCATATAAAGCGTTTCAACAGGTTTGGAAAAAAGACCCTGTGCCAACTTTTGATGGTGGAAGCATTCCAATTGTTGCCCTTTTTAAAAAAGAACTAGGTTTGGATTCAATATTGATGGGTTTTGGATTAGATGAAGATGCTATACATTCTCCCAACGAGTCTTATGGTTTGTATAACTTTTATAAAGGTATAGAAACGATAACGTGTTTCTATCAGAATTTTGCTGCTGATGAAAAATAGATTTTATAGTTTAATAGCACTTTTCTGTTTCTTTTTGGTCTCTATATCTCACGCTCAAATATTAGAGCCAATAAAATGGGATATCAGTATTGATAGTTCTGATCACGAATCAAACAACTTATTCAATTTTATCTTTAAACCAACAACCGAGGTTGGTTGGTATATATATTCTAGCGACAATGATCCAAATAGTGGACCCCGAACTGAGTTTGAGTTTAATGCAAATAAAACCTACACGCTTAATGGTGACGTTATTCCAATAAATGTTAAAACAAAGTTTGATGAGGTTTGGGGTTCTGATGTTCGATATTTAGATAATACAGGATATTTTTCACAGGCCATAAAACCAGTTGGTGATAATATCTCTGTAAGTGGATACATATCTTATCAAGTCTGTTCAGAAATTGAAAAAATGTGTATACCACTAGAAAAAGATTTTATTTTTTTTAATGATTCCCCCACAGAGACACTTGTCTATAAAGAAGAAATTTTAAGTTTTGAAGAAGAAAAGTCTTTAGTGTCTTTTATGCTGGTCTCTTTTTTTGCAGGCTTCTTAGCTATACTTACTCCTTGTGTTTTTCCAATGATACCTCTCACTGTGTCATATTTTACTAATAATAAAAGTGATAAAAAATCTTATTTTGACGCTATTTTTTTTGGCTTTTCAATTGTTTTTATTTTCACCTTTTTAGGTGTTTTTTTGTCTGTACTAATGGGCCCTCAGTCTGCAAATGAGATAGCAACCTCTTGGCTACCAAATATTTTATTTTTTGTTTTATTTATTGCTTTTGGAATCTCATTAATTGGGTTTTATGAATTAACTCTACCCTCAAGTTTTATTACCTCAATTGATAAAAAGTCTCAGCAAGGGGGACTTGTTGGCATTTTCTTTATGGCTTTTACGTTGGTGTTGGTTTCTTTTTCTTGTATCGGGCCATTAGTTGGAAGTATATTAGTTCAGTCTGCCAGCGGATTACAAATTAAACCAGCTCTCGGAATGCTTTCATTCTCTTTAGCCTTTGCCTTACCTTTTACTTTGTTAGCAATTTTTCCACAGAAATTAAAGAGTTTGCCTAAATCAGGAAACTGGATGGTGACATTAAGGATTATCTTGGGATTTGTTGTAATAGCTTTTTCACTCAAATTTTTAAGTGTAGTTGACAAGGCCTATCATTTCAATATTTTAAATAGAGACTTCTTTTTAATTATTTGGTCTTCTCTGTTTTTTATTTTAGCGTGTTATTTGTTAGGCTTTATGAAACTTTCTGATGGCTTCATTAAAACAAAAAACTATAAAGTGAGAATTTTAGGAATCTTTTTTGTGTCTTTATCTTTATATTTTGTCAGTGGTTTGTTTGGCAATAGACTACCTTATTTTGCCGCTTATTTACCCCCAACACAACCTACATACATAGACATAAAAACATTTTCTCGTAAATCTTTTTTTGAAGATGAAGGACGAGAACTTTCATCAAATGTTAAATATTCTGATATTTTAAAACTACCCCATAATCTTCAGGGCTTTTTTGATTATATACAAGCTTTAGGTTATGCAAGAAAAGTAAACAAACCGATACTATTGGATTTTACTGGCCATGGGTGTGTAAACTGTCGAGACATCGAATCAAGAGTTTGGCCTGATGAGAGAGTTAGAAATTATCTAAACAACAAATATGTATTATTATCTCTGTATGTTGATGACAAGACAGAGTTACCAAGTTCAGACTGGTACACATCAAAATATGATTCTAAAATCAAAAAAACAATAGGCAAACAAAATGCTGATTTTCAAATAACAAGATTTAATAATAACGCACAACCCTTTTATGTGATATTAGATCCTTTTTCTGAAAAGATTATTTACAAACCATGGGGATATGAACTAAACATCGATAAATATTTGTATCACTTAGAAAATGGAATTGAAATTTTTTATGATTAATAGATTTATTTTATTTATTCTTTTTTTTTGTCTTATATCCTGCGATAAGAATAAAAACAAGTTCTTAGAAAAGAATACTAGTGAAGAAGTAATGCTTCAAGAAAAAGAAATTTTACCTACAGAGTTTCGATATGGAATAAATTTAGATTCGTTCTCATACACAACTAAAAAAATCAGATGGGGGCAAAGTTTTTCTGATATTTTATCAAAAAATGGGGTTTCAAATAAAGTTGTCTACGAAGCTTCTCAAAAATCAAAAGGAGTGTTTAATTTAAGAAACCTTAAGAAAGGAAAAGAATATTCTTTATTTTTTAAAAATGGAAGAAAGATACCTTCATATTTCATTTATGAGTCTAGTAAGTACGATTACATTTTATGTAAATTAGATGTCCCTATTTCTTTTGAAAAAATAAGTAAACCTATAATTTATAAAGAAAAAAAAATATCTGGAGAAATTAATTCAAGCCTATACCTAAGTTTTTCAGACAACAATTATCCTCTCGACTTAGTTAATTTAATGGTTGATGTTTATGCTTGGCAGGTTGATTTTTTTAGAATAATGCCTGGAGATAAATACACAATAATTTATGTTGAAGAAATCATTGACAATAAAGTGGTTGGTGTCCAACAAATAAAGGCCGCAAAACTTATTCATAATAACAACACTTATTATTCCATAAACTATGATCAAGGATTTGGAAATGATTTTTTTGATGAACAAGGTAAGAGCTTAAGAAAAACATTTTTAAGGGCACCTCTTAATTTCTATAGAATATCATCAAAATTTCAAAAAAAAAGGTTTCATCCTGTTCTAAAAAGATATAGAGACCACTTAGGAACCGATTACGCAGCCCCAAGAGGCACACCAATTATGAGCGTGGCTGATGGTAAAATTATTGAAGCGCGTTACGGAAGAAACAATGGAAATTATGTTAAGATTAAACATAATAATATATATACAACCCAATACCTTCACATGTCAAGATTTGGAAAGGGAATTAAAAAAGGAAAAACAATAAAACAAGGAGAAGTTATTGGATACGTTGGCTCTACTGGCTTAGCTACAGGACCTCATGTGTGTTTTAGATTTTGGAGAAACGGAAGACAGGTGGACCCTTATAAACAAAATGATTTACCAGAAGGAGATCCTATATTGAAAGATCATGAAAACGCTTTTCAATATGTAAAAGAAAAATATGTTGAGAGGCTGAAGGGGTAACTTTTTAGAAAAACCCTTCTGCTTTCACCGCAACTTCTTTAATTACTTTAAATAAGAAATCAATGTCTTTTTTATCTCTTCTATGATTTACACAATTAATTCTTAACACATATTCTTTATTTATTTTTGTTCCTGAAAAGAATATCCTACCATCTTCTTCAATCATGTCTGTAATTTTCTTATTCATAAGAGAATCAGAAACATTTTTAATTTTGCTCTTGTATTTAAAACAAAATATTGAAAGTTCAGGAAAATGAAGCGGTACAAAAGAAGAGTCATTTTCTGCTATTTCATAGGCGTATCTGGCCATTGATATATCGTTTTTTATTCCTTTTTTTATGTTTCTATATCCATATGTTTTTATTGTCATCCAAACTTTTAATGCCTTAAAATCTTTTGATAATTGTATGCTGTAATTCATTAAATCATCTCTTTCTTTGTTTTCTATTCCACCAAGTAGGTACTCAGGGACAAAGCTAAATGTTTTTTTTAGTGCGTCTTTGTCTTTTACTATCACACAAGCCACCTCAAAAGGAACAAACATCCACTTATGAGGATTGACTAATATTGAATCAGCTCTTTCTATTCCTTCGAAAACACTATTTAATTTTTTAATGCTTGCGGCTGGCCCACCGTAGGCAGCATCAACCATAAACCAAAGGTTAAATTCATTACTTATTTTAGCTAATAATTTTAACGGGTCTACTGATCCGGTATTTGTTGTCCCGGCTATACCAATAACTCCTATAGGTTGGTGTCCTTTTCTGATATCTTCTTTTATTGTTTTTGTAAGCAAATGGGTATCAATTTTAAAATTTTTAGTTTTTATTTTAATTAGATTATTGGTTCCCAAACCAAGAACATCCATCGCCTTATCAATGCTGGAATGTGCTTCTTGTGACACATAGACTCTCATTCTCTTGTTTCCATAAATTCCTTCTTTAGAAAGATTTGAGGCCCCTTTCATTTTTCGCATTACCGCAATATTCATAAGGTTAGCAACAGATCCACCACTTACTAGCACTCCACCGCTTTTCTTATGATTATAACCTATAAATTTAGAGATCCATTCTATTGTAATTTTTTCTATTTCACTATTTGCTGGAGCACTATGCCACTTTAAATTATTTTGATTCAACGCACTTTTTATAAACTCACCTAGTATTCCTATTTGATTTCCACCTCCGGTTATATACCCATAATAATTTGGGCTAGGATTAAAATTAGAATACTTTATGAGATTTTGGTTAAGGTGTTCTATGACCTCTGAAGGGTCGGTTTTTTTGTTTTTAGTATTTATTTTAAATGTCTTTCTTATTTCTTTTGGTGAACTGTTATTATATATTTTTTTTCCTCTTAAATTATTTGAGTACCAATCTTCAATCATTCTATATGATTGGTCTAATAGTTTACTAAACTTTTTGTTTGAAAAATCCACGTTACTTATTTTTATACTCTTCTCTGGGTGGAGTAAAAATATCTATTAACTCACATTCGGTAAGTGCTTTTCCAGAGTGATTGACATTAGACGGTATAATTATAACCTCATTTTCTTTTAACACTTCTTTTTTTGATTTAACTGTTAACTCAAACAACCCCTTTTTTACATAAAGGCATTGTTCATGAAAATGATTGTGAAGAGGAACTGTTGCGTTTTTTTTTACACTCCAAAAGGCTAAGCTCATTTTATTTCCATGAATAAACTTCCCTAGGAAGCCAGGTATTATTTCATTTTCTGAAATTTTATTTAGTTTATTTATTTTCATGTTTTTTGTGCCAATATCTTTTTATTCCAGACACACTCATATACGGTGGGTTTGCGGCAAAGTATTGATCAATTAATTTTTTTTCTATTTTTTCTTTTTTTAATTCACTTAAAACGTATTCATTAAATTTAGTTGTTAATAGACTATTGGTTCTATACTTTAAACTATTAATCTTAATCCAATCAAACCATAGTTTTAAAGTTTTTCTTAGTTCACCAAAATGGACTTTAATATTGTGGTGCTCTCCAAAATGAGTTAAATACAACTTCTCTGGTTTTTCTTTCTCAATAGTTTTTATACTTTTCTCCCATAACTCTAAATTTATATCGGGCGGAGGGCAAGCTGGCATCACTGGGCCGTTTTCTATTTTAGCTCCAGCCACATCTCCTGTAAAAATTATATTATTAAGTTTCCACGCTATATGATGATTGGCGTGTCCAGGAGTATATAATGCCTTGAAATTATAGTTGTCAATTTTTATGAACTCATTATCTTTTACTCTATAAATTCTTTTTGAGTCTATTTTCTCGACTTTACCCCATAATTTATCCATTTTGTCTCCATAGATCCTAGTGGCAGAAGCAATAAGTTTTTCCGGATTTTCTAAGTGCGTGGCTCCTTTTGGGTGGACATATATATTTGCTCCGTTCTTAGCGAATCTCCATGCCCCACCTGAATGGTCTAAGTGTATATGTGTGACAAACACGTGTTTAATTTTATTAATGTCTTCACCTAATTCTAAAATTTTTTTTTCAATTTGAGAATATGAATTAGATGGCCCCGTCTCTACTAGGATAAGATTTGCCTCTGATTTTATTAAAAAACAAGCAACTGCTGATTTGAAACCTTGAAAATTTATATCAATAATTTTAATCATATTTACTAAAATTAATTAAGTATTTATGTTATCAAAAAATTCACCTCAAATTTTTCAAGATTTTATGCCTGGAAACATCTGTTTCGGTTGTGGTAAAAACACCAAAAATGGCCTCCATGTAAAAAGTTTTTGGGATGGAAAAACGTCACTATGTGAATGGGAGCCAAAAAATTATCATCAAGGTTGGCCCAAAATCATGAATGGCGGGATAATAGCTACAATAATAGATTGCCATTCGATGGGTACAGCAATGGCTTATGCTTTAAAACACGAGAAAAGGAGACTAGGGTCTTTGCCCGAATACAAATACGCAACAGGTATGCTGAGTGTGAAATATATTACCCCCACCCCTAACTTGCCAGTCAGGCTTAAAGCTTCCGTCATGTCATATTCAGATACAAAGGTTTTAATAGGATGTGAGTTAATACCTATAAAACTTGATAGGGTTACAGTGACGGCAGAAGTTGTAGCTTTTAGGGTTTATGATAGCAGTAAAGCAACGGACAATGAGTTTCAATCTTAATTTTCAGAGACGTAAATAATTCCCCCTAAAAGCATTTTAATAAACCTCTCGTCCGCATAAACCTCACTCCTATGTCCTAACCCCGTATAAAACGATCTTCCTCCATCATACTCTTGAAACCAAGTGATGGGGTGATTTGTTCCGTTCTCCCCACCATTATAGCTTGACTCGTCCAAGCTAAGTAAAACATTTATATCAGGCTTTATATCTTTATAGTTATACCATTCATCAGTAATTTCCCAACTCTCATCTAGGTGAGCAGTCGCAATATGTTTAAGGTTTGACGTGATAACTCTTGCCTTCTGAATTGCAGGGTGACTTTTAAAATATCCACCTACAAGCTTTCCGTACCATTCCCAATCATATTCAGTGTCTGCAGCAGAGTGTATTCCAACATAACCACCCCCTGTCTTTATAAACTCTTCAATCATGGCTTGCTCTTCTTGGTTTAACACATCTAATGTCGTGCACAAGAAAACAATAACATCTGTTTTTTTTAATTCTTTTTTTGAAATAAACTTTGAACTGTTTGTGTGGGTAACATTAAAGTTGTTTTCAGAGCCAAGCTTTGTAATAAGCTGAGTTCCTTCTCTAATTGCATCGTGATGAACAAAACCTTGGGTTTCAGTTAAAATCAAAACGGTAAAGTTGCTATTACTTGATTTATATGTTTCTTTAATAAACTCTTTTACTTGTGTGCAGTTTATTAAACTTATAAGAAGAATTAGGGAAAGTTTTGAAATCATTTTTAATGTTAACTTTATAAATATAATGAAATTACAAGTTTTAATTCTGGTAGTTCTCTTGGGCTGTAATAATAATGCTATCGCCCCCTTCGAATATGAAGAGTGGAAAACAAAAAGAAAGTCTGCACTTTATGCTGAAGATGGATATTTAAATCTTGCTGGGCTATATCCAATTGAAGGCGGCACCTATACAATTGGCTCAGGTAAATATAATGACATAAAGTTTCCTGAAAGTTTCCCTGAAAATTTTGGAACAGTTTTAGTGCAAGACTCTATTATTAATTTTAATTTCAACGAACACGTATACATGAATGACTCTATTGTATCTAAATTATTCAAATATAATTATTACAAAAAATCAAATAATTTTAAATATGGTCCTTTTGTTTGGTATGTTCACATGGATTCGGGAGTTAAAGGGCTCAGGCTTAGAAACATTCAACATCCGTTGTTAGATAATAATTTAAATATTGAGTTTTACCCTTATGACCCAAACATGATTATAAAAGCAAAATACAAAAAGTATAATCAGCCAGTAATAAAAAAATTAAATAATATTCAAGGGGGGTTTTTTAATGACACTATTCCTGGGGTTATTCATTTTGCATTTAACAATGTGCAGCACACACTACAACCAACATTATCTTCTTCTGGTAAATTTTTTATTGTGTTTGGAGATAAGACGAATGGTAAAGAAACTTATGGGGGAGGTAGATTTTTGTATCTTTTTCCTCCCGAAAAAGAAGAGGATTTAATTATTGATTTTAACAAAGCTTATAATCCTCCTTGTGTTTTTTCAACATTTACAACTTGTCCAGTTCCATCAAAAGAAAATATTTTAACTTTTGAAGTTAATGCTGGGGAAAAAAAGTATAATGGAATTCTTTTTAGTAGTGTCTATCAATAATTTGTTATAAATTTAATGCAATGTTAAGAAGAACTTTTATTCAAAAATCCCTTTTCTCTTTACCCTTAATTTCTTCGGGTTCGTTATATAGTTTTGATAAAAACACATCTGATTTACAAATTGGACTTGCACAGTGGTCTTTTCATCGAACAATTCGATCCGGCAAATTAGATAACTTGGATTTTGCTAAAACAGCCAAGGAAAAGTTTGATATTAATGTTGTTGAATATGTAAATCAGTTTTTTTTTAATAAGGCAAAAGACTTAAGCTACTTGTCAGATATGAAAAGCAGAGCTCATGATGTTGGTGTTAAAAACTTATTGATTATGATAGATGACGAAGGCAGCTTAGGGGATTCCAATAAAAACAAAAGAAATAAAGCAATTGATAATCATAAAAAGTGGGTAGAGGCAGCAAGACACCTTGATTGTGATAACATTAGAGTTAACGCCCAGGGAGACGGAACTGAACTAGAGGTTTCTAAATTTGCATCTGAGTCTCTTTCAGTACTTGGTGAGTTTGCGAGTCCTTTTGATATTAATGTTATAGTAGAAAACCACGGGGGGTATTCCTCAAACGCAAAATGGTTAGTAGGCGTAATTAAAAATTCAGGCGTAAAAAACGTGGGGACGCTTCCTGATTTTGGAAACTTTTGTGTCAAATCAAAGCCTAATCAACTTTCGGACTGGGGAGGATTAGATGGTTGTGCAGTCGAGTATGATAAATATTTAGGAGTTGAAGAAATGTTGCCTTATGCTAGGAGTGTAAGCGCAAAATCATTAAGCTTTGATAAGGACGGAAATTCAGTTGAAATAGATTTTTATAAAATGATGAAAATAATTAAAAACTTTGGTTACAATGGGTGTATTTCTATAGAGTATGAGGGCACTAGTCATTCTGAATCTGAAGGGATCATGTTAACAAAGAAGTTATTACAAAAAGCGTGGGATTCTGCCTAATTTTTTCTTCCATTTATAAATACTCCAATTAAAATCAATGCCATACCAAAAAGCTGTATTTCGTTAATCTTTTCTCCATCGATCACACCTAAGGAGATTGCAACCAGAGGCATTAAATAAGTTACCATTGAAGCAAATACGGTATCTTTAATTTTAATCAGATTATAAAAAATGATTGTTGCCATTGATGTGCCTATAACCCCAAGCAAAAAAACATAACCAAATTCAACTTTAAAATCATTAAAATCATTTAAGTGGGATTGAAAGGGAGACAGAAAAAATAATATATAAATAGATATAGGTAGAATAGAAACTATAGAAAAACTTGTAATAGTAATGGGTTGCAAATGATTTAAGTGATATTTTACTAAGTTTAGGTTTATACCATACAACATGGTGGCGGCAACAACAAATAAACCAAATAAATCAGCATTGAAACCATCTGAGGTACCGGTAAATAAAATTAAAAGTAAGGTCCCTATAAACCCAGTTATTAATCCAACGATATTGTTTTTTGTGGCTTTTAATTTGTAGAATATAATTCCAATAATTAAAGCAAAAAAAGGAGTTAATGATGTTAATACTCCTGAAGTAGCGCTATCTATTTTTGTTTGCGCTATTGGGTACAAAAAATAAGGTATAACATTACCGACAACACCAGATATAAAAAGAATAGTATAGTCTTTTTTTTGAATTTCTTTTAAGTTCTTTAAAAGAAAAGGCATTAAAACAAAAGATGCTAATGCTAATCTTAGAGCTCCAATTTCAAAAGGATCTAACGAAACTAAAGCTTTTTTTATTAGTATCGGAGAACTCCCCCATATTAAGGCAAGAAGAATTAATAAAGTCCAAGCCATTATGTTTTTATTCTTCATACAATCGTGTTCTCCTCTATTGAGCTAAACTTCCGTGAGATTTCATTTAAGACTTCTAACGAATAATCTAAAGATTCACTAAGTATTAGTTTCATCCTATACTCTTT
This sequence comes from uncultured Marinoscillum sp., assembly GCA_964467915.1. Taxonomy (GTDB): domain Bacteria; phylum Bacteroidota; class Bacteroidia; order Cytophagales; family MED-G16; genus MED-G16. The sequence goes on from CAYXSW010000001.1 coordinate 98,246, forward strand.
AAAATTTTCAATTGCTCTAAAGTAATTAGTATAGTGCCTTCTCATTTCTATCAGACCTAGCTTTTCACCTTTCCATTTAATAGAAAACTCGAGGTGTTTCTTTACAACATTAATTCTCTCGTTTATATCTGGTTTGCTTAAAAATTTCCCTTCATGAAGATAAGATTTTATTTGATTAAAAATCCACGGGTTTCCTATTGCGGCTCTTCCTATCATGATTCCGTCAACACCATATTTTTCTTTATATTTCTTTGCTTTATCTGGAGAGTCTACATCTCCATTTCCAAAAATTGGGATTATGATGTTAGGATCGTTTTTTACCCTAGCTATATAATCCCAGTTTGCGGGTCCCTTATACATTTGTTTTCTTGTTCTTCCGTGAATTGTAAGAGCTTGAATCCCGACATCTTGTAACCTCTTGGCAACCTCTACAATTTTAATTGAGTTATCGTCCCACCCAAGTCTAGTTTTTACTGTAACGGGAATGTCTACTTGCTTTACAATTTCTTCTGTCATCTTTTGCATTTTATCAAGATCCAAAAGTATTCCTGCACCAGCACCCTTACAGGCAACTTTTTTGACAGGACACCCATAATTTATGTCTAGAATTTCAGGTTTAGCTTCTTCAGAAATTGAAGCTGCTTTTTTCATAGACTCTATATTGTCTCCAAATATTTGAATTCCTATTGGCCTCTCGGAATCATATATGTCAAGTTTTTGAACACTTTTTTCAGCATCTCTTATTAGCCCCTCAGAGGATATAAACTCTGTATACATCAAGTCAGCACCATTTACTTTGCAAACAGATCTAAACGGAGGATCACTAACGTCTTCCATGGGTGCCAGGAGTAAAGGAAAATCACCTAATTCAATATTGCCTATCTTCATAAAAAGAAGTATTTTAACCTTAAAATATTTCACAAAGAAAAAAATAAATGAGCAAACACTTACAAGAATTAATAGTTATTATTTTATCTGTTTCTCCTTTACTTCTTATGAGCATAATATCTAATGTAATAGAAACACCTACGGACATGTCATACGAAGGGATTGACAGAAAAATGCTAATGATATCAAATTCCGTTTTTTTATTATTGTTTCTTGTCCCATATTTTGTGATAAGAAATAATACAAATTATGATTTGGGAATGAAAAAAGTTAGAGTTTACCCTTTAGCTCTTGTAATATCATCAACCATTTTTTTTATAATTATAAACTCACCGATAATAGAGCTAAATAAAGCACTTAATTTTCCTGATTTTTTATCTTCTTTTGAAGTGTGGGCACAAGCTAAAGAAAAACAACTTGAAGCTGTAACTATTCACTTAGTTTCTTTTGAAAATAAGTTAGAATATTTAATAGGAGTCCTAACTATAGCGGTCATTCCTGGATTTTGTGAAGAATATTTTTTTAGAGGGGTATTGCAAAAAAACCTAAGTTTACTAATAAAAAATCATCATGTAGCAATAATTATTAGTGCTTTTATTTTTAGCGCTTTTCACTTACAATTTTACGGATTTTTTCCAAGATTATTGTTGGGAGTTTTGTTTGGCTATTTTTATTATTGGTCAGGAAGTTTAACCTACTCTATTATTGCCCATACCCTAAATAATTTTTTTGGATTAACATTTTTTTATATTGCGAGCAAAGGAGTATTTGGTGAAAACATTGAATTATCAGTAAATTCATCTCCAGACATACCTCTTGTTATCATAGCCGGTGCTTTTATTGTGTTTTGTTATCTTATTTTCCTTCTTAAAAAAATATTAAAAAATTAGAATGAATAGAAAAAATTTAAAAAACAGAGTTATAACAGGAATGATTGGAGGATTTCTTTTGCTTTCTTCAACTTTAAATGAGTGGTCTTATCTTATTGTTTTTGTAATAATTATTTTTTTATCTTCCCGGGAATATTTTAAGATTTTATCTGAAAACGGTTTTACTCCTAACTATAATTTGGGAGTCTTTTTATCTGTCATTATTTTTATTTCATCTTTTCTTTATGCCAGTAAAGCCAGCCTCATTGGCATTCATTTTGTCTTAATTCCTATTCTGCCATTGGTTTGTCTTTCTGCACTCTATAGCTCAAATAATAAAGAAACCATATCAAATGTTTCTGTTACGTTTTTTGGAATTTTATATATATCATTATCTATTTCTCTACTAAACTTTATTGTATTTAATGATTATGTATACAATTCTGTTTTTTTAATTGCTACTCTTTTGTTTTTATGGACTAGTGAGTCTGCCGCATATTTAGGGGGAACATTATTTGGTAGAAAAAAGCTTTTTGAATCAGTTTCACCTATGAAAACCTGGGAAGGTGTTTTGTTTGGTTTGTTAGCTAATATTGTTTTAGCTTATTTTATTTGGAAATATTTACTAATAAAAACTTTTTTCTTTTGGTTAGGCTTCTCTCTTATTGTCTTAATTTCAGGAATTTTTGGAGACTTGTTTGAGTCATTATTGAAAAGAAATTTTAACATGAAAGATAGCGGAAACAAACTGCCTGGACATGGTGGTTTTTTGGATAGGTTTGATAGTTTCTTTTTTGTAATACCTTATGTTTATTTTTACCTTAAAATTATAAATCAGCTAGCTTAAAAATTGTACATTTACATAATAAAACCCAAAACAAGATATGAGTTATAAAGAACCAGCTCCTATCATGCACGATAAAGATCCTCTTGAATCAATGATGAAGAGGTTCCATATAGCCGCTGAATATTTAAATCTTGACGAAGAAGTTTATAATGTCTTAAAGTCCTCTGTTAAAAAAATCATAGTATCCTTGCCTATTTCTATGGATGACGGTACAATTAAAGTGTTTGAGGGTTATAGAGTTATTCATTCTAATATTTTGGGACCCTCTAAGGGAGGATTAAGATATGATCCGGGGGTTGATTTAAATGAAGTAACCGCGTTAGCGGCTTGGATGACCTGGAAGTGTGCTGTTGTAGATATTCCTTATGGGGGAGCAAAAGGGGGAGTTTGTTGTAACCCAAGAAAAATGAGTAAATCAGAATTAGAGAGGTTAACTAGGGCTTATACTCAAGCGATGCATGATGTGTTTGGTCCAGATAAAGATATTCCAGCTCCTGATGTTGGTACAGGACCTGACCAAATGGCTTGGTTGATGGATGAATATTCCAGGGCAAGGGGTACTACTGTTAATGCCGTGGTAACAGGAAAGCCTATTATTTTAGGTGGGTCAGTTGGGAGAATAGAGGCAACAGGAAGAGGAGTAATGGTAGCAACACTAGCAGCTTTAACAAAAATTAAAATTAACCCATTCAGTGCCACTGTTGCAGTGCAGGGATTTGGAAATGTAGGCTCATGGGCGGCACACCTTTTAAAAGAAAGAGGATCTAAGGTGGTGGCCATATCAGATATTTCTGGGGGATACTTTAATGAGAAAGGAATAGATGTGGGCAGAGCTATAAAGTTTAGAAACGAAAATAAGGGGTCTCTTGAAAACTTTGATGGCGGAAAGAAAATTTCAAACGAAGAGTTATTATCTCTAGATGTTGATGTTTTGATTCCGGCAGCATTAGAAAATGCTATTACTGAAAAAAACGCAGATAAAATTAGGGCAAAGTTAATTGTAGAGGGGGCTAACGGGCCAACATCTCATGAAGCAGATTCAATTTTAGATAAGAAAGGAATTATTGCTGTTCCGGATATATTAGCTAATGCTGGAGGCGTTATTGTTTCTTATTTTGAATGGGTCCAGAACAGACTTGGGTTTAAATGGACTAAAAACAGAGTATACAGGAGAAGTGATTCAATAATTAAACAAGCTTTTAATAATGTGTTTTCAATATCTAAAAAATATAAAATTTCTTTAAGAACAGCGGCTTACATTGCAGCTATAGACAAAGTTTCAAGAACATACAAGTACAGAGACGGCTCTTTTACTTTTCAAAAAAATGATAAAGATTCATAAGGAGGGTTGGAGTTTTTTGACAAAACTATTCACTTTTCTTCTGGTAGTGAATGTTGTTTTATTTTATTTGTATAGTTTATCTTTTTATTTACTATTGATTTCATGTGCTGCTTCACTGCTAATTTTTCTTTTTTTTCTTCAATTTTTTAGAAACCCCAAAATAATTAAAACCATTGATGAAAAATCTGTTATTTCTCCTGCAAATGGTGAAGTGGTACATATTGGTGAAACCTTTGAAGGGGAGTATTATAAAGATAAAAGACTTCTAATTTCAATTTTCATGTCTCCCTTTGATGTACATATTAATAGAAACCCTATTTCTGGGGAAGTTAAATATTATCAATATCATAAAGGAAAATATCTTGTAGCCTGGCACCCTAAGTCTAGCACTAAAAACGAAAGAACCACTACTGTTATAGCTAACAATAAAATTTCAATTTTAGTTAGACAAATTGCAGGGTTAGTTGCGAGAAGGATAATAAATTATTCTGTTGTTGGTAAAAAAGTTAGTCAATCAAATCAATTGGGGTTTATTAAGTTTGGATCTAGGGCAGATATTTTTTTACCTGTAGACTTTAAGCTGGATGTTAAACTAAAACAAAAAACTAAAGCAGGAGTTACAGTGTTAGGAAAATTTAACTAAACAGGTTTTAATAGTAGATATTATTTTTTCTAAATACTTTTTATCAGTTTTGTTGAAGGTGTTTAACTTATCGCTGTCTATATCTAGAACACCCAAAACCTTATCATTATTAACAATTGGAACAACAATTTCGGATTTTGATAAAGAACTGCAGGCTATATGTCCCGGAAATTTTTCTACGTCTGGTACAAGAATTGTTTTTTTCTCTTTCCATGAAGCACCACACACCCCTTCACCTTTTTTTATTCTAAAACAAGCGACAGGACCTTGAAAGGGACCAAGTACAAGTTCATTGTCTTCAACCAAATAAAAACCAACCCATAGCCAATTAAATGTTTGAGATATTGCAGCGGCAACATTTGACAGAATAGCTGTAGTATTTTTCTCGCCTCTAATTAAAGATCGTATTTGTCCCTCAAGACTAATATATTTTTTTTCTATATCACTTTCTTTTGGAGTATTAAAATCACGCATATTTTTTAACTTTAAAAAGTATATCAGAGCCAATTTTTTCAAATGGTTTTTTTCTTATACCTGGGCCCTTGATTCCTTTAACAAATTTAATTTTAGATTTAAATATTCTTGCCTCATCCCAAAGACCTTTTTCTATAATTTTATTTAAAGTAATTCCGCCCCCTTCAACTAATAAACTATTAATTCCTCTTTTGTATAAATCTTCATATATATCCTCTAATTTAAATGGGTGTATTTTTATAAAGTGTTTATGTCCAGTTGTTTTGTTTGATGTTTTATTATAAATCAAAGAAATTGATTTATCATTCAATAGATTAGTGGTCTCCAATAATTTGTTGTTTGGATCAATCACAACCCTTACCGGGTTTCTTCCTTTCCATAGCCTTACATTTAGAAGCGGATTGTCTTTATTTGCAGTGTTAACTCCAATTAGAATCCCCGTCTCCTCAGACCTCCATTTGTGTACTAAAGCTCTAGATAATTTGTTAGATATCCATTTTGAACTACCATCTTCTCTTGCAATAAAGCCATCAGATGTTTCAGCCCATTTTAAAACGACATAAGGCCTGTTTTTATAATGGTTGATAAAAAACCTTTTATTTAGGGTTTTCCCTTCTTCTTCTAATATCCCAGAAACAACTTTTATGTTGTTTTTTTTTAATTTTTTTATTCCCTTACCATTAACATCAGGGTTAGGATCAATATTTGAAATAATAACTTCTTTTGGTTTATATTCAATCAATTTATCAGAGCATGGAGGAGTTTTACCAAAATGACTGCAAGGTTCTAAGCTTACATATACCGAAGCTCCTTCAATTTCTTTTTTGTTATGAACGTCATTTATTGCATTTATTTCTGCATGATTCCCTCCAAATTTTTTATGGTAACCTTCTCCAATTATCTTATTTTCTTTAACAATAACACACCCAACCATTGGATTTGGAAAGACATAGCCCAACCCCTTTTTTGCAAGATAAAAGGATCTTCTAATGAATTTCTTGTGTTTATTTTCCATATTTATATCTATGCCTGATATAGAATCAAATTCAATTTATAATGAATTACTTAACAAAGTAAATTATTATTCTGGTAATGATCTAAAAAATATTTCTTTAAAATATCTATATCAAAAATATAATTTATCTAATTCTGACCTATTACTTAACAAAAAGATTAAATGGAACAAAAAAGTCAAAATATCATTTTATGAAGACATTGAAAAAATAAATGGAGGAATACCTGTTCAGTATATAGCAAAATCTCAGTTTTTTTATGATCAGAATTTTTATATTGATGAAAATGTTTTAATACCTCGTCCTGAAACTGAAGAATTGGTAAGTCATATTATAAGTTTAGAAAAAAGTAGTAAGAAAAAAAATATTTTAGATATAGGCACAGGTTCTGGTTGTATTGCTATATCGTTATATAAACATTTAGAAGCTGACGTTTTTGGTATTGACTCATCTAAAGAAGCAATTAGGGTAGCAAATAAAAACAATAAAATAATTCATAAAAAAGTGAACTTTATCCACTCAAGCATTGAAGAGTATATTCCAGAAGTAAACTTTGACGTTATTGTTAGCAATCCCCCTTATATTTCTTTTGATGACAAAAAAAAGGTTGATGAAAATGTTTTAAAACATGAACCTCATGAAGCTCTTTTTGTAGGTAAGGATCCTTTATATTTTTATAGAAAGATATTAGAGTTCTGTAAAAATAATTTAAACAAAAAAGCAAAGATGTATTTTGAGATTAATGATAAATATGTAAATGAATTGGGAACTCTTTTTTTAGAGTATGATCATAAATTCATGAATGATATTTACGGAAAGAAAAGGTTTTTATTTGTTGGTGTAGCTTAAGGTTCCTTTACCTAGTTTAAAAATAAAAACAGATCTGTATTTATTCATATATTCTTTAATTTCTTCATTAAGTAATAACATAATATCATTATAGTCTCCGTAAATTATTGAACTTAAACCATTAGTTTCAATTAGAAGGTTTTTTTTATTAGAAATGTCCTTTAAAAACATTTTAACAATTTTTTTATAGCCTTTCTCTTTGTTTTTTTGGAGCAAAGGATACACACTTATCTCTAAAGTTACTTTCATGTTAGATTTTAATATTAATTGTAAACATATAATTTCTTCCAGCCTGTGGGTAAAAATAATTTTCTCTTATCTCATAATTTATCCCCCCATAATAGCCAAAGGTATAACCGTTACTAGAATACATTTTATTAAAAATATTATTTATTGAAAACTTTATGTATAAATTTTTGAAAATATTATTATTAAAACTCGCACTTAGTTCAAGATCATTTACTAAAAACGAATCTATTAGTCTTTGATTATTAGATGTGTTGTCCAAAAACTGTTTTCCTACATATTTAGAATTAAACGTTAAAATAAATGGTTTTTTAAACTGCCAAATCATTGAATTGTTAAATATAATGTTAGGTGAAAAAGAGATGTCAGTTTTTTTATATTTATTAACTATGGTATTAAATTCATCGAAATCACTTCCATAATCATAAATGAATTCATTAAAATTAAACACATAATTTTTTGATAAGGTCAAAGATGAATTAATGTTTATCTTCTGTTTGTTGACAGTGTTAGATAATTCTAACCCATACCTTCTGCTTTTTTTCACATTTGTCTTGATGTTAGCGCCAACGTCATTAATCTCTCCTGTAGTGATAAGTTGATTATTATATTCCATCCAGAAAAAATTAATGTTTACCTGTCCTCTTTTATAATTAAAGTTGTTCCCTAATTCTAAGTCATATAGTGTCTCATGTTTTGGAGGTGTTTTGGAATCAATAAAATCACTTCTTGTTGGCTCTCTATTTGCAATTGACAATGAAGCATACACATTTATCTTTTCATTTATATCATTTGTAATTCCAGCTTTTGGATTAAAAAACCAATTTTTAGAATCAATATTGATTTCTGTTCTGTCATTGTCTGTTCCATTACTTTGGTGTGAGTAACCCCTTATTTGTAATTCAGCAAACAGCTCTGTTTTATTTGAGATATTTACATTATACTTTGTGTAAACATTACCATCTTTTTTTGTTGATCCTGAAAAATAATATGGGCTTTGAAAAAACATATTTACTGAGTTTGATGAAATTATTTCTCCAAAGTGATCTCCGTCATATTTATTTATAGCTCCCCCTATATTAAAAGAACTATTATTAAACTTTCTTAAAAAAGAATAAGTTACTCCATAAAAATGATTTTTAAGCCATCTTCTTCTTACCAGGTTTGTGATTTTATTTTCTTGGTTTTCATAATAATTTTTTAAATTGTCACCTTCCCTAAATTGTTCGTAATAACCTCTTCCAAAAGTATAATGAAAAGCTAAACTTAAATTTGTTTCTTTAGAAAAAGAATGATTCATGTGTGCTTGGTAGTGGTCTTGTTGATAGTTATCAGTCTCATTTTTATACGTGTAATAATTAAAAGTTCTTCCTGCACCTAATAAATTTTCGGCTTGTGTTTCACTATATCCATTATTGTTAATTACCTGTTCCATGCCATCTATATCATTTATTAACCTTGACTCTGGCGTCCCCCACCAAGATTGATATGTTTTTTCTTTTCCTGAAAAGTTAATAAAGTCTATTGAGGTATTTTTTGAATAATAACTTGCTGAAGCATAGTAAGATTTTAGATTTGAAAATGCTCTATCAACATAACCATCAGATGTAATTTTTGAGAGTCTTAAATTAAAGTTCAATTTATTATTAATAAGCCCAGAATTAACTTCCATGGAATTTTTTATAGTGTTGAATGATCCGACAGAAGACAAGTAGTTTATTCTAAATTTTTCTGATAAATTTCCAGTCTTAATACTGACCGTTCCCCCGAAAGCTCCGCCTCCATTAGTTGATGAGCCAACTCCTCTTTGAACCTGTATACTATTAGAAGAAGAGGCAAGGTCAGGTGTGTTTACCCAGAACACACCATGTGATTCTGAATCATTATAAGGAATTCCGTTTATAGTAATGTTTATTCTTGTGGCATCACTACCTCTAATCCTGATTCCTGTATATCCAACACCATTTCCAGCATCAGAAGTTGAGTAGGCAGAGGGTGTTGATTGAAGGATAAATGGAATGTCTTTAGCTATATTATTTTCTTCTATAAATTTTCTTGAAATATTTGTGAAGGCAAAAGGACTCTTTTCTTTTACCCTTGTTGAGGTAACTTTAATCTCATCACTTAATAAGATACCGTCTTCGAGATTTACCTCATAATATTTGTTTTTGCTTGGGGTTATTTGAATGTTTTTTGTTATGTAACCAACATGCGATATAGATATGTTAAAGTTTTCTGATTTTTTATTAATATAAAAATCACCCCTAGAATTAGTATAAAAAACCTCATTAGTAGAGGGAATAAATATATTTGCTCCAGGTATAATACTCCCTTCAGTATCTTTAACAACAATTTTTATAGATTCTTGAGAATACCCAGTAAAACTTAACCAAAAAAATAAAAGAATCCTCATGGTGAAAACATTTAAATGTACAGGACCTTAAAAAAGAGGAATGAAAATAACTTTCTTTTTTCTACGCCAGAATTACCTGGGTCAGTTTTAAGAGTATAATCTCAGCCCTTATATAAGGCACCCCTATGACAAAATTAATTATTTATTATTAATAATATTTAAGGATGAATTTATTCTGTTAACAAGAGAACCTTCTATTATATAATAGTTTAGTTTTCTTTCTTTCATAGCTGACCTAAATTCTTCATAAATCATATCTCTATTATTCTGGTTCTCTCTCAATTTGTCATATTCCCAGGGGATATCAGGCTTACACAAAAGATAAATGTCAAACTCTTCTTTTTTTGATAGGCGTAGTATTTTTTTTTTAACTCTATTAAATTTTATTCTGCTCCAAAGCTCAATGTCTAATATGGACGTGTCAGCTATAATATAATCTCCCCCTCTTTTTATTGCGTCTTCTATTATTATGTTTTGTTTTTTAGCTATTATTTCGAGATCAAGAATATTGTAAATTGATTTTTTTTCTAAGTATTCTCTTGCATACTCATCACAGAGTTCGCATTCTAATGTTTTGGAAAGAGATCGTGCCAAAGTACTTTTTCCTGAAGATTCTGGACCAACTACACTAATCTTGATCATTTTCTAACTTTTTTTTCCATTCAAAATACCCGGATACAGCTAAAATTAAAAAAACAAAATATTGACCACTAGTAATATAAAGTCCTTTGTATATAAATAGTGGTATATATATAATGTCTGCAATTATCCAAAAAATCCAATTCTCTAATTTTCTTCTTGCCAACAGTAGCATAGCCGTTAAACTAAAAGCTGTGGTTATACTATCTAAAAAAACCACATCGCTATCTGTCATTTTAAGAATAAAAAATAAGATGATAAAAAAACTGATAAATAAGATTACATAGTTTACGTTTTCTGATTTAGTGTTTTTTGAAATATGTTTTTTGATTTTAGTGTTTTTGGATGTCCATAATATCCAACCATACACACTCATCACAAAGTAATATAAATTTATACCCGCTTCAGCATATATTTTATTTTCATATGTAATAAAAACATAAATTAAAACACTCACTATCCCAGTTGGGAAAACCAGGACGTTATTTTTTCGTGCAAACCATACACTTAATACGCCAGCCGTCGCTGCAATTATTTCAAGAGTTGACATTTAATAATATAAAAAGAATTTTTTAACTCAAGTATAATACATTAGTTTTGCTTGGCAAATAGATAAATCTCTTATTTGCCATGAAAAACAACACAAAATTTCAAAACGAGGCTTTAACATTTGATGATGTCCTCTTAGTACCTTCTTACTCAGAAATAATTCCAACAGACACGGACGTTAGGTCTTTATTGACAAGAAATATTAATATTAATATACCTATTGTGTCTGCGTCTATGGACACAGTTACAGAGTCAAAATTAGCAATTGCTATTGCCTTGAAAGGTGGCATGGGAATAGTACACAAGAACATGAGTATTAAAAAACAAGCCGAGGAAGTTAGGAGAGTTAAAAGATCTCAAAGCGGTATGATTAAAGACCCAATCACTATGGATAAAAACTCTAATGTTAAAGACGCATTATCTATAATGAAAAAACATCAGATTGGAGGAATTCCTATTATCAATGCTTCAAATGAGTTAATTGGAATAGTTACCAATAGAGACCTTAGATTTCAAAAAGACAGTTCGATCGAGATTTCTAAGATAATGACAAAGAAGTTGGTAACAGCTAAAGTTGGGATTAGTCTTGATAGTGCTGAAAAAATTTTAAAAAAGCATAAAATTGAAAAACTACCTATAGTTGAAGGGAAAAAGTTTGTTGGCTTAATAACATATAAGGATATTTTAAAAAACAAATCCATGCCTGATGCTTGTAAAGATTTGCTGGGTAGATTAAGAGTGGGAGCCGCAATTGGTGTTTCTGGGGATTGGGAGGAGAGGATAGATAAATTAATTGATTCTGGTGTAGATGTTTTATCTATAGACACTGCACACGCTCACTCAAAGTTAGTAATAGAGGTTCTAAAAACCATCAAATCAAATTACTCGATAGATGTTATCGTTGGTAATATTGCTACGGGAGAAGCGGCAAAAAAACTTGTTGACTCTGGTGCAGATGCGGTTAAGGTTGGTGTGGGCCCTGGAAGTATCTGCACTACTAGAATTATAGCTGGAGTAGGTATGCCTCAACTCTCGGCAATATATGATGTTTCTAAAAAAATTATAGGTTCGGGGGTGCCCGTAATAGCTGATGGGGGAATTAGATTTTCTGGAGATGTTGTGAAGGCTCTAGCAGCTGGAGCAAATTCAGTTATGATAGGTTCATTATTGGCTGGTACAGAAGAGACCCCTGGCGATATAATTTTATATGAGGGTAGAAAATACAAGGCTTATAGAGGAATGGGATCAGTAGAAGCCATGGAAGCAGGAACAAAAGACAGGTATTTTCAGCAAAATGAAAATGATCCAAAGAAATTAGTTCCTGAAGGAATTGTTGGCAGGGTTCCATATAAGGGGGATGTTTCGGAAGTCATTTATCAAATTACAGGTGGTTTAAGAGCAGGAATGGGTTATGTGGGGGCAAAAAATATATCAAAGCTTCAACAAGCTAATTTTGTAAGGATAACAAATGCGGGTTCAATAGAGGGTCATCCTCACGACGTATTTATTACAAGAGAGTCTCCAAATTATTCAAAAAAATAATTTATTCTTTTATACTTTTGAAGGATGACCGCTAGAATTAACCCGAATGTTTATTTAACAACCGGAACTTTATTTTGGGTTCTGTTTTCATTTTTTCATATAACACTTTTATTTGAAGACCAAGCGGGTTATTCTCCAGCCTATAGACTTATATACCTTGTCATGTTAGGTTCATTTATATTATCATTTTATAAATACTACGACTTAGTTTTTCCTAAGATTAGTAGAAAGATAATATTCAACAATTTTTTTAAACTTTTTATATATAGCCTCAAGGCAATTTTTCCTGTCGTTTTAATATATGTTTTGTATTTTTTTAGAGTAGGAGAAAATTTTATTTATTCTCAAATTTTTTCAAACCTAATAAATGAATTTGTTACAGGAATATCCTTATTATTTCTAATTATAAATTTCATTTTTTTTAAGAGGCTCATATTGTTTGAATCTACTTCAATTATGAAATCTATTTTTTTGATCTTTAAATATGGAGCCGCTCTTGTTTTTATTTTTGATATAATTTATAATTTTTATCCCTCAGTTTTTTATCAATATTTATTTGGCGCTTTGTTTTTGTTAGGTGGTATTTTGTTTTATAATCAGAAGTGGATTGCTTATTTACATTTTGATCAGAAATGGAAAACAATTCTAATATGCTTCTTTCTATTAGCATCTAATATAGTAATATATCAATTTTTTTCTTTAAATAATGAGTTTTTCATTCCACGCTTTGATATTCAGAATTTACTTTTTTTTGTGTTATTGATAGGTTTTAATTTTAGTTACTTATCCATATCTGTTCTCATTAACATTTTTAATTTACCAACTTCTCCTGTTTTTGATGACATTCAAAATGAAAGATATATTGCAAGAAGGGTTCAAGAAAACTTAATTCCCAGCTCACTTCCAAATTCTAAAAAATTAAAAATCACATCTTCATATATGCCACATTATGCTTTGGGGGGGGATTATTATGATTATATATCTTTAGGTGATAATAAATTTTTAATTTGTATTGCTGATGTTTCAGGCAAGGGTATTCCTGCAGCCTTATTAATGTCCAACGTTCAGGCCTCTCTTAGAACAATGGCAAGGCACTCTCAAAATTTAAAAAAAATTGTTAAAGAATTAAACTTTCAAATTAATTTAAGGGGCTTAAGCGAAAGGTTTGTAAGTATCTTTATTTGTGTGTATGATTTTAAGTCAAAAATTTTAGAATATGTTAATTGTGGACATCCTCATCCCATAATTTATTATGATAATAAAGTGGACTCTTTAGATAAAGGCTCAACCGTGTTGGGAATGTTTACTAAATTACCAAAGCTTAATGTTTCAAAAATTAAAATAAAAACAAACTTTAATATTTTCTGCTATACTGATGGGCTGACAGAAACGCAAAACGATTTTGGTGAATTTTATGGTTATAAAAGATTATTGAAGTTATTTTCAGATTCTAAAAACAGACCTCAAAAGTTTATAAAGTCTGTGATTGCAGATCTTAATGACTTCAGGGGAAATAATTTAACTGATGACGATATAACTCTTTTGATGACTAAAGTAAAAAATGAAAAATAACATCTTTATAGTGCTTATTGGGTTCTTGAGCTCTTGTGACTTGCTACTTAATCAAAACACAGAACAGAAAGGAGTAATTGCAAAAGTTGGAGATGCTTACTTATACAATGATGATATAATATATAACTCTTCTCTTGGAGATAGTGCCATTATGTATAGAAGTCAAATGAATGCATGGATAAAAAAACAACTTCTTTTAAATTCTGCTTTTCAGAATGAAAGTGTTATGAATCAAATTGACAGAAAGGTTGAGGATTATAAAGAAAGCTTAATACTATTTGAGTTTGAAAAATATTTATATGCCACGTCTATAGGGTTCAAAATATCAGATGATGAAATATCAAAATATTATAATGACAATAAAGACGATTTTATTTTGCCTTTTAATTTAATTAAAGCTATTTACGCTAAAGTTCCTTTAGACGCCCCTTCTTTAAGTGTTTTTAGAAATAATTTAAAGAAATATCCAAATGCTGATACCGCTGAAGTTATTTCCTATTGTTTTCAGTTTGCTGAAAAATCTTTTTTAGAGGATACAACATGGATTAAGTTTGATGACATTATATTGAACTTACCTTTTCCTCAAAATTTAGACAAGTCTGTCTTTTTAAAAAACAGAACGTTTTATGAAATAAGAGAAGGTGATTTCATACACTTTATAAGAATATTAGACAAAAAATTAATAGGGGATTATTCCCCCCTTTCTTTTGAGGAAGATATAGTCAATACAATCTTATTAAATAATAGAAAACAAGAATTATTTGATAACTTGCGGGATAGTATTTTTAACAACTCTGTCAGAGGTGTAGATTATGAAATATATTAAAGTAACATATCTCTATTTTTTAATTATTATTTTATCATATTCTTTTAAGGGAATTTCTCAAGAAAGCACAGGCGTTATTGTTGATGAAATAATTGGAAGGGTTGATGATTATATTGTTTTACGATCAGAACTAGAGAGCACATACCTAGATATATTGTCAAGAGGAGAGAGAATTTCAGGTAACACAAAATGCGGTGTTTTAAAAGATTTAATTACTAATAAACTCTTAGTTGCAAAAGCAGAAATAGATTCTATTATGGTTGAAGATAATCAAGTCGACCAAGAGTTAAACTCTAGAATGGCCTTAATCATAAACCAGGTTGGGTCCGAAGATGAAATTGAGAAATATTATAATAAAACTATAGCCGAATTTAAAAAAGAACTCTTTGACGATATAAAAGAACAACTAATTGTTAGGAAGATGCGTCAAGAAATTCTAGCTGATATTGCCGTGAGCCCAGAAGAGGTAAAAGACTTTTATGAGAGTGTGCCAAGAGACAGCCTGCCTTACTTCTCCACTCAAGTTAAAGTTTCACAAATAGTTAAGGTCCCTGAAGTTGGTAAAGAACAAAAGGATAAGGTAAGAGGAGAATTACTTGAAATTAGAGATAAAATTATGAACGGGGAAAGTTTTGAAATTTTAGCTACTCTTTATAGTCAAGATCCAGGAAGTGCTCAGAATGGAGGGAATTTAGGTTTTGTTGGAAGAGGCATGTTTCAGCCAGAGTTTGAGGCTGCTGTTTTCAAACTAAAAGAAGGAGAAGTATCTATGCCTGTGGAGACGGAGTTTGGATTTCATCTAATTCAATTGATAGAAAAAAGAGGAAATTTATTTAACTCTAGACATATACTTTTACAACCTGAGTTTTCGGATTCAGATATTAAGAGAACTAAAGATTTTTTAGATAGTTTGAAGGGTTTGGCTTACTCAGATTCTGTTACCTTTGAAGAGCTTGCTCGTGAATATTCTGATGATAAGTTCACTTCTTCTTTTGGTGGATACTTTACTGATGCAATGGGTTCTGAAAATGTCCTAGTAGAAGAGTTGGACCCGGTAATATTTTTTACAATTGACACTATGGATGTTGGCCAGATATCTATTCCTTTTGAGAGCAGAACAGATGACGGTAAAATTGCGTACAAATTAATTTTTTTTAAAGAGAAAATTCCACCACACCTTGGGAATCTTGAAGAAGATTATCAGAGATTTAGAAATTTTACCCTAAACAGGAAACAAGTTGTTGAGTTAGATGAATGGTTTGAGAAGGCAAGGAAGGAAGTCTTCATTAATATTGATCCAGAGTATAATTCTTGTAATATTGTTAACTGATGAAATCTTATTTCATTTTATTCTTTTTTACTACTAATGTTTTTTCTCAAGATCTGACGTATAAACAAATTAAAGAGTGGAATAATTCAGACTATTTTGCAGAGACAATGTTTGAAAACTATTGGAGTGTTAACCAAAGTGGAAAATTTTTTATTAAGGCCACCCACTCTGAATTAGGAGAAATTTATTATTATAAAGAGGATACACCTCAACATGTAGCTAATACTTTTGAGGTTAGGCTTTTCGATAAGACATTGATGATGGAAATTCGAAAAGAAATTCTAGAGGAATGTGGTTTTCTAAGAAGGTTTAAGCTTGAAGAAAATGTGTATTCTTTCTATGATTGTAAAGACAAGAAATACTTTGGGGTTATTGGTATTGGTATTATTTCTGATGAAAATGGAAATGACATCTATTCTATTCTTAATAAAGAATCTTTCATAGATTAGAGTCTGCTGACGCTATAGAGTATATCCCGTCTTGTATTGCTACACTTGAAAATGTTATAACATCACCAGAAGCACTGTCCCCTGTTTCTACTTCAGAGAAAGTACAGAATTCACACGTCTTAAAAAGAAGCTTGTAATTTGACGCTGCACTTATCGATCCGCTGTGACCTGTGGCCTCACTGATATCTATCTTAATGTCCGCTGTCACTGTCCCCTTTTCATCACAGTTCCACTCTCTTTTAGATCTCTTTGATATTCCAGACAAACTTGATGAAGTTGTCCCGGTGTCATCGTTGTTATTTCCAAAAACAACAAAGTTCGCTTCTGCTAAGGCAGAACTCACACTCATAGATAATCCATCAGAAGCTTCGCTGTCAGAGGTTCCAGTGTGTTCCCAAAATCCTTCTACATCAGTTTGATATGAGTTTAACAAATCACCCAAAGGAGCATTTGAGGTAACCCAATCACTGTCATTCATATTAACCATTGTCCCTGAGTTAGAATTTGAGCTATTATCAGTAACGGTAGTACCTGATCCATTTGTCATTTTATAGTAAGCTACAAGACCATTTTCATTTCCGGAAAGCTCTTTAAACATATTTGACTTTATCTCTGAGGGTGTTCTTTTATCATTCCAAATTCTAACCTCATCTAACTCTCCATTGATTGTTCTTACCGATTTACCAATAATATTCCAATATAGTATAGCTCCATTTGCCAAAGGGCCTCTACTAAAAGTAGTTCCTAAATTTTCGCCATTAATATATACTGTAACAAGATTATTCTCATAAGTCCATGCTACATGCTCCCATTTTCCTATATCAAGATTTGCTTTCGTGTCGTTTATATAATAGTCTTTGACACCATATTTTGTTATTCCAACTTTATAAATATTATTCCACTGGCCAAGTCTTAGTGCCCAAGTACCGCTATTATTAGAATTTTGACTGTTAGTTAAGTTTATTGCTGACTGATTGCCGGCTTTTTTGTACCATACTTCAAATGACCAAGCAGTTGATATTGTCCCACCATTTGTAACTAAATGGTCGTTTGACCCATCAAAGTTTAACGAATAATTTGTAGATGCGTTTTCTTTTTTATTATGAAATCCGTGCAGTGAAGGTAAGGTTTGTGATTGTGAGTTTGTATAGAGAAAAACTAAAATTAACAATCTAATGAACACCCCTAAACTGCTTAAGAAATCTTTTATCATTTTCAGAAAATAATCTTAAATCATCAATTCCATATTTCAACATAGCTATTCTCTCAATTCCCATGCCAAAAGCAAATCCAGAATATTCTTTAGGGTCAATCCCACAATTCTTTAGCACATTAGGGTCAACAAGTCCTGAACCTAAAATTTCTAACCAGCCATCTTTCCATGATATATCCATCTCAGCGCTAGGCTCAGTGAAAGGAAAATAGGAAGGTCTAAAACGGACCTTAGTTTCTTCACCAAACATTTCCTTAGCAAAGTAATATAAGGTGTCTTTAAGGTCCCTGAAACTTACATTTTTATCTACGTATAACCCTTCAACTTGGTGAAAGAAGCAATGTGATTTAGCAGATACTGTTTCATTTCTATAAACTCTTCCTGGAATAATTACTCTCATTGGTGGTTTCTCTTTTTCCATTAGTCGAATCTGAACATTTGAGGTGTGAGTTCTAAGCACAACATCAGGATTTTTAGATATAAAGAATGTGTCTTGCATCTCTCTTGCTGGATGATTTTCTGGAAAGTTAAGAGCTGTAAAATTATACCAGTCTTCTTCTATCTCTGGACCATCTTCTATGCTAAAACCAATATCTCTAAATATTTTAGTTATTTTATTTCTAATTATTCTTATCGGATGGAGAGAACCTACTGTGTCATCCTCTGCTGGTAAGGTATAGTCTATTGAATTATTTTTTGAATTTTCTTTCTTTGACGAATTAGCAAATGAAGAAAGCGTCTCTTTTGCTGCAGTCTTTAATTTATTGAGTGTTTGGCCATATTTCTTTTTATCTTCTACAGGGAGTTTTTTGAACTCTTCAAACAAGTCATTTATAATACTTTTTTTACTTATATATTTTACCCTAAAAGCTTCTATATCTTCATCAGATATTCCAGAAAACCCATTTATATCAGCCTTAATTTTTTCTATTTTTTCTAACATGAATATCAAATATACATGACTAAACACTCTATTTCAAGGAAAAAGACATATTACAACTTGTTATGCTTTTATAATAAAATATGGATTAAGTAAATTCTCTTTGTTGTAAGAGAGTTCTCTGCCTGTCTCTAAATTTATAACACTAATATCTAAAGCGTTTAGTATAGAGTGTGCTGCGGCGGTATCCCACTCCATTGTCGGACCAAACCTTGGGTAAATATCAGCCTTATTATCTGCTATATATAAAAACTTTAAGGAACTCCCGCAAGAGATAAGTTCAGGTTTTGTCAGTTTATTTACATAATCAGAAGTTTCTTCACTCATATGAGACCTTGAAACCACAACCCTTAGCCCCTCTTCGTTTTCATTCACAGGCACCCTTCTTTTTAACTCAAGTTGATTTCCCCCCTCTTTTTTAAAGACTTTTTTTTTATGATCATTCCAATAAAGTATCTTTTTTACAGGGCAATAAACTACTCCTAGGTGTGGTTTGTTGTTTTTGATTAGAGCAATATTAACAGTAAACTCCCCGTTTTTTTTTATGAATTCTTTAGTCCCGTCTAAGGGATCAATAAGCCAATACTCCTCCCAGTTTTTTCGTTCATGATACTCTATACTTTTACTTTCTTCACTTATAATATTAATATTGGTATCTCTTAGAAAATCAATTATTGTGTTATGAGATTTTTTGTCAGCTACAGTTAGGGGCGAATCGTCTGCTTTTTTTTCGTAGTTTATTGACTCAGTAGTATTATATACCTCCATTATTTTCTCTCCAGCATTTACAGCAGCACTTAATGCTAATTCTAACTCTTCTGAATATCTTGACATTATTTAATTTTGCTTTTTATAGCAGTATAAACTTTTTCAACTGATTGGTTGATAGTCTCTTTTTCTGTATCAACAATTAAACTGGGCGATTTAGGGATTTCATAAGGTGAATCAATCCCGGTAAAATTTTTAATTTCACCCATTCTTGCTTTCTTATATAATCCTTTAACATCTCTTTCTTCACATTTTTCTACAGAACATTCAACGTGGACAAGAAAATAATTGTCTTTTTTGACCAAACTTTTAGCGAGCTCCCTCTCTTCATCAAAAGGAGAGATAAATGCTGTTATAACAATTAACCCAGCATCTAACATTAACCTTGAAACCTCTGATATTCTCCTGATATTTTCTTTTCTGCCATCATCTGAAAATCCCAAGTCTTTATTCAGCCCAATTCTTATGTTGTCCCCATCAAGTAGGTAGGAAAGAAACCCGTTTTCGTAAAGTTTTTTTTCAAGACCATTTGCAATTGTTGATTTTCCTGATCCAGAAAGACCTGAAAGCCAAATTAATATGGGTTTTTGATTGATGAGTTTTCGTCTCAGTTTGGCGTCAACAAAATGTTTATGAGGAAATAAATTTTTTGATGTATCCATTTGGTGTTATAATGTTAATTTTGCTCAGCAATGATAAATAAAATATTATATATTTTATACAAAGATTTTAAAATTGAGATGAGTCAAAGTCATCTTCTTTTTTCTGTGACTTTATATGTTGTGTCTTCTATATATATAGTATATATATCTTTTCAGCCAGTAGGAATTTTAAATTCAGAGCACTGGGTATCAATTTTTTGGATAATTGTTCTTTTTAGCTCTATATCTTCAGTCTCAAAAAGCTTTTTTCAAGAATCCGAAAACAGAAATTATTATTACTATTATGTACTGAGTCCAGACGAACTTATATTTTCTAAGCTAATTTATAATTTCATTTTTATTTTATTTGTATCCTTTCTTACCTTTGGTTTATTCACATTTTTGCTTGGCAATTATATTATATCATTACCGTTCTTTTTTTGCCTCTTATTTATTGGAGCTCTTAGTATATCTAACTGTTTAACTCTAATTGCAGCTATAGCTCATCAGGTAAAAAATAATTCTGCTCTTATAAGTATCTTGAGCTTTCCTGTTATTATACCTATATTTTTGCTGTTAATTAAGTTAAGCAAAATTTCCTCCTCAGAATTCTCTTGGATTCTTGTTCAAAATGACATCTATCTTTTAATTTTGCTTAATATAATATTAGTATCTCTCACTAAAGTTCTGTTTGGCTTTTTATGGAGAAATTAAATATGAGAATAGTAAAGACACTTTGCATAACACTTTTGCTTTATACTGCTATGGCGGGGATACTTTTTGATGTCCCTCTATTACCAATTCTTAATGAGACAATTAGAGTGCTTTATTTTCATGTCCCAATGTGGTTTACAATGATTTTTCTACTTTTTCTTTCATCTATAAACGCATATAGGTTTATTAATACAGGAGATTTATCTTATGATTTAAAATCGTATAATTATTCTAAGGTTGGTGTTTTTTTTGGTGTTTTAGGTATTATTTCAGGAATGATTTGGGCTAAATATACTTGGGGTACTTACTGGACAAATGACCCTAAACTAAATGGGTCTGCGATTGGTTTGCTTATATATTTTAGTTATTTTGTATTAAGAAACTCAATAGAAGATGAATCAAAGAAAGGTAAAATATCTTCGGTTTATAACGTTCTGTCCTTTTCGATGCTTATCCCCTTAATTTTTATTCTGCCAAGGTTGACTGATTCGTTGCACCCTGGAAATGGCGGTAACCCAGGATTTAATGTATATGATCTAAACTCCCAGCTTAGAATAGTGTTTTATCCAGCCGTTATTGGATTTATTTTGCTTGGTATTTGGATTGCTGATTTAAGACTTAGAGTTTTAAAATTAAAGAACAAGTTATGATTAATTATATATTTAGTTTGATTTTATTTTTACAAGACGTTACAATGGCTGATATCCTTAGGAGCGAAGGTAAAATTTATGTCGTTGTGTTAATTTTTTTAATTATTATTTCAGGTCTATTTTTATATTTATTTAGATTAGAAAGAAAGATAGACTCTATGGAGAAAGAAAAATGAAAAACTCAAACGTGATCTTTATTGTGTTCATTAGCGTAGCCATTATCATTATTATTTCAACTTTTGGTGACGCAAGCACATACGTAACTTTTAATAAGGCAAAGGATATGTATGAGTCAGGAAGTATGACTAAGTTTCACGTTGTTGGGAAATTAAATAAAGATAAAAACAACCAAATATCAGGTGTATCGACAAGTGAAGATATGCTTACATTCTCATTTGAGATGATTGATGAAGAAGGGAAAAAAGAAAATGTATTCTATGGAGAACCGATGCCATCAGACTTTTTACTTTCAGAACAGATAGTCGTAATTGGTGGTTACGAAAATAATAATTTTGTCGCAAATGAGATATTATTAAAGTGTCCGTCTAAATATACTGAGGAGGATATAAAAATATAATACCATGTTTACCACAGGCAACATTGGCCACCTATTAGTTTTATCTTCTTTTGTTTTTTCTTTTGTTTTTCTCATTAGCTATTTAATATCTGAAAAGTCTAGAGATAAATTTTTATGGATAAAATTTGGCAGAGTTAGTTTCTTACTGCACTCCTTTTTCCTAATTAGCGTGATATTGACTTTATATTATATTATAATATCTGATGACTTCAGATACTATTATGTTTTTCAACATTCCTCATCCCTACTACCAATCTACTACAAGATTTCTTCATTTTGGGAAGGTCAGGAAGGTTCTTTTTTGTTATGGATGTTTTGGAATGTAATTATAGGAATATATTTTGTCTTGAAACCAAATTCTAAATGGAATACTTCTTTTATGATTGTTTTGGGTTTTACCCAATTTCTTCTTTCGTCTATGATATTAGGCGTTGTAATCTATGATTTAAAGATTGGGAGCTCTCCTTTTATACTTTTGAGAGAGGCAATCTCTGCTCCAATTTTTCAGTTAGATCCAAATTATATACCTGATGACGGCTCAGGTCTTAATCCCCTATTACAGAATTATTGGATGGTTATTCACCCTCCGACTCTTTTTTTAGGGTTTGCTATTTGCATAGTCCCCTTTTCGTTTGCTGTTTCTTCACTTCGTCTTAGGGATTATAAAGCGTGGATAGATCCCGCTAAAAAATGGCTTATTGTTTCTATAATTGTATTAGGAGTAGGTATTATGATGGGTGCCTATTGGGCGTATGAGACTTTAAATTTTGGTGGTTATTGGAATTGGGATCCTGTAGAAAATGCGGTTTATGTTCCTTGGTTGTTTTTAGTAGCCTCCCTTCATTCTATAATTTTAACTAAAAAAAACAAACAACACTATAAGATGTCATTGATATTATCTTTGACAAGCTTTATACTTATACTTTACTCCACATTTTTGACTAGAAGCGGCATCCTTGGAGATAGTTCTGTTCATTCTTTTACGGATTTGGGCTTAAGTGGACAACTTCTTATTTACCTGTTCTCTTTTATGCTTATAAGTGTTTATTTACTTTTAATTAGATGGAAAGAAATTCCTTACTCTGATCAAGAAGCTAAAGCTTATACGGCGGATTTTTGGTTATTTATAGGGGTGTATACTTTAATATTAATGTCTTTTCAAGTAATATTTCCTACTTCTATACCGGTATATAATGCTATTGTAGAGGTGTTTGGTGGTTTTTCAAATTTAGCACCTCCAATTGAGAAAGAACTTTTTTATTCTAATGCACAAATTTGGTTTGCTTCTTGTCTGGCTATATTTTCATCAGTGGCTCAGGTCTTATGGTGGAGGGGTAAACAAACTAAAGAAAAATTTGCTTTATTTTCAAAATCTCTTGTTTTTACCATGATAACTTCTAGCCTCATTATATTATTTTATCCGATAACAATACCGTCTTATATGGTACTAATTACCGCCTCGTTATTTTCTATATTTTCAAATGGTAGTGTATTAATATTCTTCTTAATGAAAAAAGATCTGTTGTCTTCTGGCTCAATAGCTCATATAGGCTTAGCTATTATGCTTATAGGAATTTTGTTTTCATCAGGTTACTCTTCTATACAATCAAATAATTATACCGGACTTGTTTGGAATAGTGATTTCCCTGATGAGGTTAACAATAACAATATGCTATTATTTTTACATGAAGAAAGGAGAGTTGGCGGGTTTGATGTTAATTATCTTGGGCAAAGAAAAAAAATTAAAGGTAATAGTGAGTATGTCAACTCAAATTATTTAGATTATTTGCCATTGTCTAATGTGCATACTTTAAAAAAGGAGATGTCTATAGGCGGAAAGTTTTATAAAGAAAATGATACAGTAGTGGTTGATAACAATGATATAACTTATTTTGAGCTTAAATTTGAGGACGAGTCTTCATCATTTAATTTATATCCTAAAGTTCAAACCGACCCTAATTCAGATATGATTGTGTTCTCTCCTGACATACAAAATAACATTCTAGAAGATTTTTATGTTCATGTTAGAACATATCCTGACCCTGAGCAGGAGACTGTCTGGTCCGGAAGAGATTCAGTCTCAGTTGCTCTAAAAGAAACCTTTTTTCTCAATGACTTTATATCTTCAATAGATAAGGTGATAACTAAAAATGAAAACAATGATAGAAATCAATTTATAGCTGAAGCTCACATAAAAATATTGTCGGAAGGCCAGGAATATATAGCTAGACCAGCGTTTTTAATTGATAATAATAAGGTTGGTTTAATACCAGACATAGTGGAGGATTTAGGTGTCAAGGTATACTTATCATCAATATTACCTAAAGAAGAAAAGTTTACAATTTCATTTGAGACAACTCAAAAAAATTGGATTATTATAGAAGCCATGAAAAAACCACTTATAAATCTTATGTGGTTAGGGTTTTTTATTATGATTTTTGGGTTATCATTATCATTTTTTAAAAGAAATATTAAAGTATCATTATGAATACATTAGCTCTATTTGCTTCAGGGAGTGGATCAAACGTTGAAAATATATATAATTATTTTAAGGGCAGTGATAATATTAAAGTGGGGCTTGTTTTAACAGATAATAAAAATGCATATGTTTTAGAGAGAGCAAAAAAATTAAATATTCCTCACATATATTTTAATTATAAAAAAACTTCTTCGGATAATATTTTAAAGGTCTTGTTTAGTCACAATATTACCTATATAGTTTTGGGTGGATATTTAAGGTTGATTCCAAAAAAAATTATAAAAAGTTTTAATAATAAAATATTAAATATTCATCCATCTTTGTTGCCCAAATTTGGGGGTAAAGGATATTATGGAGATTTTGTTCATAAGAGCGTATTAATGAATAACGAAAAGAAATCAGGTGTAACAATACACTTGGTTAATGAGGAGTATGATAAAGGAAAAATTTTGTTTCAAAAGTCTATCTCTATTTTAGCTGAAGATTCTATAGAGACTTTAAGCTCAAGGATTCATAAGCTAGAATACAAATTTTTCCCCCAAATAATTGAAAAGTATATATTAAATAAATTATAATATTACTTTTGTGGATGAAAAAAATTAATTCTGCTTTAATTTCAGTTTTTAGTAAAGATGGTATTGATGAGTTATGCAAAGAATTACACAGAAATGGGATTAATATAATTTCCACAGGAGGTACCCAAAATCACATTGAAGGCTTAAATATTCCTGTAATTCCTGTAGAATCTCTCACCGATTATCCTTCAATACTTGGAGGTAGAGTTAAAACCCTTCATCCAAAGGTTTTTGGTTCAATACTTTCTAGGTCTAACAACAAATCTGACTTAGTTGATGAAAAAACACATAATTTATCAAAAATTGATCTTGTGGTGGTAGATCTTTACCCTTTCCAGAATACTGTTGAATCAACTAATGATGAATCTGAAATAATTGAAAAAATAGATATTGGAGGAGTCTCTTTGGTTAGGGCAGCCGCAAAAAACTTTATAGATGTAGTAACTATCTCCTCAAAAACTCAATATAAAGAAGTCCTAGAATATCTTTCTCAAAATAAATTTGAAACTGAGTTAAAATTCAGAAAAAAGTTAGCCTTCCAAGCATTTTCTAATATTTCAACATATGATATTGAAATTGAAGAGTTTTTTGGTAGAAGCGTTGGGGTTTATAAAGAGTTGAGATACGGTGAAAACCCACATCAATCTGCTATTTTTAAAGGTGATATAGATGCAATATTTGATAAATTAAACGGCAAAGAACTTTCTTATAATAATTTACTTGATGTTGATTCAGCGTTAAGATTAATATCAGAATTTAGTTCTCCAACTTTTGCTATTTTAAAACACAATAATGCTTGTGGCATTTCATCTTCATCCGATGTATCAACATCTTACACCGAGGCGCTTGAGGCTGACCCGCTATCTGCTTTTGGAGGCGTTTTGATTACAAATAAGACAATTGATAAAGATACTGCTGAAAAAATGAATTCATTATTTTTTGAAATCATTATTGCTCCAGAATATACTGATGATGCTGTTTCAATTTTGAGATCTAAAAAGAACAGAATAATATTAGTACAAAAAACACAAGTACAAAAAACGTTTACTTTTAGAAGTATATTAAATGGTTCGCTAAAACAAGAATCAGATAATATTCAGAATTTATCTCAAAATTGGGAATCGGTCACCAAAACTAGATGTAATAAAAAACAGTTAAGAGATTTAGAGTTTGCAAATAAAATTGTTAAACACTCCAAATCTAATGCAATTGTTTTAGTTAAAGATCAGCAGATGCTTTCAAGTGGGGTTGGTCAAACTTCTAGAATTGACGCTCTCAAGTTTGCTATTGAGAAAGCTAAAACTTTTAATTTTGACCTTTCTAATAGCGTTATGGCTTCGGATGCCTTTTTCCCTTTTCCTGATTGTATAGAAATTGCTTCGGAAGCTGGAATTAGTGCAGTTGTTCAGCCGGGAGGGTCAATAAAAGATGACCTTTCTATAAATGCTTGCGATGAAAGAAAAATTGCTATGTATTTATCTGGGGTAAGACATTTTTATCATTAGTAAAACTATAACATATATTTTCTTACTTTTGTAGGTGTAAACCAATTAACAAAATACATATGGGTTTTTTTGATTACTTTAATAATGATTTAGCTATTGATTTGGGTACAGCAAACACCCTAATTATAAGCAAGGGGTCGGTTGTTGTCGATGAACCCTCAATTATTGCTATTGATAGAATAACCAGTAAAGTGTTAGCAGTAGGATCCGAGGCTATGCAAATGCATGAAAAAACCCACGAAAACATTAAGACGATAAGACCACTTAAGGATGGGGTTATTGCTGATTTTCATGCGGCTGAACATATGATAAGGGGATTAATTAAAATGATCGATAGTGGTAAAAGATTTATGCCCGTTTCTCATAGGATGGTAATTTGTATTCCATCTGGAATTACCGAGGTGGAGAAAAGAGCGGTAAGAGATTCAGCTGAACATGCGGGAGCAAAAGAAGTTTATATGATTCATGAACCTTTAGCAGCAGCAATTGGTATTGGCATAAATATAGAAAGGCCTGTAGGCTCTATGATTGTTGATATTGGAGGCGGTACTACAGAAATTGCAATTATTGCACTCTCTGGAATTGTTACTGACCAGTCAATTCGTGTTGCGGGAGATAGTTTTACTGATGACATATTGGACTATATGAAAAGACAGCATAATCTTTTAATTGGCGAAAGATCAGCAGAAAAAATTAAAATTGAAGTTGGTTCCGCAATGACTGAGCTTAAGGATGCTCCGGAAGACTTAGATATAAGAGGAAGAGATTTAGTGTCTGGAATACCTAAAATTGTTAAAATTACTTATTCAGAAATTGCTTTTGCAATGGATAAATCAATTTCTAAAATAGAAGAAGCAGTTCTTAAAGCACTTGAGAGTTCTCCACCTGAGCTTTCTGCAGATATTTATGATAACGGAATTTATTTAACAGGAGGGGGAGCCTTGCTCAGAGGATTAGATAAGAGATTAAACTTGAAAACAAAATTACCAATACATATTGCTGAAGAACCACTAAGGGCTGTTGTTAGAGGAACAGGAGTAGCTCTAAAAAACATTGAAGGTTTCAGGACTGTATTAATGTCATAACTTATAATGCGTAATCTTATAAAATTTATAAGTTTATATAACTACTCAATAACATTCTTAATTCTTTTTATTATCTCAAGTTATTTTCTAATTAATGAAAATTTCATTTTGAAAACAAAATATTTTAACTCATCAAATTATTTAAGCGGCACCATTTTTTATTATCAATCATCAACAATTAATTACTTTAATTTGGAAGAAAAGAACGTCCAACTTGAAAAAGAAAATAAGATATTAAATGAGAAAATTATAAACTCATATTATTCTGATAAAACAGATACGACTTCTGCTCTAAATAATAATTATAAATATATTAAGGCTTTGGTTATTAATAATTCAGTTAGAAAATCAAAAAATTATATTACAATAAACAAAGGATCAAGAGCTGGAATTAAAGAAGGCATGGGAGTAATCTCATCAACCGGGATAGTTGGAAAAGTAAAATATGTATCAGAAAATTTTTCTACAGTTATATCCTTGCTCAACACATCTTTTTATATTTCTTCTATCTTAAAAAAAACTAATACGCTATCTTCTGTAAACTGGGGTGGTGTTGATTCCAAAACATTAAAATTGCTTTATGTTCCTAAGCATATTGAGATTAATAAAGGTGATGAGATTCTAAGCTCATCATTTGATTCAGTGTTTCCCAAAGGAATTCTAATTGGGAAAGTGAATAATATTAGAAGAGACGTTAACTCTAACTTTTATGATATTGATATATTATCAACTCAAAATTTTTATAATTTATCTAATGTATATATTGTAAATTATTTGCTTGTTGATGAGAAAGTTGAATTAGAAAAGATAACAGATGAAGAATAATTTTTTGTTATTTGTTTTTTTATTGTTTCTGCAAGTTTTTTTTCTTAATAAAATTTTGTTTTTTGATTATATCATATTATCTCCAATTATTATTATTTTAATTTTGTATAAATACCAAAAAGATTCAAAAAAAAGTCTTTTGGTTGCATTTTCATTAGGCTTATTTGTTGATATATTTAACAATTCTTTAGGCACTTATTCTATAATATGTCTTGCCCTAATGTATTTTAGAAATTCTTGGGTTCTTAAGATAATAGGGGAGGAAAAAACAGAAGAACTTAATTTATTGTCAGTTCAAGAACTTGGTAACTTTCAATTTTTGTACTATTCTTTTCCAATTTTATTTTTATTTTATTCCTTGTTGTCTTTTTTCGAGTTTGAGTCTTTTGTTTCTTTAGAAAATATATTATTTATAGTTTTATCGGCAGGTACTAATTATTTTTTAATGTTAATTTTTCAATATTTATTTTTAAAATTTAATCTTAAAAATGAGTGGAGATAAAACATTTATATTTAAGCTATTACTTTTTGGTGTCTTTTTTGTTTTATCTTCTCGACTATTTTATCTTCAAATCTATGAAGATAAATATCGTGAGTTATCAGAAAATAATACTGTTCACCTAGAGTCAATTTACCCATCTAGAGGGATTATTACTGATAGATATGATTCTGTAATTGTAGAAAATCAACCAACATATGATTTTTATATTATTCCAAAGCAGTTTTGGATAAGGGACACCAGCCAGTTGCTTAATTCTTTTTCAATTTCAAAAAGTCAGTTTTTTGAAAAATTTAATAAAGCTAAAAGTTACTCCTTATATAGGCCTTCTATATTTTATAAGGGAATGGACCATTTTACTTTTGCTTCTCTACAAAGTAAATTATATGATTTTAAAGGGATATATCACTCTCCAAAACCAACAAGATATTACCCTAATTCTATCTTACCTCACATTTTAGGTTATGTGGCAGAAATTAATTCACATCAACTGCACAAAGATTCTTCCGAATATTATTCTGCCGGAGATTTGGTGGGTTACTCTGGGATAGAACGTTCATATGAAAGTTCACTAAGAGGAGTTAAAGGGTATAAACTTAAACTTTATGATGTAAATGGGGTGTCTGCTGGTAGCTTTAATGATGGGAAAGAAGACGTGTTGGTTTCTAATGGTAAAAAAATAAAACTAACTATTGATTCAGGCCTTCAGTCATATATTGAAAGTTTATTAAAAGGTAAAGTGGGAAGTGTTGTAGCTATTGAACCCAAATCGGGACACATTTTAGCAATTGCCTCCTCTCCATCTTATGATCCTAATTTATTGTCAGGCAAAGAGTTTTCAATAAATTATTTAAACCTTCAGGTTGATACGCTTAAGCCAATTTATAATCGTGCACTCATGGCTACTTACCCTCCAGGTTCTATGTTTAAATTAATTCAGGGGTTAATTGCCCTAGAGGAGGGTCTAGTAAATTATGATGATCAGTTATATGTGGATCTAAAAAGTATTGGTGACTTAGCTCCTGCAGGTAATTATGACTTAAAAAAAGCTATAGTCAAATCTTCAAATAATTATTTTTTTAAACTTTTTAGGAAAATAATAAATCAAAATGTTAATCGTAATACTTTTGTTGATTCTAACATTGGCTTAAACAAATGGTCTGAATATGTTAAAATGTTTGGACTTGGTTCAAATTTAAATTTTAATATTTCTTCTGTTAATTCAGGTTATATTCCTAATTCAAAATATTATGATACCTACTACGGAAAGAATCGTTGGAAATTTTCAAACGTATATTCTTTAAGTATTGGTCAAGGTGAGTTGTTGGTGACACCACTTCAAATGGCAAACTTTGCAGCAATAATGGCTAATAGAGGACATTATTACACTCCAAACCTAGTATTAGAGGTTGATGGAATCCCTCTCGTTAAAAATCCAATAAATAAACTTAATATATCAAGTGATCATTTTGATTATGTTGTTGATGCTATGGAGGAAGTTGTTAAGTTATCTGCCCGTAGAGCTTATATGTTTGGTTTGGATATTTGTGGGAAAACGAGTACGGTAGAAAACCCTCACGGTTATGATCACTCTGGCTTTATTGGGTTTGCACCAAAAGAAAATCCTCAAATCGCGATAGCAGCATATATTGAAAATTCAGGTTGGGGCGGAAGAGCAGCAGCTTCTATTTCAAGTTTAGTAGCTGAAAAATATATATTTAAAAATATTAAAAGAAAGTGGTTAGAAGAGTATGTAATTAAAGGAGATTTTATAGATGAGGAAGATAAGCTATAATATATTTTCAAATGATTTTATTATAACAGGAATTTATTTTTTCCTTTTATTGATAAGTTTTATATCTATTTACTCATCACAAAACTCAGATGATTATAGTTTTTTTACCCTTCAGAATGAATCATTTAAACAGCTCATTTGGATGATTGTTTGTCTAATCGTATTTTTTACCGTCTCTATTTTGGAGTATAGATTTATTTTTAATTTGGCGGTCCCTTTATATATTATTTCAATAGCTCTATTAATTCTTGTTCTTTTTGTGGGACAAGAGGTTAATAGTCACTCGTCGTGGTTTAATTTTTTTGGTTTCAAATTTCAACCATCTGAGTTTTCAAAGTTTTCTACAGCTCTTTTTTTAGCAAAAGCTTTTGACTCTTACTCTATAGATTTAAGAAAATTCAAACATATTGTTCTAACATCCTTAGTGTTTTTATTTCCTTCTTCAATTATTTTGATTCAAGGAGATGCTGGTACAGCAGTAGTTTATTTTGCCTTTTTTTTAGTTTTTCTTAGGGAAGGGTTGTCGATAAAATTTTTAATTATAGCTTTTTCTTTAATTTTTATTTTTATTCTTGGTTTGTTGCTTGAACCCTATATCCTATATATTTTAATTACTGCTGTTTTTCTAATTGTAGTAGGTTTATCCATTAAAGATTTCAAAAAAATTATTAATTCTACTGTTTTTTTTACTCTAGCAATTTTAATTGTTAATGGACAGGGTTTTGTTTTGAATAATGTCTTGACTCCTAAGCAGAAGCAAAGGGTAGAGACACTAATTAATCCTAGTTCAGATCCTTTAGGTTCTGGGTGGAATATAACTCAGTCAAAGATTGCTATTGGATCGGGAGGGTTTTTTGGTAAAGGGTTTTTGCAAGGAACCCAAACTGGATTAAACTTTGTTCCCATACAAAGTACAGACTTTATTTTTTCAGTAATAGGTGAAGAATTTGGATATTTTGGCTCCATGATCTTTTTAATATTGTATTTAATTTTTTTATATAGAATTCTAATTTTATCTGAGAACCAAAAAGATAAATTTGCTAGAGTGTTTGGATACTCAACTTTTTCGGTTTTCTTGTTTCACTTTACTGTAAATGTTTCGATGACATTAGGTTTGTTTCCTGTGATTGGCATACCCTTGTCTCTAATCAGCTATGGCGGCTCCTCTCTTCTTTCTTTTAGCTTGATGTTGTTTGTTTTTCTAAAACTTGATAGTGTTAGGCCTTCGATATTAGCTAGATGACACGTAACTTTTTTTTATTTCATGTAGCAACTTTTTTACATCATCTGATAATAAATTTTTTTTATAGTGTTCGTTTAAATTGTCTAATATTAAAACAGCTGCGGTCTCAAAGTTTTCTTTCGATATAACTTCTTTCAACAGACTATCTACTTCGTTGTTGTTTAAAGAAAAAAGAGAATAAAACTGAAATTTGTTATTCTTTTTTATGTGTGATATTTCTTCCGGATTACAATCTATTATTTTACTAACTTCTAATACTAATGCATGGTTTTTTTCGATGGTAATCTCATCTATATATTTATTTATTTCGGAAGACTTGATAGAAATTTCTTTGTTTTTTTCTACTTTATCTATTAAAATACTAAATAGGTCCCTAAAGTATTCATAGTATTTAGACCTCATCTTAATTCTCTCTAAATCATACCATTTTAAATTAAGAAAATCTTTTTTTAAAAAATCTTTGGGGTTAGAAGCTAGTTCTACAATTTCACTCACCGACTTATAAAATAATTTTTTAAATTCATCAAATTCAATAGAAATATTATTTGATAAAACATTCATCATATTATCTGTAGCTTCTACAACTTCTGTTGAATCATAACTAAAGTAAGGCATTTTGATGTTTTTGAAATTATCATTCCATTTATCATAGATATTTTTGATTAAAAATAGATTTAATTGTTTTGACTGTGTGATTTTCATTAAGTCTTTACCTTTAACTTTATTTAATGAAATTTTTTTTTCTATTTTTTTTAGTTGATTTTCACATGATCTATTTAAATCCAATTTTTTAATTTTTTTTCGTTATATAATTTAAAAATAATTGTTTTAATATCTTTCAAAATAAAAATAATAATAAATGAGGTATGATCTTTAATAGAGTTTTTGTTTTTCTTCTTTTCTGTTATATGCAGGTGCCAGCACAAAGCTTTATAGATATAGATGATTGGAGATATCATGCTAATTTAAAGAATATTAAATCAGCTAGCATATATGACAATAAAATTTATTGTTTTGGTGAGAGGGGGCTGTTCTTTTTAGATCTTTATGATTATAGTATAGTAAGTGATTCTGAATCCTTTGATTTTAAAAGCATAGAGATTGATGTTTCTTTCTCAAACGCACACTATTTAGTTTCTGGTAATAACTCTGGTTTAATTCAGGTTGTTAAAACTGATGAAACCTTTTTTTTAAATTTACCTGATCTCAACAGTGACTTTAAAATCAACTCTTTTATGGTTCATGAAGAGAATCTTTATGTTTCTTCTTCGGAAGGCCTATTTATAATTGATTTAGAAAATAAATTAGTTAAAGACAAATATTATAATATAGGTGTTGGGGGAACTCCTGTTGAGATTTTAGATTCTCATATAATTAATGACACACTTTATGTTGTCTCAGAAAAAAACATATACTTTATTTCTGTTGAATCTAACCTTTTGGATTTTAATTTATGGAAATCTAAATATTTTAATGACATAGAACTTAAGGGATCTTTTATTAAAGACGATGAAATTTATTTTTTTTCAAGTCAGTCTGTTTTTAATATTAATAAAGAAACTCTCTATTTTCAAAAAAACATTGACATCCAAAAAGTTTTAACTTATAACTCAGAGATTCATATGATTTTTTTATCCGATAATAGACCTAACTACGGAATTTTAAATAACAACAGTCTTAGCGTAATAAGGTTATCTGAAAAAATTTCAGAAATAAATGACATTTTAATTGTAGGCAGTGATGTTTGGTTAGTTGGCAATAATTTTAGTTTATACAACTTACATCAAGATCAGTTTTTTTCTCCCAACAATAAATTATCATTTGATGTAAAAAGAATAGCATCCTTAAATGATTTTGTTTATGCATTTTCTCATACAGAAAAAATTGCGTATACATCAGAATATAGTTGGAAAAATGAGTCTTTTGAAACTTTCTCTAATATTACATCTTTATCATATTTTAATAATTTTTTATTTTTTGGTTCAGAAACAGATGGGATTTTAAACAAATCTGAAAATTATATTATTGACAATAACTTTGAGGGCTCTTTATTATTTGAACTTTCAGATAACACAATACACGTTTCAGACCTAAAAGCTTTTGAAAAAAAGATGTGGATTTTAAATTATGGTTCTAAAAACCCTTTGATTTCTATTGATAATAATTATAATTGGAATTCGTATAGTTTAGGGAACCTGAATGAAATTTTTCCGGTCCAGTTTGAGTTTGCGGGAGAAGAAGCTCTTTTTGTTGTTTTGGATAAGTCACATGGAGGCGGTGTATTGTTTTTTAATATTCAAACATCTGAATCAAAAAGCTTATCTGTAGGAAACGGGAGTTTGAGCTCTAATTTAGTTAATGATATTGCTATAGATAAAAACGGATTGGTTTGGGTTGCATCTGATAAAGGGTTAATATTTTTTTTATCACATAAAGTTTATGATATAGATGATTATTTTATACCTAATGATGGGGTGCAAAATATATTTCAGGGTATCAACATTTCTTCTTTATTAGTAGATAATTCTAATAATATTTGGGTTGGTTCAGATGATGGATTATTTGTTTATGACCATGACAAGAATCAGATTCTTTATCAGTTTACTTCTGCTAACTCTTCCTTATTATCAAATAAAATTGTTGATATTAAGATGAGAAAAGATGGAGAGGTGTATGTCTTAACAGAAAAGGGACTTTTATCGATAAGCACCTATATAAAGACACCAGAGGACTCATATGATAATTTAATATTTTATCCAAACCCTTTAAGGCTAAAAGAGGATAATAAAATGGTTTTTTCTGGATTACAATCGGAGAATTTCATAAAGATAGTTTCTCTTTCAGGACAAGAGATCATTCAATTTAAGACAATCGGTGGAGGTTTTTTATGGAATTTAAAAAACGAAAGTGGCACAAAAATTACCACAGGAACATATTTGATTTTTATTTTAAATGAAGATGGCAGCGAAGATAAATTAATAGGAAAATTTTTAGTGCTATGATAAGTAAGACTAAAGGGTTGGTTTTAAGTTATATTAAATATGGCGACACGTCTATTATTTGTAAAATTTTTACAAACTCATTTGGCCTCCAATCTTATATAATAAATGAGATTAGAAACACAAAAACTAAAAATATTGCATTATACCAACCGCTTAATATTCTTGAAATGGTTGTTTATCATAAAAAAAATTCAGGATTACAAAGAATAAAAGAGGCTAAGCTAGATGTTATTTATACCTCAATTCATAATGACATGAAAAAGATATCCGTATGTTTTTTTTTATCTGAATTCTTATCTAAAATTTTAAATAACGAAAGTAATCAAGAAGATAAATTTGATTTTATCCAAAACTCATTAATTGAGTTTGATAGATTAAACAATAAATTTTCAAATTTTCATGTACAGTTTTTAATAAAGTTTTCAAAATACTATGGAATAAATATAATATCTTCTGATCAGTTACTTGTATCAAATAATACGGACGAATTACTAGGTGTTTTTATTCAAAAGTGTATAGATGAGAGTTATAAAGGAAATATAAACTCAAATAACATTTTAAGAAATAAAGTGATAAATTTAATTATAGAATACTTTAGTTTCCACCTTGAAATAAATATCAAGCTTAAATCAACTGAAGTATTGAAAGAAATTTTTAATTAATTAGAATATGAGAATTTTAATAATTAGTTCATTTGCTTTTATTTTTTCTTGTTCAGATAAAAAAAAGAATACTAGCTCTACTAATGAAATTGTTGAAGTTGTTGAAACTACTAATAAGGTGTTTTTTAAATGGCCAAAAGATGGCTCAACTGTTGCCAGTCCAGTTTTTATAGACATGGGGCTAGAAGGAATGTTAATTGAACCAGCCGGTGTAGTAAAAGAAGGTTATGGACACCATCATATTTTAATCAACCAAAAATTTTGGCCAGAAGGTGAAGTTATTCCAACAAGTGATACAACACTTCACTTTGGTATGGGGCAAACAGATGCTACTATAGAGCTTGATCCCGGAAGATATATTGTTTCTCTTCAGTTTGCAGATGGGGTCCACGTTTCCTTTGGTGAGTTAATGTCAGAATCAATAGAAATAAATGTAGAATAATATGAGCAATTTTTTAAGCAAAGTACCAACACTTGATGTCTCTAAATTTAATAGTGGAGATGATAATTTGATTCAAGAGTTTTCTAATGATCTTGGCACTTCATTTAACCAAACTGGATTTGCAATAATTAAAAATCATGGGCTAACAGAGGAAATGACTAAAAACTTATACTCCTCAATAAAGTCTTTTTTTGACTTAGAAGATAATAAAAAGATCAAGTATTATTATCCTGAACTTTATGGTCAAAGAGGGTATGTGATTAAAAGACAAGAGCACGCTAAAGGAAGTTCAAAAGGTGATCTTAAAGAATTTTTCCACATTGGAAACCCAGTTATATCAAACCCTAAGAATATTTGGCCAATAGAGGTAAATGGTTTTGAAGAAATAGGCAATGAAGCATATTTAACTTTAGAAAATATAGGGTTGACAATATTAGAATCTATAGCTATATATTTAGGCTTAGAAAAAAAGTATTTTACAGAAAAGGTTAAAGGCGGAGAAAGTATCATGAGGTCAATCCACTACTATCCATTAAATGAAAATGATGTTGAAGATGGGGCTGTTAGGGCTGCAGCTCATGGAGATATTAACCTTATTACTCTTTTAATGGGCGCAAGTGCAGATGGTTTAGAAATATTTACTAAAGATAAAAAATGGATACCTATTATATCTGAGCCGGATCAACTTGTTATAAATGTTGGTGACATGCTTGAAAGGTTAACAAACAAAAAATTAATGTCTACAATTCACAGGGTTGTGAACCCTTCAAAAGAAAAACTAAACACTTCTAGATATTCAATTCCTTTTTTTATGCACCCTAAACCTCAGATGGACTTAACTTGTCTAGACAATTGTATAGACAAAGACAATCCAAAGTCTTTTGATGATATGACAGCAGGAGAGTTTTTAGAACAAAGACTTAAAGAAATTGGACTAAAAAAATGATATATTAATTGTTGCTTGCTGGAGGATCTATTCCTAATTCAGCCAACACAAGATTTGATATATCATCAGTCGGTCTAGCATATAAAAGCACATCTACACCTGGTACCCCAGCGCTAAAAACATGAGAATAATTCTCTCTTTCGGAAACAACATTAATTGCATTGCTAATTTTTTCAAAAAGAGGCTTAAAAAGATCTTGTTCTTTCTGTGCAATGGAAGATTGTGCTTCAGTTTGAAACTTTTGAATTGACGCCTGTAGGTTCTGCAACTCCTCTTGTTTGTCAGCTCTAATCAGATCTGTCATAGTTGCTGCAGTTTTCTGAAAAGCATCTGCTTTACTTTGAAAATCAGTAATTTTTGATTGTAACTGATTCTGTAGTTGTGTGCCATATGCTTGAACTTCACTTTGAACTTGTTTTGTTTCAGGAAGAAAGCTTAAAATATATTCAACATTTGTATAGCCAATTTTTAGGTCTTGACCTAATGTGCTTATTGATATTAATAATCCAATAAGTAATAAATTTATTTTTTTCATAATTGAGAATTTAGATACAAAATTAATTATTTTTTTTAGTTACTCCTAAATCTTCTAAGACATAATCAGTGTAGTCATGAATAGGGTTTGTGTATAATAAAACTGGCTCAGAAGATTTGTCAAATATAATTTGGAGTCTATTTTTTTTAGCAACCTTTTCAATTGATTCAAATAAAACATCTTGAATTGGTTGAATTAACTCCTTTTTTTTAAGAAAGTAAAGCCCTTCAAACCCAAAAACTTTTTGCTGGTAATTTTTAATTTCTTTCCACTCCTCATCTAATTGTAACCTCTTCTCCTCATACATTTCTTTTGTCAATAAAATTTCTTCATTTTTTAAAATTATTTCCTTTTTTTCAATTTCGATATACATGTCACTTACTTCTTTCTCCCATGCCTTAGATAAATTTTCAATTTCAGACAAGGCTTCTTTATATTCTGGCATATTATTCAATATAAATTCAGAGTTTACATATCCAAATTTTTGAGGGTAACCCTCAAAAAAAAACAAAAAACAAAAAACAAAAAAAAATCTAAACATTATCGGAGCTGTTGACCAATTGAAAAATGAAATTGAGGGCCCGACCTGTTTGGTTGACCTGGTAATTTGTCAAAACCATAACCCCAATCTATTCCAAGTAAGCCGAAGGCTGGCATAAATATTCTCACTCCAATGCCTGCAGATCTATATAATTCGAAAGGGTTAAAATCTTTTTGAGAATTCCAATTGTTTCCTGCCTCAACAAAAGTTAATCCAAAAATTGTAGCGTTAGGGTTTAATGATATTGGGTGTCTTAATTCAAATACAAACTTATTATAAATTGTTCCACCTCTTATATTTTTATCAATATCAAGAGGAACAAGCGAGTTGTTTTCATAACCTCTTAATGCTATTCTCTCAGTTCCTAATAAGAAGTTGCTATAAGAGCCAGATAAGCCATCACCACCAAGATAAAATCTTTCGAAAGGGCCAATTTTATTTTCATCTCCATATGCTCCTATATAACCAAAGTGAGCTCTTGATTCTAGAACTAAGTCTCCAATTATTTTAGTATAAAATTTAGAGTCGAACATCCATTTGTGATATTCTGCCCACTTATATCTCTCTTGGGGCTCAGCTGTTTCATAATTAACATTGTTCCATTTAGAATAAGGAGGCGTTATTGCAACATCTAAAGAAAACATAGACCCACTACGTGGGAACATTGGATTGTCAACACTATTCCTTGAGATATTTGTTTTAAAAGCTATAGTATTAGTAACCCCTGTATCAAAACCTAATGATTGACCAAAGTTAAATAGGTCGTAGTTATAATATAAAAGTGAGTT
This sequence comes from uncultured Marinoscillum sp., assembly GCA_964467915.1. Classification (GTDB taxonomy): domain Bacteria; phylum Bacteroidota; class Bacteroidia; order Cytophagales; family MED-G16; genus MED-G16. The sequence goes on from CAYXSW010000001.1 coordinate 137,162, forward strand.
AGAAATAAGGAAAAAATCATCTGGCCACTTTACCCTTCTTCCAAGCCCTATTGTCACCGCATGTACCTTCATTGACCCTATAATTTTACTATCTTTTGATGATTGACCACCGTACCCGTATCCACCGTATCCACCGTATCCACCGTATCCACCGTATCCACCATATCCACCATATCCACCATATCCACCGTATCCACCGTATGGATTATATCCACCCATCCCAGTTCCGTAGAAATCAAGCATTCTATTAACAGAGTAGCTATAATTTATACTAAAATTATTTGCTTTTCTTCCCCCCAACCATGGCTCTGAGAAAGTAAATGAATATGTTTGAAATTGTCTTCCGTTGGCTTGAACTCTAACTGATAACTTTTGGCCATCACCAACAGGTAATGGTCTCCATTTGCTAAAATCTTTAATATTTTTTACAGAAAAATTACTAAAACTTAATCCTACAGTTCCAACGAAGCCAAAGTATCCACCCCATCCACCTGACAACTCCACTTGATCACTTGGCTTTTCAGCTAATTCCCATGTTATATCTACTGTTTCATTTTGAGGATTTGGAATAGGGATAGGATTGATACTTTCAGGGTCAAAGTATCCAAGCTGTGATAATTCTCTTTGTGTTCTAATTAACTCAGATCTATTATATTTTTGTCCAGGTATAGTCCTTAACTCTCTTCGAATTACATGATCACTTGTTCTGTCGTTACCTTTTATGAAAATTTTATTTATAGTGGCTTGAGCTCCTTCGTATATTCTCATCTCTATATCAACAGAATCTCCAATTATTCCAACCTCTATAGGTTGAATGTTTGAGAATAGATATCCATTGTCTTGATACAAAGAGGAAACATCAGACCCCTTAGGATTATATGTTATTTTTTTATCTAATGTTTCTGTATCATATACGTCTCCTTTCGAAATTCCTAAAACTTCATTTAATATACCTTCTTCATAGATGTAATTTCCTGTCCAGCTTATGTTTCTAAAATAATATTGGCTTCCGGGATCAATTTTAATGTCTAAATCAACATAATCTCCATATCTAGAAACCTCTTCTCCTAGAATTTTAATATCTCTATAACCTTTAGATTGATAGAAAGCAATGAGGTTATCTTTGTCATTTTCAAATTCAGATAAAATGAATTTACTAGATTTTAAGAAATTAACTTTTGTGTAGTCAGTAATAAAGTTTATTAAGCTGTCTATGCTTATACCTTTCTTGTCCCCTAAGAGGTTTTTTGGTTTTAATAAATTGATAGATTTAGTAAAAATTTCTTTAAATAAAGTTATTCTTACTCTCTCTCCAGATTTTTTTAATTTCCCTTTTAATTTAGCATCAGAAAAATTTTGATTTCCATCAAAAGACACATTGCTGATTTTAACTTTTTTGTTTTTTTCAACCTCAATACCTAGTTTGATACTATTTGCAACAACGGTATCTGTCTCTTGCTGAATCTTGACGTCAACATTAAAAAAACCTTTCTTTTTGAAATAATTTTCAATGGTATTTTGAGTGTTTTTGATTATTGCATCAGTTACTATTCTACCTCTTATTAAATTAATTTTTTCTGATAATTCTGACTTTTGAGTTCTCCCAATTCCATTTATTTCAAATGTGCTCAATCGAGGTCTTTCTTTTAATACAATAGACAAAAAGATTTTATCATCTTCAATTTTATTGACTAGAATTTTAATGTCGCCAATAATACCCTGTTTCCAGAGTTTTTTAATTGCTCCAGAAATAGCTTCTCCAGGAATCGAAATATTATCTCCTACTTTTATTCCAGATAATGACTTAAGTGCTATTTCGTCTAAATACTTTTCTCCAACAACTTCAATGCCAGCAACCTCATATGTTTTGGGGTTGGTATAGCTAATAGCAATTTGTTGTTCATTATTTAGGTTATATCTAATTTGACCTCTTGCCCCAAAGGATAAAACAATAACTAATAAAAATGATAACAGTATTCTTTTCATTACTTTAAACAGACCCAAAACGTCTATTTCTTTTTTTAAACTCGAAAATAGCATTATTTAATTCTTTTTTACTAAAATCAGGCCATAAAATATCTGTAAAGTATAATTCTGAATAAGCTGATTGCCATAAGTAAAAATTACTAATTCTTTGCTCTCCACTTGTTCTAATTATTAATTCTGGCTCTGGAATATTACTTGTTGCCAAATGGTTTTCAAAATATTTTTCGTTAAAATTAGCAAAATCTATTTTATTTTTATTTTTAAGAATTTTTTTTGTTGCATTAAGAATATCCCATTTTCCTGAGTAATTTATTGCTAATATCAGAGTTAAGCCACTATTTTCTTTAGTATTTAATATTGCTACTTCTAGACTTTCTTCTGTTTTTTTAGGTAACCCTTTTATATCTCCAATCACTTTTAGTTTAATATTTTTTTCAATTAGATTATTTAGCTCTTCCTTAATAACGACATGAAGCAGATTCATAAGTGCCTTTACTTCAAGCTTGGGTCTACTCCAGTTTTCAGTAGAAAAAGCAAATAAACTTAAATAGTTTATTTTATTTTCAACACAAAACTCTATTGACTCTCTTACACTTTTCTTTGCTTTAATATGTCCTTCAATTCTAGACTTTCCTCTTATTTTTGCCCACCTTCCATTGCCGTCCATAACTATTGCGATATGACTAGGCACATTATTATTTTTTTTCATCATGCAAATTTAATAGATACCGTTGTAAGGTGCTGAATTCTTTGGACAAGGAATTCTATAAAATATATAACTAATACTAATCCCTGTGAAATAGTAGAAGTCGTTATCATTTCCGCTTCCATACTGAAAATTCTTAATACTATTATTAAAGTTTAATCCAGTTACACTATTTACATTTTTTGTATTTGCACCAGACATATAATCTAAAGTATCATTAAAAGTTTTTTTTATTTCTAACTCAAAGGCTAAAGAAAAACGTTTGTTAATTAGATATTTGAATCCCATACCAAAAGGAACATTTATAAATAATTCTTTGTTATTCAACATGTTTTCTCTTTCCTCAACATTTTTTAAAATAGTAGCTCCAATTCCGAAAAATAAATATGGGGTAAAATCTAGCTTACTTACTTCATCAAAATAGTCTAAAAAATTATATTCAATTTTTCCAGAAATTTCAGAAATTTTAGATTTGAAGCTCATGTTTCTGTTAACAGATAAAGCATCATTTATTAGTTCTTTGCCTTTTAAGGCCCCTCTTTTATAAGAGATTTTAAAGGTTTGGTGAGAGCTCATATTAAATCTATTAAATATCTCAAGGCCTATCTCTCCAGGAAATGGAGAATAGCCTCTTTTTAAATCACCAGAATAACTATTTAACCCAACACTAATGCCTGGTTCAATAAATTGAGAATAACAGTTAATTGTTAATGCAAATAAAACTATTAAACTTATAATGTGTTTTTTCATGAGTTAATAACGAATGAATTATAATTATTGTATTAATTTCTTAGATCAAAACCCCAATTAAGTTTTTTTCTTAATGTCTCAAAAAAATCAAACTCATTAGAGTGGATAAGATTTACATAAAAATTTGACTTTTCAATTGTAAATTCCTGGTCACCCTTAAATGTATATGATCGGGAGTCCATGGATACAAGAAAATTATATTTTTGATTTTCAACTTTCAATTTAATTTTTGAATCGTCAGATATAATTATGCTTCTTAGACCTAAATTATGAGGACTTATTGGTGTAATCACAAGGTTTTTGTTATTAGGGGTTAAAATAGGGCCGCCACATGAAAGAGAATAACCAGTAGATCCAGTTGGTGTTGAAATTATTAATCCATCTGACCAGTATGTGCATATAAATTTATTATCAATGTAACAGTGAATTTTTATCATTGAAGATGAGTCTTTTTTAATGATAGAGATTTCATTTAATGCAAAATTATTTTCAATAGTTTTATTGTGATTTTTTAGTGTTACAAGTGATCTTTTTTCTAGTGTGTAATTTTTATTAATAATATCATCTATTATTTTTTCAAAAACATCATGAGCATCGAAAGACAAAAACCCTAACTTACCTATGTTGACCCCTAAAATCTTAGTTTTTGATTGTCCAACATGAGTTACTGTATTAAGTAGGGTCCCATCACCGCCCAAACTTATTATGAAATCTAATTTTGAAATACTTTTTGAGTTATAAGCTTTATAGTCAGATTTTGTGAAACACTTACTTAGTTCAGAAGAAAAATAAATAATGAAATTTTTGCTTTTTAAAAAGTCAATAAAGGACTTTAATATTTTCATTTTTTCACCTCGAATTTTTATACCATTAATGCCAATTTTCATAATTAATAATATATAAAAGGTTTTATTATTTCGTTAAATTTTATTGGTGTTTCCATCATAGGAGCATGGCAACATTTATCAATAAATACCAATTTAGATTTGGGAATTAATTTGTTGAATTGATGCGCAACAGAAGGTGGTGTTATTGTGTCATTTAATCCCCATACCAATAAAGTTGGACACTGTATTTTATAAAGTTTTTTTGCTAGGTTATTTCTTTGTGCTGATCTAGCTATGGTTATAATGTTTAAACATTTAGCGTTGTCATTTAAGGTTGTGAATATTTCATCAATATATTTTTTTGATAAAATATCAGGATTATAAAATGTATGATTAACCCTATCATTTATATAACCATAGTCACCTCTTTTAGGAAAAGAACCACCAAATGAATTCTCATATAAGCCTGAGCTCCCAGTTAAAATTAATTTGGTGACTTTTTTTGGGTTTAGTATAGAATAAATTAAACCTATGTGACCACCTAACGAATTTCCAATTAGAGTGAAATTTTTGAGTTTCATCTTGTTAATAAATCTTTTAACGTATTCAGTTAATGACTCTAGGTTTGCTTTTTCTACATTAATTTCAGTTAATGGAATTTTAGGAATAATTATTCTGTGAGTTTTTGAAAATGTTGAAATAACACTATTCCAATTACTTAATGCTCCAAATAATCCATGTAAAAGGATTATCGGTTCCCCTTCCCCTTTTTCAATATATGTCTTTTTTTCTATCATTTATACCGTTGTTTTGTCAGGTGTTTTGCCTTCTACTATAAATTCAAGTGAAGGAAAAAACTCAATAAAATACGCAAAGGTATTAGGTGCAAAATCAAATAAATAATAACTAATTATTGATTGATTTATTTCTTCTTCAAATAATGTCACGTCGAAATATTGTAAGATGTTTATCATAAAACTTATGATTAAGGAAGTTGTCAAAAGACCAAAAAACGCTCCAGATATATCGTCAATAACACCAATTAAAGTCATGTCCAAAACATATTTTAAGCCCTTAGATATTCTGGTTATAATTAAGGATGAAATGAAAAAGGTTATTACAATAGATATAAAGCCTAATAATAATTTTTCCGAATCAGGTAAAAAACTTAATAAGAGGTTAGCTATTATATGGGAATAGTTTAATGAAATTACAATACTTAAAAAAATGGACACAAAACTTATAAGGCTTATCATGAAACCTTTCCGGAATCCTTTATAAGAAAAGTAAACAAGAAAAAAAGTAAAAAAAATATCAATCAAATTCAACTCAATTTTTCTTTAATGATTTTAGCAATTCTTGAGTTATCTGCTTTTCCGGATAATTTCTTTGTTGCTATACCCATTACTTTTCCCATTTCTTTTATACTAGTAGCCCCAGAAAAACTGACAATGTTCTCTATTTCTTTTGAAAGTTCATTATCATCTAACTGTTTTGGCAGAAACTCTTCAATTATTAATATTTCACTTTCTTCTTTTTTTGCAAGATCTTCTCTTTTTTGTTCAACATAAAGGGTCTTGGAATCTTTTCGTTGTTTTATGAGTTTCATTAGAAGTTGTGTTTCATTTATATTATCAGTTTTTCCGCTCTTTTCTTCTAATAGGATTGCGGACTTAATAGCCCTAAGAGGAATTAACCTATCCTTGCTTTTGCTTAGCATAGCTTCCTTTATTTGATTATCTATTGTATTTTTGAGATTCATTTCTAACAAAGTTATTAAATACTGATTTAATGAAGACCCGTTTAAGCGTAAATGTGAATAAAATTGCAACCTTAAGAAATGCTAGGGGTGGCAATAATCCAAATATTATAGAATTAGTAAAAAAAATAGAATTCTATGGGGCGGATGGTATAACAGTCCATCCAAGAAATGATGAAAGACACATTACATTAAAAGATGTATATAAAATTTCAAAGGTAGTAAGCACAGAGTTTAATATTGAGGGGTACCCTGACACAAGATTTTTAAATATAATTAATGAAATAAAGCCTGAACAAGTGACACTTGTGCCAGATGCTCCTGATGTGATAACATCAAATAGAGGCTGGAAAGAATCCGATTTAAATATTGACCTAAAGTCAATAATATTATCAATAAAAAAGTTGGGCTCAAAGGTTTCTCTTTTTATTGATCCTTCTATCTCAATGGTTAATTTTGCTTTAGATTATCATGTTGATAGAATAGAGTTGTATACTGGTAAATATGCTAGATTATATGGAGATAGTGAAAATAAAGTAATAGATGAATATATCGCTGTATCTGAATATGCTCATAAAAACAAAATTGAAGTTAACGCGGGACATGATTTAGATTTAGAAAATTTAATGTTTTTTAAAAAATCAATTCCTAATTTATACGAAGTTTCGATAGGCCACGCTTTAATATGTGACTCTTTAATTCACGGTTTGGAAAAAACAATTAAACTCTATCTGGACCAGTTAAAATAAAAATGAAAATAAATTTTAAATCTTATGGTGATGGAAAGCCAGTAGTAATTTTACATGGCTTATTGGGTTCTTTAGATAATTGGGTTTCAATATCAAAAATTCTTTCAAATAACTTTAAAATAATAATATTAGACCTTCCTAATCATGGTAAATCATCTCATACCACCATGTTTTCATATAAAAAAATGGCAGAAGGGTTACATTTGTTTTGTGAAAAAAATTTATTTAATAACATATCAATTATAGGTCATTCAATGGGTGGTAAAGTTGGAATTAAATATGCTGATTTGTATCCTGATAATTTAGATAAAATGATAATTGTAGATATAGTAAATAAACAATATTCTTCAAAAAGATTTGATCATATATTTAGTGCAATTAAAAAATTAAACTCAATAAAAATAACTTCTAGACCCCAAGCTAATTCAGTGGCCAAAGAATTTATTTCTAGTGAAGCTGAGAGAAATTTTATTCTTAAAAATTTAAAGAGAAAGGGGGACTACTTTGATTGGGCACCTAATGTTAATTTGATTCTTAGTTCATTGTCAAAAATATCATCAAACATACCATTAGAAAATCCTATTAACAATGAAGTTCTCCTTGTCAAAGGAGCAAAATCGGATTATATAAATAATAATGACATAAAAGTTTTATCAGAGAGTTTTTCAAAATATAAAATAAATGAAATTCCTAATTCAGGACATTGGGTTCATGCAGAAAACCCCACAGCCTTTATTAATTCAATAAATAATTTTCTTAAGCTCTAGGGTGCGAGTTTTTAAATGTTTCTTTTAATTTTTCAATTGAATTATGCGTGTATATTTGTGTTGCAGCTAAACTTTTATGACCTAATAAATCTTTAATTGAGTTTAAATCCCCACCTTTGTTTAGTATATGGGTTGCAAATGTGTGTCTTAATAAATGAGGGTTATACTTTTTACTATTGATTAATGAAGACAAGTGCTTTTTTACAACTCTTGAAATCAACATAGGATAAGTTTTATTTCCTTTTTCAGTACAAATTAGCTCTGAGGTTTCTAATGAGAGATTCTCTTTTATTTTAATAAACTTTTTAATTTGCATTACGGATTTATCATGTAGAGGAATAATTCTTTCTTTATCTCTTTTACCTAATACTTTTATTTCTTTTTTTATAAAATTAATATCTAAGGATCTTAGATTAATAAGTTCTGATATTCTAATTCCTGTCCCATATAGTAACTCTAATATCAACAGATCTCTGGTCTCATTAAAGCCATCATTTAATTCTAAATTATCGAATAAATACATCATATCTTTTTCTTTAATAAATTGAGGAATTTTCTGACTTGTTTTGAGGGAATTGATACCAGATGTTGGGTTTGATTCAATTAAATTTCTTTTGATAAGATATTTAAAAAAAGATTTTAATGTTGCTAACTTTCTGTTTATTGATCTTGGTGATAAATTTTGTAATGAAAGTTCTACAATCCATGATCTCACGGCTCTTGTATCTATTTTTATTAAGTTATCATTAAAAGAGTAACTTTTATAAAAAAGTAAAAATTGATCAAGATCATTGCTATAACTAGTTATAGTATGAGAACTCAGTCTTTTTTCAAATGATAGATATTTAAGGAATGCACCTTTCATTAATAATATTTAATGAAAGATAATGAAATTATAATTCTTTTGACTTTAATCTTTGAACGTAGCTAGCTCGCAATTTTTCTTCTCTGAGCATAACTGATTTTTTTGTATAGAACGCATTGTTTCTATAGTCTTTGATAACCTGAGCCTTTTCAAATTTTTTCTTAAATCTCTTAAGAGCTCTGTTTATGTCTTCATTTTCTTTTATTGAAACTCTAATCATTTCATTATTTTTTTCGTGTGGCAAAGATAAGAAAACAATTATACTATCAAAATTTTAATGAAATATATGATTTTCATTCTAAAAGAGAGCAGTTACTTCCAATCTTTTTTCTTGCTGGTTTTCCCAATTCCGGGATTAAAACAATTAGTTGGATCCAATTTCTTATAAAAATTTGATAAAATAGGTTTTGCAAAATACTCATGGCCTACATTATGTTCGGAAGGATATTCTGCACCTCTGTCGTCATAAGTTTTTAATAGCTGTTTTTTAAGTTTATTTGCACTGACTCCTTTTTTCAAAATATAGTTTTGATGGAGAACATGGCAAAATAAATGACCATAATATAGTTTCATCTCAAACATATCATTGATTTTTTTTGGTAATTTTTCAAACCAATCTTTCTCATTTCTTGGAAATGCAACATCTAATGACATCATTTCTCCATGATTTTTAGAGTTTAAAGCGTGATATCTACCAATCGCACTTGCTGAGACAAACCTATGTAATAGTGCTTTTTTTCCTTCCTTTTTTGTGCACTCAAAAAAGTCACCTTCATTTTTTTTAAAAAATTTCTTGAAGTAATCTTTTGCTTCATCTATTCCTTCATCTGACATTTCAATTATCCAATGGTGTTTAAATTTATTTCGATACTTTTCCATCCTTCTAGGAAGATGATTTGGCCAAAAGATACTTAAAAATTGCATTAATCTATCTGAAAACTTATCTGGTAAAAAACTTAATTTAGTGGCTAGAATATCTACACTTCTCTTTAATTCAAAAAGTGTTGGAAGAAAATTTGTTCCCAATTTTTCTATCACAATGAAATTGTCTTTACTGTATTTTTTTGCGGCATCATAACAATCCCTGTGCAAATAGTCGCCTAGTGTTGGAAGTGTTTTGAATTTTGAAAGAATATCTCTTCTAATTTGCCAAAAAACATTAGGGTCATTAGAACCAAGGTAGAATACCTGACTTTTTTTGGGTAAAGGATAGGTGTCTAATCTTACAGCAAAAACAATAATTTTTCCTGCACTACCGGATGCGCCATACAATAACCTTTTATCAGCATTGAATCTCGCTGGGGTTTCTGAGTCAATTTGTCTAACTATTTCGGAATACTTATCATCAGATGCTAATTTATCTGAGTTTATAATATCAGATTTATTATAATTAACATTTTGTAGCTTATTTAAAATATCTTTAGGCTTTGAGCCTAAATTAATTCCTAGTTCATTAACTAATTCTAATTTTCCATTTTGATTAACTTTAGCATACAAGGCTAATTCTGTATATGCTGGACCTCTTTTAACTAATGAGCCGCCAGAGTTGTTACAAACACCACCAACAATTGAGGCTCCTATAGAAGTTGAGCCTATAATTGAATGGGGTTCTCTTCCAAGTGGCTTTAATTTTCTTTCTAAATCATATAAGGTGCTTCCAGCGAGCCCTATTATTTGTCTCCCCTTGTTTATTATGTGAATGTCATCAATTCGCAGAGTATTTATTATTAGAATAGGACGATCATAATCATTGCCATATGGTGTAGATCCTCCAGTTAGGCCCGTATTAGCTGCTTGCATTATTACAATAATATTATTGTCCACACATATCTTCAAAATATTCCAAATTTCTAAAAGGGTTCCTGGTTTAGCAACAACAAATGCTTTACCTGAGCCATAACGCCATCCTTTCGAATAAGGTTCTTTGCTCCATTCGGCTGTGAGAATATATTTATCTCCTGTAATACTTTTAAACTTTTGAATAAGCTCTCTTTTATTTTTCACTAGCGTCTTTCTATATTTGCTTAAACGGTTATTCGTTTTTAATATATAATTTTACCCTCTTTAGATTCAATTATTAGTTCGTTTTTTGAAGAATTTTCCACAAAACCTATAATTTTTGCGTTTACATTAAATTCTTTAGATATATTAATTAGTTCATCTGCAACTCTCGGATCACAATAAATTTCCATTCTATGGCCCATATTAAACACTTCATACATTTCTTTAAGGGAACTTTCTGTGTCTCTATGAATAATTTCAAATACCTCAGGTATTTCAAATAAGTCATTCTTTATTATCCTCTTATTATCTACAAAATGAAGAACTTTTGTCTGTCCACCTCCAGTACAATGAATAATGCCGGATATTTTATTTAAACAACTAGAGGCTATTTTTTTTATAATAGGAGAGTAGGTTCTGGTAGGAGATAGTAATAATTTCCCAATATTTTCTTGTGTTTTACACTTATCTGTTAATAAATTTTTACCACAATAGATTAAATCATTTCTGGTTTCATTTGAATAAGTTTCAGGATATTTTTTTGCATATATGTTGTCAAGTATGTCATGTCTTGCTGAGGTTAACCCATTACTCCCTATTCCGCTGTTATAATCAGTCTCGTATTCAGATTTTCCATAAGAAGATAATCCAACAATGACATCTCCCTCTTTAATATTGCATTCTATTATTTTACTTCTTTTTTCTCTTGCAAAAACTGTACTATCTACTAAGATTGTTTTTGTTATATCCCCAACATCTGCCGTCTCTCCACCTGATGATCTAATGTTTATCCCATAATTATTTAAAATTTCGATGGTTTGAAGATTTCCTTCAATTATTTCAGATATAACTTCTCCAGGAATTAAGTGTTTATTTCTTCCAATGGTAGATGACATGACAATATTGTCTGTTACACCAACACATAAAAGGTCGTCTATATTCATGATTAATGCGTCTTGGGCTATTCCTCTCCAAACACTTATATCACCTGTCTCTTTCCAGTATAAATAAGCTAGTGCTGATTTGGTTCCTGCGCCATCTGCGTGCATTATATTTGTATATTCAGGATCACCAGATATGATATCTGGAGTTACCTTGCAAAACGTATTTTTAAAAACGCCTTTATCTTGATTTTTTATAGCACTGTGTACATCTTCTTTTTTTGAAGATACGCCTCTATCTAAATATCTTCTAGACATTTAATCTTAATTGATATTAAAAAACCTTTCTTCAACATCTCCTCCGCTTTCTGCATCTTGAATAAACTCATAACTAGTAACTTTAAATTCAGTCCTTCTATTTATTTGATGCTCATCTTCAGTTTTAGCATTTGGTATTATAAGTTGTGATTCACCATAACCCTTGGCGGTAATTCTTTTTTCACTTATTCCTCTGCTAACAATATATGAAACCGCAGACTCAGCTCTTCTTTGAGATAGATCTTGATTGTAATCAACGGTAGACCTGTCATCAGTATGCGAACTTAGTTCTATAGTTATGTTAGGGTTGTCATTTAAAATAACAACAAGTTTATTTAACTCAATTGCCGCGTCTTCTCTGATTTCTGCTTTGTCAAGATCATAGTAAATATTGTCTAAAACAATTGATTTATTCACAACAATTTTGTCCAATACTAAATTTTTTTCAAATTCTACATTTGTAATGAATTCTTTTAGCTTAGACCTATCTACTCCCTTTCCTATAGTTGTGAAATTACCTCTGGTACTAAAATAATTTTCTTTTTCTGCTATTAATATATAGTCTTCATCAGAGTATACAGTAAACTCAAACTCTCCTTTGTCGTCAGTGAATGATTCTTGTATAATATTTTCTTCTTTATCTAATAGTTTAACATTACTGTTTCCCAAAACACTTAAGTCTTTCTTATCACTCTTAGGGGTTAGTGTGGTTCCTTTTAATATATAATTTACAATTTTTAAATTCGGGTCGTTATTAACAAATGTGTATATGTCATCATCTCCATAACCACCATCTCTATTAGAGGTGAAAAACCCCCTTGTTGCATTATATGGATTTACTCCAAAATCATCTCCGCGTGAGTTTAGCGGTTTGCCAGGATTTGATATTGTAATTTCACCAGCTTTTCTAGAAGCCACAAAAATATCAAGACCCCCAAACCCCTCATGGTTATCAGAGGAAAAATATAATCTACCATCTTCAGTTACTGACGGAAACAACTCATTTCCAGGTGTGTTTATTGCAGGTCCTAAGTTTTGGATGTTAATCCATCTTCCTCTTCTGTTAACATTAGCCTTATAAATATCAGTTCCCCCATAGCCTTTTGATCTATTTGATGCAAAATACAATGTCTTCCCATCTTTACTTAAGAAAGGAGTAGAATCCCAGCTTCTTGAGGTATTAACATTTAATAGTCTTGGGTTTGTCCAACCACTTTTTCTATACCTAGAATAATATAAGTCAACATTATTTCTCCCACTACTTTTTCCGTCATTTCCTTTAGCAAAAATCATATACATACCATCGCCAGAAAAAGTAATTGACCCTTCATTTACTTTTTCATTATTAATATTATCTTCCAATTTTTTTAATGTATTAACATCAACATTGGCGCCTTTAGTTTTTATTTCATATAGATCAGTAAAGGGGGTTCCGGTTCCGCTATATATCTTTTCAGATTGCCTGTTCGAAACAAAATATAATTTATCATTTGAGAATGAAGGAGAGTATTCAGCATAATTAGTGTTTAATGCCTTCAAGTTTTTCACTGTATAGTAACTTGTGTCAGGATAAAGTCTCAAGTTCTTAATATGAATAGACTCTCTTCTCATTAAATTCAACACTGATTCTTCTTTTGATTTGGATAAATAATTTAAAATCACTGAATCAGCAGCATCGTAATTACTATTTGATTTTAAGGCTAAGGTCAAATAATAATATGCCATCTCATCCTTTATGCCATATTTTATGGCATCTTTATAGTATTTCTCTGCTTGCCATAATCTATTGGATTTTCTTAATGATTCTGCTAACAAATAACTGTTCTTAGCATCACCTTCTTTTATTATCTTTTCAAATTTTATTGATGCATCATAATATTCAGCGTTGTTAAAATCTTTTATGGCAGTTTTTGAGGTTATACAAGAGGTGAAACTCAAAATAACTAAAACAAAAAATATATTATTAACTCTTATCATTTGATAAAATTAATTAACCAAGATTTATTTATATCTAAAATCCAATTTTTATCGTACTCTTCTTTATTTTTTATTGTTGTATTGACCATTTTGTTTTTAAGACTTAACTTCTTGTCTTTAATCAGTTTAATTAAAGTTGATCTTTCTTTAAATTCAACATTATCTTTAATAAAGATACCTATTTTAGAATTAGGCATTATATCAATTTTAAGTTGATTTAAACTTTCTCGCAAGAAATTATTAGAACTATCAATTGAACACCCACTAACATCCTCATCTGCAAAAAGTATTATAAAATTTTCTTTATATAGTTGAAATGAAGAATCTATATTTTTTCCGTGTGAGGCCCATTGGTCACATAAATCTTTTAGATGATCTTTCACTAAAGATTTATTTGTTAGCATAGGTTTTTCTGTTATATAGACCCAACACCTTGCCTTTTTTGATAGCTTATCTATAGAAACGTACATGTTAACTTTTTAAGTTTTCTTCTATTATTTCTGATATATCTTTTACGATAATATTTTTATCTAGATTTTTTTCCTTTACACCATCATTTATCATCGTCATACAGAAAGGACACGCAACAGCGACAGTGTCAGGATTAACAGCTTGAATGTCATTAATTCTTTCCAGATTTATTTCCACATTACCAGACTCTGACTCTTTGAAAATTTGAGAGCCTCCAGCCCCACAACACAATCCGTTTTCTTTTTTTCTTTTCATCTCATGAAGGTTTTCAGATATAGAATTAATAAGATTTCTTGGGGCCTCATAAATTTTGTTTCCTCTTCCCAAATAGCACGAATCATGATATGTAATTTTACTATTTATTTTTTCGGATATTAATTTCCCTTCTTCTAAAAGTTCGTTTAAAAACTCAGTATGATGAATCACCTCATAATTGCCCCCGAGCTCTGGGTACTCATTTTTTAATGTGTTAAAACAATGGGGACACATTGTTACAATTTTCTCTATATTGTATTTATTGAGAGTATTAATATTATTAAGTGCTTGCATCTGGAATAAGTATTCGTTTCCAGCTCTTCTTGCAGGATCACCAGTGCACCCTTCTTCATCCCCAAGAATAGCAAAATCTATTTTCAAATGATTTAAAATTGAAACAAATGATTTAGTAACTTTTTTATATCTATCATCATATGATCCAGCACACCCGACCCAAAATAAAACTTCTGGTTTCTGGTTTGAATTAATAAATTCATTTATAGTCTTAACCTTCATACATCCTTCTTAAACCAATTAGACCTATCATCAATTGGGAATTTCCATGGTGAAAAATTAGTTTCAATGTTTTGCATCATTGAGTTCCACTCCGGGGGTAAATTAGAGCCTTCTAATGCCGCATATCTCCTACATTCTATAATAATGTCAAGAGGGCTGATATTTATGGGGCACTCTTCAACACAAGCATTACAAGACGTACAAGCAAATATTTCTTCAGCACTTATATAGTCACCAAGTAAACTTTTATCATTATAATTTAGACCCTTATCTTTCATTTTCCCAATTTCTTCAGATCGATCTCTTACGTCCATCATTATTTTTCTTGGTGATAATTTTTTTCCAGTAATATTTGCAGGGCAAACCGAAGTACATCTACCGCATTCTGAGCAAGAGTAAGCTTCTAAAATATTTTTCCAGGATAAATCTGTTATGTCTTTTGCACCAAACCGCTTAGGTGGCTTTTCTGTATTTTCTGATGAAAGTCCCATCATCATTTTAATTTCATTTGTTATAGATTTCATATTATTCATTTTGCCTTTTTCTTGATCATCTGAATGATAAATATTAGGAAAAGCGAGAAATATATGAAGGTGTTTAGAGTAGGTAACATAAACAGCAAAAAGAAGTATCCCTATAATATGAATCCACCAAAACACTCTCTCGGTAATGACTAAACTAATAGTTGAATAATTTGTGAAAAGAGGTTTTAAAAATTCTGAAAAATAGAAACTGCCAGTTGAGTTATATTCTCCAACATCTTGTAACACAAGATCTGATGCATTCATTGTCAAAATTGCTATCATTAAAATTATTTCAAAGATCAAAATTAAGTTTGCATCTAGAACAGGCCACCCTTTTAATTCAGGACTATTGAGCCTATTAATTTTCATAAAATTTCTTCTAAATAAGAATATAACACAGGATATTAATACTAGAACAACAAAAAATTCTATAACTGATATGAAAATATTATAGTATGGCATTCCAAAATCGTTAAATATTCTGTGGGTACCTAAAATTCCATCAAGTATGATCTCTATTATCTCAATATTTATTATAATAAACCCAGAGTAGATCATTAGGTGGAGAACAGCTGGTAATATTTTTTTAAACATCTTTGACTGACCGAATGCAATTAATATTAAATTTTTTAATCTTTTCTTTTTCTTAGCAGAGGAGTTATATTTTTTTTCACCTAAGAAAATATTTTTTTTTATTATAGTGATTCTTTCAAATAAGATATAGCCAAAAAATGTTAATAAAAAAATAAATAAAAATTGAGGAAGAAGGTTCATTTTTTAATAGTTCAAATTCAAAAATAATAATTTTGTGAGAAATGTTTATTTACTTAGGTTTGCAAATATTTCATGAGGTGCTGTAGCTCAGGTGGTAGAGCATCGGACTGAAAATCCGTGAGTCGGTGGTTCGAGTCCACCCAGCACCACCAAAAAGAAATCCCTACATTTCTAAAAGCAAAATTTTATTAGCAGGAGAAACTGGATATTTAGGAAAATTTATACCTCCTAAATCCTTCCATTGCACCATATTTGGCAAAACCAAGTTTAGAATATAATTCCGCTGTGTTTTTGTTTCTGTCTTCTGCCCTTTGCCAAAATTCCCTCAAGTCTTCACCAGGGAACACCACTCCATCTTTTTGTGATTGGTGTTTAAATATTGCTCTTCTTTTTCTTAGTACCTGATCAGGGCTAAGTGGGACTGTCATGTCAATATCATGCACTTTCCATTCATTCCAAGCTCCTCGGTATAACCATACATAACAGTCTTTCATAAACAATTTTGATTTTAAATTATCTATGGCTCTATAGATTGACCTCAGACAAAGTCTATGAGTTCCGTGAGGATCATTTAAATCTCCCGCAGCATATATTTGATGGGGTTTTATTTTCTCAATCAAATCCTGAATAATCTTTATATCTTCAGCAGATATATCTTTCTTTTTAATTGCTCCTGTTTGATAAAACGGCATATCTAAATAGTGGATGTTTTCTTCATTTTTTAAACCAAGGTGTTGGCATGCCTGGTATGCTTCAGACTTTCTAATAATACCCTTAACCTTATTTATAATTTTAAATCCATCAAGATCAATCTTTTCTCTTAAAAGGCCGGCTATGTTTTTGTGGAAATTACTTGCCCAAATAACATGGTTTTTTTCTAATTTTTTTTTGCCGTCACTCATCAGAAAATTGCGTTCTTTAGCAGATAAGCTAATAGCTAGTCTTTTTATTAGCTCAGTTGTCTCTAATACATTATTGTCACTTACCGCTATATTTCCTGATGTGTTATACGCCACATGAACTTCGTGTCCTTGTTTAATTAATCTATCAAAGGTTCCTCCCATAGATATTACGTCATCATCTGGGTGAGGAGAAAAAATTAAAACTCTTTTTTTTGAAGGTTTTGCTCTTTCTGGTCTCCCTGCGTCATCAGCGTAAGGTTTTCCCCCAGGCCAGCCCGTGATTGTGTTTTGAATCATGTTGAAAACTTTAATGTTTGTCTCATATGCAGATAAATATTTTTCAAATATTCCACCCATCCCGTTTTCATGGTAATCCTCATCGGTTAATTGTAATATTGGCTTATCTTTTTTGATACTTAGCCAAATAACTGCTTTTTTGATATTAAAATCCGTCCACCCAATAATAGTCGAACTTAGTATAGTTGATTGTTTTTTTGTAATGTCTGTAAAAACCCACGGGCAATTCATTCTATTAAGTTGCGATGATGATTCCTTGTCTAATATAAATAGACAATTAGGATGGTTTTGTAAAAAAGAGGCCGGGACCAATTCGTTAGTGTCTTCTTCTGCTGCTTTTTTTACAACTTTAGCTTTACCATCACCCCAAGCTACAAGGATAATTCTTTTTGCATCCATTATAGTTTTTATTCCCATAGAAATAGCATCTTTTGGCACATTGTATATCCCTCCAAATTCATCAGCTGCATCAAATCTTGTTGTGTATTCAATTTTAACTTTTCTAGTAACAGAGGATTCGATGGAGCCGGGCTCATTAAACCCAATGTGTCCATTTCTGCCGATCCCAAGAAGTTGCAAGTCCAAGCCACCGGCGTTTATAATTTTGTTTTCGTATTCGACACAATATTTTCCAATTTGATCTAAATCAGTGTTTCCCTCAGGAATATTAATGTTTTTTGGATCAATATTTATATGGTTAAATAGGTTTTCAAACATAAATTTGTGATAGCTATGTCTTGATTTTGGTTCCATGGGAACGTATTCGTCTAAGTTGAATGTTATCACATTATGGAAGCTTAGATTTTGATTTCTGTGCATTCTAACAAGTTCTTTATAAATAGAAATGGGTGAGGATCCCGTTGCTAATCCTAACACACAATTTTTGTTTTTTGATTGTTTTTCTTTAATCAAATTAGCTATTTCATGAGCTGCTGCTATAGAGCCAATTTTTGGGTGTTCATAAAGTTCTAATGTTATTCTCTCCTTAAAAACACTCTGATCGTATAAGTTATCTTTTTTCGGGCTTCTTATTTTATTATGTGGGTTTTTTAATGTCGTTAAGTTGTTTTTTATAATATTTTTCAGCTTTTTTAATTGAATCTTTCTTTTTGAAAAATCTTTTTCTTTGTTGGGGTATATGTCTACATTAAATTGCCTTCCGTTATATATTTTAATTCTTTTTCCTTTGTGGTTGTAGTAACAAAAAGATCTTGATGGATTAGTGTTAATTTTTATTTTATGTCCCATGAGACTAAAAATTTTTGAATTAATATAAATTTATTAAGTAAATATAATGTATCATGAGACATTTTGTCTCATATATTATACTTTTTGTCCTTTGAATTTATTTTATATATTTTTATTTAATACAAAATCAACATAATCACATCCATGAAATATTTATTATTATGTCTCATAATGTTTTCATCGACATTATTTGCTCAAAAGAAAGATGAAAAAGAAAGTAAGAATAAGTCTTACGAAGAAATTATTGACGATGAGTTTGTAACTGATGATGGGCTTTTCAAAGTTCATCAAAATAACCAAAAGGTGTATTATGAGATTCCAAGTTCCTTACTTGGTAAAGAGATGTTGATGGTAACAAGGATTGCTAAAACATCAAACGGCATTGGTTATGGTGGTCAGAAGATTAATTCTCAGGTACTTAGGTGGCAGAAAAAATATGATAAAATATTACTTAGAGTTGTTAGTTATGAAAATATTGCAAATGACACATTACCAATATATGAATCAGTAAAAAATTCAAATTTTGAGCCAATACTATCCTCTTTTGATATAGAGACATATAACCCCTCTGATAGTTCCATACTAATTAATGTGTCGGAGCTCTTTACAACCGATGTTAAGGCTTTAGGCTTTCCTCAGTTCAGAAGGAAAAACCTTAAGATCACTTCTCTAGATAAAAAAAGATCTTTTATAGAATCTGTTAAAAGTTTTCCAAAAAACATTGAGGTTAGAAATGTATTAACTTATATCTCTACCCAGCCACCTTCTCAAAGAAACTCTCAAACTATCAGTTTAGAGGTAAATAATTCAATGATTCTTCTTCCGGAAAATAAAATGCAACCAAGATATTTGGACAGAAGAGTAGGTTATTTTTCTCAAACTCAAACGGATTATGGTTTAGATGAACAAAAAGCAAAATCAACATCATATATTAGGAGATGGAAATTAATTCCTAAAGATGTAGAAGCGTATAATAGAGGAGAATTGGTTGAGCCAGTCAAGCCCATAGTTTATTATATTGATCCATCAACTCCGTTAAAGTGGAGAAAATATTTAAAGCAGGGGGTTGAAGATTGGCAGGTTGCGTTTGAAGCTGCAGGGTTCAAAAATGCTATTTTATGTAAGTACCCACCATCTAAAGAAGAAGATCCTGACTGGAGTCCGGAAGACGTAAGGTATTCAGTTATAAGATATTATGCTTCCGACATTCAGAATGCGTATGGACCCCATACTGCTGACCCTAGAACAGGTGAAATTTTAGAGAGTGATATAGGATGGTACCATAATGTGATGAATCTTTTAAGGAATTGGTATCTGATACAGACTTCAGCCGTAAATCAAAATTCAAGAGGTGTGAAATTTCAAGATGAGGTTATGGGTCAACTTATAAGGTTTGTCTCTGCTCATGAAGTAGGGCATACCATTGGATTACCACATAACATGGGGTCAAGCTTTGCTTATTCTGTTGATAGTCTTAGGTCGCCTTCTTTTACATCTTCACATGGAGTAGCTCCCTCAATAATGGATTATGCTAGATTTAATTACGTTGCTCAGCCTGGTGATGGTGTAAAAAACTTTTATCCTATGGTAGGTGAATATGATATTTGGTCTGTCAAGTGGGGGTATTCTTATTTTGATAATTTAGATCAAAATTCTGAGAAGGAGCCTCTTAATACATGGATAAAAAATAAATCATCTAATTATGAGTATTGGTTTGGATATTCAAATGGAATCGACCCAAGGTCTCAGACTGAATCGATCGGGAGCGATAATATGGAGGCCAGTTATTATGGGGTTTTAAATCTTAAGCGTATAGTTCCAAATTTAATAGAGTGGACTTATGAAGAAGGAAAAAATTACGACGATCTCAAGGAACTTTACTTAAATGTTTTTTCTCAATTCAGGAGATATATTGGTCATGTTTCAGCAAATGTTGGAGGAATTTATGAAGACCTAAAAAGCAATGATCAAGAAGGAAATGTTTACTCACATGTTCCAAAAAACATTCAGAAGAAAGCAGTTAAATTTTTAAATGATCATGTTTTTATTTCTTTAGATTGGTTGGTGGATCAGAATGTATTAGATAAAATTGAAAATATTGGTGCATTAGAAAGAGTGAGGTCAGCTCAAACATATGCACTAAACAGATTGTTTGATTATTCTAGGCTGGCAAGGATGTTGGAGAATCAAGCAATAAATAAAAATAATTCATACTCAATAAACAATATGATTGAAGACCTTAATTTGAGTTTGTGGGGAGATATGTTAGGTCCTGATCCTATTAAGGTATACAGAAGAAATTTGCAAAAAACGTATATTAACTTATTAGTTGATATAATGAAAAATGATAAGAATCAATCCTCTTATTATAAAAGATTTGGAGTAAATATAGACTTTAAATCATCGGATATTAGATCAATAGTTCTTGGTGAAATTATAAGTTTAGATAAAAAAATTAAAATTAAAATTAAGAAGGCTAAAGATGGTTCATCAGTCAGTCATCTTAAATACATTAGGACTATGATATCTGACTATACTGAAGATTAATTTAAAAAAGATTTTAAATTTCTTATTTCATTATTTTTTAGTTTTCTCCACTTTCCTCTTGGCAAGTCTTTTTTTGTTAATGGTCCAATCATAACCCTATCTAATTTGATTATTTTAAGATTTATTTTTTTAAAGATTTTTTTAAAGATTTTATTTTCATCACCATTAATTTCAATTCCAACCTCATTGTCATTTTCTAATTTTATTGCCTTTTCTACTGATATTTTTTTATTATCAATAATTAGTCCAGATTTTATTAGGTCAACATCACTTTTTTTTATCTTCTTATTAAGACTCACACTGTAAATTTTTTTAAATTTAATTGATTCTGAGGTTAGTTTTTTTAATAATTCATTGTCATTTGTTAGTAATAGAAGCCCAGAAGATTCTTTATCTAAATTTCCGACAGGCGATAACTTTTCTTCAATTTTCTTTACTAAGTCAAATACTCCTTTCCCTTTATTATTTTTTTTAATTGTAAACCCTTTAGGTTTATTCAGCAATATATAAAGTTTTTCTTCTGGAATTATTTGTTCTTTACCTATTGTGATCATGTCATTTATGTCCACTTTAATACCTAGTTTGGTAGAGGTTACTCCATTTACCTTTACCTTTCCCTTGATTATAAGCTCATCAGCTTTTCTACGATTGCAATATCCTGAAAGAGAGATAAATTTATTTAGACGTATTGTATTTAAATCAGATTTCTTCTTCATCACCTATAGAATTTTCCTCTTTTTGGAAATCTTTTATTGTAGGTAACTGCTCAAGATTATTAATACCAAAATAATCCATAAACTTTTCACTGGTTGAGTATATAAGTGGTCTTCCAACCTTATCAGATTTTCCCTTTATTATTATCAACTCTTTATCTAATAACTTTTGTATTGTATAATCACAGTTAACACCTCTTATTTTTTCAATTTCTGATTTTGTAACAGGTTGTTTATAAGCTATTATTGATAATGTTTCTAGGGCTGATATAGAAAGACGTCTTCTGGATTGTTGTTTAAGAAGGATTTCGTTTAACCTAGAATAATCTCTTTTTGTTAAAAATTGATATCCTCCTCCAGATTCTATTATCTCAAAAGAATACTCATCACTTTTGTATTTATTAATTAACTTTTTAATATTCTCAGAGATTCTTTTTTCAGAATACTCTGCTTTTTCACTTTCTGAAAATGTTTTAATGAGATCACCTATTTTGATAGGTTTTGGTGAACAAAAAATTAGTGACTCAATTTTTGATTCTAATGAACTCAATTTTACCCTCTATTTAATTTTGCTTCTATTGATTGTGTTGCGTGGGGAACAGCTCTTAACCTTTTTTTATCAATTAAATTACCAGTGTCTTTACAAATACCATATGTTCCATTATTAATTCTAATTAGAGCTTTTTCTAAGTTTGTAATGAACTTTTGCTGTCTTCCTGCAAGTTGACTTAAACTTTCTTTTTCCATTGTATCTGCGCCGTCTTCTAAAGTTTTAAGTGCACCTTGAGTTGAGTCAGTTCCTGACAAGTTGCTCCTCTGTAAAGATTCTCTAATAAAGTCCAGCTCTTTTTGTGCACTTTCCATTTTCTCCAAAATAAGCTTCTCAAATTCTTTTAATTCTATAGCAGTATATTTTGTTTTTTCTTTCTTAGTCATAATCTTCAAATTTAAAGTTTTCTTTTTATCTCTTGTATTTCAAATGATTCTATTGTATCTCCAACTTTTATATCATTGTAATCTTCAATACTAATACCACACTCGTATCCATTTTTCACTTCATTTGCATCTTCCTTAAATCGCTTTAATTGTTTTATTTTACCTGTGAAGATAACAATTCCATCTCTAATCAATCTAATCTTGTTTTTTCTAATTATAGTACCGTTAGTAACATAACACCCTGCAATTGTTCCAATTTTTGATATTTTATATACTTCTCTTACCTCGACATTACCCATAATTTTCTCTTCTTCTGTCGGCTCTAACATTCCCTCCATCGCACTTTTCATTTCGCTAATTGCTTCATAAATTATTGAATACATTCTTATGTCTATTCCCTCTTTCTCTGCTAGAGATCTTGCGTTAACGGAAGGTCTGACTTGGAAACCTATTATTATTGCGTCAGACGCAGAAGCTAACAAGACATCTGATTCGGTAATTTGACCAACACCCCTATGAATAATATTTACAGATATTTCATCTGTTGAAAGTTTTTCCATTGAATCTGAGAGAGCTTCAATAGAGCCGTCAACATCGCCCTTAAGGACAATATTTAATTCTTTAAAATTACCTAGAGCTAATCTTCTTCCAATTTCATCAAGAGTAACATGTTTTTTGGTTCTTAACTTTTGCTCTCTAATTAACTGCTCTCTTTTGGTCGCTAATTCTCTAGCTTCTTTGTCAGTATTAAAGACATTAAATTTATCTCCAGCTTGAGGTGCACCATTTAGACCAAGCATAAGGATTGGTGTTGCGGGGCCTACACTTTGTTTTTCTTTACCTCTGTGATCAAATAAAGCTTTCACTTTTCCATGTTGAGCTCCAGCTAAAACAATATCACCTTTCTCTAGTGTTCCTCCTTGTACCATTATTGTTGTTAAGTATCCCCTCCCTTTATCTAGTTCAGATTCAACAACTGTACCAACTGCTTTTTTGTTTTCATTTGCTTTTAACTCAAGAAGTTCTGCTTCTAATAAAACTTTTTCTAATAGTTCTTCTACACCTTTTCCTGTTTTTGCAGATACCTCTTGACATTGGTATTTCCCACCCCAATCTTCAACTAAAATATTATTTTTGGATAGATCTTCTTTTACTTTGTTGACATTTGCATTAGGGGTATCAATTTTATTTATAGCAAAAACTATTGGAACATCAGCAACTTTGCTATGGTTGATAGCCTCTTTTGTTTGAGGCATTACTGTTGAATCAGCTGCTATAACTATAATTACAATATCAGTTATTTTAGCTCCTCTGGCTCTCATTGCTGTAAATGCTTCGTGTCCCGGAGTGTCTAAGAAAGCAATTTTTTGTCCACTTTTAGTCTCAACATCATACGCACCTATATGTTGAGTTATACCACCAGCTTCTCCTTCTGTCACCCTAGATTTTCTTATATAATCTAGTAATGAAGTTTTACCGTGATCGACATGTCCCATGATTGTAACAATAGGAGCTCTTGGGGATAATTCTTCTTCTTTATCTTCTTCTTCTACAACCACTATTTCTTCATCATCTGATGTTGTGAATTCTACTTGATATCCAAATTCTTCAGCAATTATACTTATTGTTTCAGCGTCTAATCTTTGATTAATTGAAACAAACATTCCAATTTCAAGATATTTAGATATAACATCATTTACTGTGACGTCCATGAGTTTAGCTAAGTCATTAGCAGAAATATATTCAGTTACTTTTAATGTTTTAGAATCTTCTTCTTGTTGTATTTTTTCTTCTTCAACTGCCTCAGCATGCTGACTTCTTTTTTCTTTTCTATATTTAGATCTTTTAGTATCAGAATCCTTTGTTCCGCTCAGCTTGGCTAGTGTTGATTTTATTTTATCTTGAATCTCTTTGTTTTTTTTGTCGATTTCTTCTTTACTTTCTGGAGGATTTTGAGATCTGAGTTTAGGTTTGTTTTTATTTGAAATTATTCTTTTTCTAGGTCTCCTCTTTTTCTTTGATTGATCTGATGAAGCAACTCTTTTTTTACTATTATCATCCAATTTTATTTTTTTAATTATTTTAATTCCCCCAGTCTCTTTTTTTTCTTCCACTTTTGGTTTATCAGAGTCTTCTTTTTTCTCTTCTTCTTTTTTTGTCTCATGGATGAAATTGGTTTTTTCTTCAATTCCTATTTTAATATTAGAAGCAACCTTTTTTTCAACAGCAGAATCTTCAAATGCATTTTCAAGAATTTTAAATAAGTCATGACTAATTTTGGTATTTGGATTAGAATCAACATCATATCCTTTGTCGTGTAGATAACTAATAATCGTGTTTCTACCCACGTTTAGTTTTCTAGCAACTTGACCCAGCCTTAATTGTTTAGACTCACTCATAATTTATTCAAACTCTTTTTTTAGTGTTTTAACAACCGTATCAATTGTGCTTTCTTCAAGGTCAGCTCTTTTAATTAGATCTTCTTTTTCAATATTTAGAACTGCCTTTGCAGTATCTAACCCAATTCTTTTAAGTTCATCAATTATCCAACCTTCAATTTCATCAGAAAATTCTTCAAGATCTACATCTTCTTCTTGACTTTCATCTAATTCTCTAAACACATCGATTTCTAAATCTAGAAGTCTACTTGCTAGCTTTATGTTTTGCCCACCTTTACCAATAGCTAAAGAAACCTGATCAGATTTTAAATAAACCGATACTGTTTTCTCTTCATTATCAATTTGCATACTGGTAATTTTAGCTGGGCTAAGGGCCCTAGATATATATAGCTCATGATTATCTGTATAGTTGATGACATCTATATTTTCGTTTTGTAGCTCCCTTACTATTGAATGTATTCTGGATCCATTCATCCCAACACAAGCCCCTACGGGATCAATTCTATCATCATAGGATTCAACACAAATTTTTGCTCTTTCTCCAGGCTCTCTTACAACTTTCTTTATGGTAATTAATCCATCACTAATTTCTGGAACCTCATTTTCAAATAGTTTTTCAAGAAATAAAGGACTGGTTCTTGATAAAGTTATTTTAGGATTTCCTCTAAACATTTCAACACTGGAGATCACCCCTCTTAGTGTATCACCTTTTCTATATTTGTCTTTATATATTTGTTCAGACCTAGGTAATGATATTTCATTTCCTTCTCCGTCAACCAGTAAAACTTCCCTACTTAAAACTTGATAAATTTCACCAGTAATTATTTCTCCGACAAGTTCGTCATACTTACTAATAATTACCTCTTTTTCTAAATCTTTTACTCTTTGTATTAATGTCTGTTTAGCTAGAATGACAGCTCTTCTCCCAAAATCTTCAATCATTATTTCTTCAGCGACCTCATCGCCAACCTCAAAATCTTTTTCTATTTCTTTAGCATCAGAGAGTTTAATTTTATCAAAATCCCAAATATCTTCTGAGTTATCATCAACAATTTCTCTGAATCTCATAATCTCCAGATCACCTTTATCTGCGTTTATGACAATATCAAAATTTTCGTCATGTTCAAATTTCTTTTTAATCATAGCCCTAAAAACGTCTTGTAAAATTTTGATCATAGTTGGGCGATCTACGTTCTTTTGTTTAGCAAAATCTGTAAATGAATGTATAAGTACTTTAGTGTCCATAATATTTTTCAAAAAAAATGGGGACAAATGTCCCCGCTTCCAATTAAATTAGTACGCAAACTTAACTTTTTTTAAATAGAAGACAAACTTTGACTTAAAAAAAGCAAAACAATAGAAATGAAAGACTCGCTTAAATTATTTAATTCTTTAGGTAAAAAAAAAGAAACATTTATCTCAAATGAAAAAGGTAAAGTTTCAATGTATGTATGTGGTCCTACTGTATATGATTTACTCCACGTGGGAAATTTTAGAGGCCCTATTTTTTTTAACTTTTTAAGAAATTGGTTAGAACATCTAGGTTATAAAGTAAACTATATCTACAATTATACTGACATAGATGATAAAATAATTAATAAATCAAAAGAAGAAAAAAAGACTACCAAAGAAGTATCTGAAAAATATATTAAAGAATTTGAGAAAGATTATAAGTCATTAAAAATTAATAATCCATCATTTTCACCGAAGTGTACTGATCACATAGGCAATATAATTTCTTTTATAGAGGAGTTAATTGATAAAGAATTTGCATATTCATCTAAAGGAAGTGTCTTTTTTTCAATTGAAAAGTATAAAGATTACGGGAAACTATCTGGGAAAAAAACTGAAGATTTGCTTGCCGGACACAGGGTGAAAGTAAATGATGATAAAAATAATCCCCTTGATTTTGTTCTTTGGAAGCCGTCTTATGAAAATGATCCCGGATGGGATTCACCTTGGGGTGTAGGTAGGCCAGGCTGGCACATTGAGTGTTCTGCAATGTCTAAGAAATTACTTGGTTCGAAAATTGACATTCACGGAGGAGGAATTGATCTTTTGTTTCCCCATCATGAAAACGAAATAGCTCAATCTGAAAGCAGAAGCTCAACAAATTTTGCTAATTTTTGGGTTCATAATAACTTAATAAACTTTGATAATCAAAAGATGTCTAAGTCCCTAGGGAATATTATTAAGGGCAGAGACTTTATAAATGAGTATAACCCTGAAATATTTAAGTTTTTGATACTAAGTGTCCATTATAGATCAATATTAAATTTTAATAAAAAACTTATTAATCAAACCATAATTAATCTTATTAAAATATATTCGGCCCTTAGTCTAGCGGAAAGGTTATCTAATTCAAGAGTTGAAGTTAAGGTGTCTGAAGAATTCAAAAATGATTTTGATTTATACTCTAAAAAAGCCTCGGATTTTATTAACAATGACTTTAATACTCCAGGTTTTTTCTCAGTTATTTTTGATATAGTTAGAAAATTTAATTTAGAAGCTGTAAATAAAAAGGTTACAGGGGAATTAAAATATTTTTCTGTTTCTCTTTTGGGGTTTTTTAATAGATATGGATCAATTTTAGGAATATTTCAGGAGTCTAAAACTGACTTTATTTCAGATTTAAACCTTTTAATTTTGAGAAATAAGAATATTAATATTATTGATATAAAGGATGCAATAAAAAAGAGAGAAAAAGCGAGAAAACAGAAAGATTATGCGTTATCTGATGAAATACGAGACAAATTTATATCTGAAGGTATTGACTTAAAAGATAACCCAGACGGGACAACAGGGTGGTCAGTGAGAGTCTAGGATTATACCCCTTCGGCAACTACTTCTTCTACTTCTGGTACAAATCTCTTTAGAAGTTTTTCAATTCCAGATTTTAATGTAATCATTGAGGAAGGACATCCACTGCAAGCTCCTTGAAGTGAAACCTTAACTTTTCCTTTATCAAAAGATTCAAACTGAATAGCGCCCCCATCTTGCTCAACTGCTGGCTTTATATATTCATCTAAAATGTTAATTATTTTTTTATCTATCTCTTTATCTGATAATACCTTCTTTTTTTCTTGGGGCTTAATTTCAACTATTTTATTTCCATCTTCAATATGTTTCTTTATAAAATTTCTTAACTCCAGTTTGATATTGTCCCAGTGAACTTGATTGTTTTTTGTAATAGTGATGAAATTACTCATTATAAAAACCCTATCTACATAATCAAAAGAAAATAATTTTTTTGCAATTAGAGAGTCTTTAGTGCTCTCTATATCAGGATAATCTTTAACTATACCCTCATCTACCAGCATTCTATCTGTCACAAACTTTAATGAATTAGGATTGGGATTAGCTTCTAAATATATATTTACTTTATTCATCTTCCTTATATTTAATTTTTTCTCCTTCACTAGACGCAACTACACTGGCTACGGTTGCGTCTCCAGTGACATTAACAACAGTTCTTAACATATCAAGGGGTCTGTCAATTGCAATAATTAAAGCCAAGCCTTGAGGGTCAATTCCGATTGCTCCTAGTACAATAACTAGCATTATTAGTCCAGCTCCTGGAACTGCAGCAGCTCCAATAGATGAGAGAGTTGCTGTCAGAACAATTGCTAGTTGATCAACAAGTGTTAAGTCTTGACCGAAAGCTTGTGCAATAAAAACAGCTGAAATAGCCTGGTGAATACTTGTCCCATCCATATTAATTGTTGCCCCCAGAGGACAAACAAAACTTGTGACCTCATCAGAAACATTTAAGTTTTTTTCAACTCTTTTCATTGTAACAGGTAGTGTTGCTGCACTAGAGCTAGTAGAAAATGCTAACATTTGAGCAGGAAATATTGCTTTAAAAAACTTTTTGAATGTAACTCCGGTAAATGAAAAAATAATTAGTGGGTAGAAAACAAAAATCATGAAAGCTAGTCCTATGATAACAGTTAATGCATAATAAAGCAAAGGAGTTAAAGTGGTGATGATATTATTCGGATCATCTCCTGCTAAATCTACTATTAGTCCTGCAAGAAGAGCAAATACACCAATAGGGGCATATTCCATAATTATCTCAACAATTTTAATTATTATTTCATTTAATCCATCGAATGCTTTTTTGATAGAGGAGGTTTTTTTTGGGGAGGACAGTACTAGACCCACACCGAAGAGGACAGCAAAAAATATTATTTGTAACATATTCCTATTATTGCTAGCTGAATAAAAAAAGTTGTCTGGGACGACGTCAATCATCATTTGAAGTGGCCCGGATTCTTTCACTCCTTTTGCACTTGTTATTTTCATTGAGGCATCTGAGGCATATTTTTCTTTTAATTCTATTGTCTTCTCCTCTGGAAAATATTCACCAGGCTGTAGGGTGTTTGCCAGTATTAATGCTAAAATTATTGCTGAAATTGTAGTCAAAATGTAAATCCCAAATGTTTTACTTCCAATTCTTGAAAGCTTAGTAGTATCGCTTAAATTTGATATTCCAGAAACTAGAGAAACTAAAATTAGGGGTACAGCTACCAATTTCAGCATTTTTACAAATATTGTTCCAAATGGCATAATCCAATCAGAGATAAAATCACCTATGCCAATAAACACAGATGCTATCCCAAGAATTAATCCAAGAACTAAACCCAGAATTATTTTAGTGTGTAAAGCCATATAGTTTATTTTTTACTTTGTAAATATAAATCAACTAAAACATTTGCAGCCATTGATTCAACAATTGGTACAGCCCTTGGGACTACACAGGGGTCATGCCTACCTTTACCCTTAATAACTGTATTCTTATTGTCACTGTCAATACTATCTTGATCTTTCATAATCGTTGAAACAGGTTTGAAGGCCACATTAAAATAAATATCTTCTCCATTGCTAATACCTCCTTGTATCCCACCTGAATTATTTGATTTGGTACTAATTTTATTATCTTTTATTTGAAACTCATCATTGTGCTCAGACCCAAACATTTCTACCCCTTTAAATCCACTTCCATATTCAAAACCCTTAACTGCATTTATTGAGAGCATAGCCATTCCTAATTCTGCATGCAATTTTCTAAATATTGGTTCTCCAATTCCCACAGGGCACCCTTTTATCACACAAGAAATAACTCCCCCCACCGTGTCTCTGTTTTTTTTGGCATCTTCAATTATAGATGCAAATTTTTTTGCAAACACCCCATCTGGGCACCTAACAATGTTATTTTCAGTATTATTCAAATTCAACTCTTTATATGACTTGTTTAATTCTAATTTTCCGACCTTAGAAACATAGGCATTAATCTTTATTTTTAAATTTTGAAGAATTATTTTTGAAATAGCTCCTGCAGCTACCCAGTTTGCAGTTTCCCTAGCAGAACTTCTTCCTCCTCCTCTGTGATCTCTGTTTTTATATTTTTTATGGTATGTGAAATCTGCATGTGAGGGTCTAAATGATGTCGTAATATGATTATAGTCACTACTTTTTTGATCTTTATTTTTAATAAGCAAACTTATTGGTGAGCCAGTAGTCTTTCCATTAAAAACACCTGATAAAATTTCTATGTTATCACTTTCCTTTCTTTGAGTAGTGATTTTTGATTGGCCAGGTTTTCTTCTATCAAGCTCTTTTTGAATATCTTTTTCATCTATCTTTATGCCAGATGGACAACCATCTATTATCACACCTATGGCTTTGCCATGTGATTCACCATAAGTGGAAATCTTATAAATTTTTCCAAATGAATTACTCATATTTTTTTCTTAATAGAAATAAGCTAAATACAATAATTAAAGTTAAAGTTATAATATTTAGAATGACATTAATGTTAAGTTGATTTTTATTTGAAATCAGCTTATTGCTTTCTTTATTAATTGATTCAAGAATTGGATTTGTATCTTTAGGTTTTATAAAATTATTTTTTTGACTTTCTCCTGTTACTAATAAATTTAACCCTGTCCTTAAGGTATCATATTTATTTTCTTTCGGATCAAAATATATCCACTCAATGTTTTTTGATAAGTCATATTCACCTGGCTCATTAGGGACTGCATAATAGTTGAATTTTTTTGACCCGTAAACCTTACTTCTTTCCCTTGTGATTGTTTGTTGTGTATTAGGAGGATAAAAATCTATTTCATTTATATTAATATTTGGCTCACTTATTGCAGAGATATTTCCCTCTCCAACAATTTCAAATTCATAAGTAAAATTGTCTCCCGTATCAATTGTGTTACTGTTAACTTTTTCTTTTAATATAAAATTACCAACAGATATGTTTTCTTTTAGTGGATGAGGAGGCAAATTTTTTACGGAGACATTTAATGGTTTAGAATAAAATTTCTCATAGTCCTCAACTTTATTTCTGCCAAAAAAAGAAGGTCTTTTTGATATTTTATATTTGATTAATTCTAATCCAAGTTTAGGGAATTGAATTGTCTCATTATTAAGAGGGTAGTATGTTGCCTCAAAAATTTTATACTGATTGTATCTTTTATTGTTTATTACAACAGGTACACTATTTATGTTTTCAACATTAAAATTTTCTTCCCAACAATTAGGTGGTTTAATTTTTTTAATTATTTCTGTAAGTTGTTTCCCTAGTTCATAAAACCTCATGTCTGCAACATTATTTTCACTTACATAGAAGGATAGAACAGCGTTAAAGCCTTCTCCAACGTATACATTTTTTTTGTCTGTGTTTAAACTAAGAAAAGCATCGGCTTCAACTTCATAATATTCATCATTATTTCTATCAAAAAAATTATCAAAGGGGTCATCAAAGGGATCAAAAAAATTATTAAAAGGAGATTGTTTAGGTTCGTTATACGAGTCATCTACCTCTATTTTTCTGCCGTTTGCTCTTATCTTTTTCCCATTCACTTCAATAGTAAAAGGATCTATGAAAAAAGCCCCGGTCTCTGTAGCTGTATAATTTTGTATAATACTTTGTGAACTCGTCCTTTTACCATTTATAAAATTAGTAGAACTGGAAGAAGATATCCCCGACTTTCTAAATCCTTTTATCTGAGGAAATTGCCCATAGTTTTTTATCTGTTCGTTTTTAATTGTTAAAGTGATCTGTAGCGTGTTGCCTATTGATAACTTTTCCGGTGATATTTTTACATCAATATCCTGAGAAAATAATTTAATTGTGTTTAATAGAAGACTTATAAAAAAAGCGAGCCTTATTTTAATTAATATCATCCTCAAATTTAGTAAAATGAAAAATCAAGTTTTTAATATAAATAATTAAAAAAGGTTAAATTAAGATGCTGAAAGTATATTTCTTTTAAGACCGCTAAACTTTGTTCTTTTTACAGCTGAATCTTTAAATATTACATCAAAAGTTTCTTTAGTAAGTTCTTTCCAGTCTTTTTTTGTTAACTCTTTAAGCTCATCTTTCGGATTAAATTGTTTTTCATTATGAGGTCTAGAAAATCTATTCCAAGGACACACATCTTGACATATGTCACAACCGAAAATAAAATCTTCTAATTTATTATTGAACTCAGCGGGAATATTTTCTTTATTTTCTATGGTAAGATAGGATATACATTTATTTGCATCAATTACTTTAGCTTCTCTAATTGCATCAGTTGGACATGCGTCAATACATTTAGTGCATTTCCCACAATGATCACTGACTTCATTATCATATTCCAATTTCAAGTCACATATTATCTCAGCTAAAAAAAAATAACTTCCCATATTTTTATTTATTAAAAGGGAATTTTTTCCAATCCAACCAAGTCCACTTAATCTTGCCCATGCTCGCTCATGTACTGGTGCAGAATCAACAAACACTCTGCCTTCAATGTCTCCAAAGATTTCTTTTATTTTAAAGAATAACTCTCTCAATTTATTTTTTATAACAAAGTGATAATCTTTCCCATATGCGTATTTTGATAAAATAAAATTATTTGATTTTTTTAGTTTTTTAGCTGGATAATAATTGTATGATAATGAAATAACTGATTTAGCTCCTGGAACTAATTTTGTTGGGTCTAATCTTTTATCAAAATTTCTTTCAAGATAAGACATGCTGCCTTGGTAGCCATTTTTTAACCATTTCTCAAATTTTTTTTCCTCCTCCCTTAAAAACCTTGCCTTAGAAATTCCACAGCTAGAGAAACCTAGTTTTTTTGATATTTCTTTTATTTTTTCAGAATTTATTTTCACTAAAAAATTGAGTTTTGGAAACCTCCTTCTGGGTTTATGCCTAGATGATCATAGCTGGATTTAGTGGCAACCCTTCCTTTTTGTGTTCTCTTAATATACCCTTCTTGGACTAGGAAAGGTTCGTACACTTCTTCTATTGTATTTGCCTCCTCTCCGCATGATGTGGCAATTGTTTTTATTCCAACTGGACCACCATTAAATTTTTTTACAATTGACTCAATAATTTTATTATCCATTTCGTCTAAGCCTTTTTTGTCAATTTTTAAAGCATCTAAACTTTTGATGGCAATCTTATGTGTAATCTTTCCATCTCCTTCTACCTCTGCAAAGTCTCTTACTCTTCTCAACAGGTTATTCAATATTCTTGGGGTCCCCCTACTTCTTCTTGATATTTCAGAGGCAGCTTTTGAGTCAATTGGTATATCCAATATTTTAGCTGATCTATTAACTATATTTTCTAAAATATTTTTGTCATAGTACTCAAGCCTGAAATTTATTGAAAACCTTGACCTTAGGGGGGATGATAATAAACCTGATCTAGTTGTTGCTCCAATTAATGTGAATGGATTTAGTTTAATTTGAACCGATCTAGCACTTGGACCGGAATCAATCATCAAATCAATTTTAAAGTCTTCCATTGCTGAATATAAATATTCTTCAATAACCTTGTTAAGTCTATGTATTTCATCAATAAATAACACATCTCCTTCTTCTAAATTTGTGAGAAGGCCGGCTAAATCTCCAGCTTTTTCTAAAACTGGACCTGAAGTAACCTTAAGAGATGATGACATTTCATTTGATATAATATGTGATAGTGTTGTCTTCCCTAAACCTGGTGGTCCATGAAGAATAACATGATCTAATGGTTCTGATCTTTGCTTTGCGGCTTTAACAAAAACCTTAATGTTTTTCAAAATTTGCTCTTGACCAAAGAAATCACTGAATGATTTTGGTCTTAATATATTTTCAAATTCTTTATCTTTAGAGCTTGAATGATTTTCTGAACTTAAGTAATTCTCTCTCATACTATATAATGCTAATTTAATTATTTTTTATGCGTCGATTTGTAATGTTTTTGGTTTTTGTTGTTATTATAGTTTTTTTATTTCCAGAAAAAAAATCAAAAAAAGAAATTATATTAAATGGGTTTACAATGGGAAGAATCCCATACACTGTGAAATATGTTTCAGATATTCAGTCCGTTTATAAAAAAGAGATTGATTCTGTTTTAATAAGTTTTAATAATATATTTTCTACTTATATTCCTAACTCTGAAATATCTGTGATAAATAACTCAGAAGGAAAAATCAATATTTCATCAGATCTCTATTTTCTGTTAAAACAAAGTAAAGATGTGTTTGATCTAACTGATGGCGCTTATGATCCTACTATTGGCCCTTTGGTTAATGCTTGGGGTTTCGGTCCCAATAAAAAAAAGAAACCTCCATCTGATTTTGAAATAATCAAATTAAAAAGTTTTGTTGGTTATGACAAACTATTATTTGATCAAAATTATTTATACAAAAAAAATAAGGAGACGTATTTAGATTTCAGTTCAATTGCTAAGGGATATGCAGTAGATATAATTTCTAACTTTTTATTATTAAATGGTGTAGATAATTTTTTTATAGAAATGGGTGGAGAAGTTAAGGCTATGGGAAAAAATTTAGATGACAACTATTGGAAAGTAGGAATTAGTAATCCATCAGAGTCTGGAAATGATTTAATTGCTTCCATGCCCTTGAAGAATATGTCGGTTGCTACATCTGGAAATTACAGAAACTATTATACTTCTGGAGATAGTACCATTTTTCATACCATTGACCCAATCTCTGGGTACCCATCATATTCAAATATGATAAGCTCGTCTGTTTTTTCAAATAGCTGTTTTTTAGCCGATGCTTATGCTACAGCCTTTATGGTTATGGGTTACGAAAAATCTAAAGAGATTTTAAATTCAAATGAAAAAATTGACGGATTTCTAATCTATAAAGATGTAAATGGAGAAATTAAGACATTTACTTCTGATAAGATCATTAAAGATATAAATATATACGAATGATTTTTGATTTGTTAAGGCTGGGTTTAACTTCCACACATCTCACAATCATCTTGGTTATCTATTGAACATTGCACAGCCGATTGTTTTTGTTCTTCATTATCCACAGCCTTCTCATCTTTAACAATTGTGAACTTAATTGCGTCAGCTGCTGCTTTTGTTCTTAAATAATATAGCCCGGTTTTTAAGCCTTTTTTCCAGGCATGGAAATGCATAGATGTTAGCTTCCCAAAATTAGCATCTTGCATATGTATGTTCATACTCTGACTTTGACAAATATATGCTCCTCTGTCTGCGGCCATATCTATAATACTCTTTTGAGATACTTCCCAGACAGTTCTATATAATTGTTTAATTTCTTCTGGTATTTCATTTATTCCCTGAACTGATCCGTTTGCTTCCATTAACCTATCTTTCATTGAGTCGTCCCAAAGGTTAAGGCTTATCAAGTCTTTAAGTAGGTGTTTATTTACAACTATAAACTCTCCAGATAACACTCTTCTTGTGTATATGTTTGATGTATATGGCTCAAAACACTCGTTGTTGCCTAATATTTGAGATGTAGATGCTGTAGGCATTGGAGCTAGAAGTAGAGAATTTCTGACACCATTCTTCTTAACTTCTCTTTTAAGTTTAGTCCAATCCCATCTTTTTGAGTCTGGAGCTATTCCCCACATATCAAACTGGAATATACCCTTAGAAACAGGGGAACCTTCATAAGTTTTATAAGGTCCTTCTTTTTGTGCAATCTCCATTGATGATTCCATTGCAGCAAAGTAGATTGTCTCAAAAATTTCTGCATTTAATTTTTTGGCTTCTGGAGAATCAAAAGCCTGTCTCATTAGTATGAAAGTATCCGCTAGACCTTGGACACCAATTCCTATAGGTCTGTGTCTTAGGTTTGAGTTTCGGGCCTCTTCTACTGGATAATAATTTACATCAATAACTTTATTAAGATTCTTTGTTATGACTTTAGTTATTTCATAAAGTTTTTGGTGGTCATATGTTAAATCTTCCTTAACAAACTTATTAAGTGCTATAGATGCTAGATTACAAACTGCAATTTCATCTGGTGATGTATATTCAATAATCTCAGTGCAGAGATTTGATGATTTTATTGTTCCAAGATTTTTTTGATTAGACTTTTTGTTTGCAGCGTCTTTATAAAGTATATATGGGTTACCAGTTTCGATTTGAGATTCTAAAATTTCAAACCAGAGATCCTGTGCTTTTACAGTTTTTCTTGCTTTTCCTTCTTTTTCGTACTTTTCATATAGTCTTTCAAATTCTTCCCCATATGTTTCATGTAGATCTTTAGCTTCATCAGGAGAAAAAAGAGACCATTCTTCATTTGACTCAACTCTTTTCATAAATAGATCAGGTATCCACATAGCGTAGAACAAGTCTCGCGCTCTAAGTTCTTCCTTACCATGATTTTTCTTTAGTTGAAGAAATTCAAAAATATCAGAGTGCCAAGGTTCAATGTATATAGCAAAGCTGCCTTTTCTTTTGCCTCCTCCTTGATCTACATACCTAGCAGTCATATCAAAGTTTCTTAACATTGGAATAATACCATTAGAAACACCATTGGTCCCTTTAATATATGATCCTGTTGCTCTCACATTATGAATACTAAGTCCAATTCCTCCAGCAGATTGTGATATTTTTGCGCACTGTTTTAGGGTATCATAAATTCCATCAATTGAATCTTCTTTCATTGTTAATAAGAAACAAGAAGATAGTTGTGGTTTTGGTGTCCCTGCATTAAAAAGGGTAGGTGTAGCGTGAGTAAACCATTTTTCTGATAGGAGGTTATAGGTTTCAAGAACGGAATCAATGTCATCCTTGTGAATTCCAACAGCTACTCTCATTAACATATGTTGTGGTCTTTCTACAACTTTGCCATTGAGTTTTAATAGATATGATTTTTCTAGTGTTTTAAATCCAAAATAATCATAACTAAAATCTCTATCGTAAATTATTGATGAGTCTAATAGTGCTGCATTTTTATTTATTATTCCGTAAACATCTTTAGATAATAGAGACGCATTTTCACCTGTTTTGGGGTTGACATACGTGTAAAGTCTCTTCATAGTACTTGAAAAGGATTTGCTGGTTGTCTTATGTAAGTTAGAGACAGAAATTCTTGCAGCTAATGTTGCAAAATCTGGATGTTTTGTTGTTAGTGTTGCTGCGGTTTCTGCAGCTAGTTCATCAAGTTCTTGAGTAGAGACTCCGTCGTATAGACCATCAATTACTTTCTTTGCTATCTCAATAGTCTTTACATAATTAGCATTTAACCCATAGCTTAGCTTTTCTATTCTAGCTGTTATTTTATCAAATTTTACTGATTCTTTTCTCCCGTCTCTTTTTATTACTAACATGCTATTTAAAATTTAAAAATCTTCTTCTAATGAAAATTTTGGTTTATCAGAATCTTCATCTTTTTTTAGTACTCCAGCCTTCTGATACTCAGCAACTCTCTTCTCAAAGAAGTTGGTCTTGCCTTGAAGAGAAATCATTTCCATAAAATCAAAAGGATTAGTAGAATTATATACCCTCTTACAGTCAAGTTCCACCAGTAACCTGTCCGCAACAAATTCTATATATTGACACATTAAATCAGAGTTCATCCCAATAAGTTTTACGGGTAATGCGTCAGTAACAAATTCTTTTTCAAAATCAACTGCGTCTTTTATAATTTCAGTAACAGTTTCTTTTGATAATGTATTAACAACATGTTTTGTATATATATGACAGGCAAAATCACAATGTAGCCCTTCGTCTCTAGAGATTAATTCATTTGAGAAGGTTAGCCCAGGCATTAATCCTCTTTTCTTTAGCCAGAATATTGAACAAAAACTTCCAGAAAAAAATATACCTTCTACTGCTGCAAATGCAATTAGTCTTTCTGCAAAACTGCCATTATCAATCCACCTTAGTGCCCAGTCTGCTTTTTTCTTAACGCAGTCAAGTGTTTCAATTGCATGAAGCAAAGAGTCTTTCTCT
The DNA here is from genome assembly GCA_964467915.1 of uncultured Marinoscillum sp. Lineage (GTDB taxonomy): Bacteria > Bacteroidota > Bacteroidia > Cytophagales > MED-G16 > MED-G16. The sequence continues at coordinate 175,570 of CAYXSW010000001.1, forward strand.
TTGGCGTCATCTACGTATGTGTCTATTAATAGAGAATATGTTTCTGAGTGAATATTTTCGATAGCGATCTGAAAGCCATAAAAGAATTTGGCCTCAGTGTATTGAACCTCAGAAACAAAATGTTCGGCAAGGTTTTCATTAACTATACCATCACTTGCAGCAAAAAATGCTAGTACGTGTTTTATAAAATGTCTTTCACCATCATTTAGGTCACCCCAGTCTTTGAGATCTTGACTCAAGTCTATTTCTTCAGCAGTCCAAAAACTTGCTTCTGCTTTTTTATAAAATTGCCATATGTCATCATGTTCGATTGGGAATAAAACAAATCTATCAGGGTTTTCTTGTAGTATTGGTTCTAGATTTTGTTCCTTATTTTGCATTTTAATTTTTAATATTCTTTATTCAACAATAAAAAAAAGACAAAAATATCCTCGTCATTACATTAAATGTATTGTAACATAATGACTAAAATCCTTTAGTCAATTAAGTGGTTTATAATCTTTGTGTTTGGAAGCTATAATCAAGAAAACTTAAGTAATAATTTGATCTTGATCTAGGCTATACAAATATTACAAAAAGAGTTTAAAATATCAAAACATATCTTAATCGTTTTTCATTTTTTTTCATTTTTTTTTTAATTTGATTTTTTTGATTTGAATAATAGATATAAAATCATAAATTTGCACTCGTTTTAAAACAATAGAAGATGTACGCAATTGTAGAAATTTCAGGTAAACAATTTAAGGTTGAAAAAAATAAGTTTATCTATACTGATAAAGTTGAGCCCAAGTCTGGAAAAAAAGTTGAGTTTGACAATGTTTTGTTAATAAGTGATAAGGGTAAAGTAAAACTTGGAAAGCCAAAAATAAAAGGTTCCAAGGTTACGGGGGAGGTTCTTTCTCAACTTAAGGATGATAAGGTTATTGTTTTCAAGAAGAAGAGAAGAAAAGGTTATAAAGTTAAAAATGGTCACAGACAACAAATGACTAAAATATTAATCAAAGATATAAAATAAGTTATGGCACATAAAAAAGGAGCTGGTAGTTCAAAAAACGGAAGAGAGTCTCATAGTAAAAGGCTTGGTGTTAAAATTTTTGGTGGACAAAAGATAATCGCTGGCAATATTATTGTGAGGCAGCGAGGAACTAAACATCATGCAGGAAATAATGTAGGGATGGGTAAAGACCATACATTATTTGCCTTGTCAGATGGTGTTGTTGAGTTTAAGAAAGGAAGAAACAACAGATCGTTTGTTTCTGTTGTCCAGGAGAATTAGTTATTCCTTACTAAGAGATTTTCAAAATAGGCTTTTAAATTATTCATTTGATTTTCATCAGATTTTATTTCATTTAATATTTTTATTCCTTCTGAAAAATATTCTTTTGTTAGTTTCTCTGATTTTATGTCAATCTTATATTTTTTCAATAGCTCAGTAATAATTTTAATTTTCTCTTCAGATTTATTTTTTGTTTTCACCCATTTTTTAATATGAAGTAAATCGTTTTGGCTTGCTTCTTCTAATAATTTAATCATAAGATAGGTTTTCTTATTTAATACAATATCTCCACCTATTGTTTTCCCAAACTTTGCGCTTCCGAAAATATCTAGGTGATCATCCATAAGCTGAAAGGCTATTCCCATTAGTTCTCCAGCTTTATAAAGTTTTTTTGTAATATCTTTTTTTTGATTTGCAATTAATCCACCTAATTCCAAGCTAAAACCAATAAGGACACCTGTTTTTAATTTTATCATATTTAGATAATCGTTTTCAGATATGTCGCTTTCACTTTCAAAATTCATATCATATTGTTGTCCTTCACAAACTCTTATTGCTATATCATTAAATCTTTTAAGGATGTCTTTCAGATTTTTGCTATCAACCTCTTCTAACATTTTAAAAGCAAATATCATAAGTAAATCTCCAGATAAAATACCTGTGTTTCTATTCCATTTATTATGGACTGTTTCTTCCCCCCTCCTAAGAGAAGCATTATCCATAATGTCATCGTGAATTAATGTGAAATTATGAAAAAATTCAATTGCTATTGACGGTTTGTTTATTTTCTCGATGTTTTTATCAAAAAGCTTGTACCCCATCATCGAAAGTGTTGGACGCACTCTTTTGCTTTTTAAGCTAAGGATATATTGAATTGGTTTATATAATTCATTTGGTTCTCCTGAAATTTTTATTTTTTCTATTTCTGAGTTTATCCTCTTGATATATTCTTTTTTGTCTATCATACTAAAACTAAATCAATTGTTCTTTTTTCTATATCAGTGCCAACTACTTTTACCATGATAACCTGTCCTAACCTAAAGATTTTTTTATTATTTCTTCCAATAATTCTAATTTTTTCATTATCAAACTCATATCTATCATCTTTCATGCTTGATATCTTTATTAAACCCTCACAGTGGTTTTCAATTATTTCACCGTATACGCCCCACTCAGTAATCCCAGAGATAACTGCCTGAAATTTTTTGCCAATAAAATTAGACATATACTCTGCTTGTTTATATTTTATTGATTCTCGTTCTGCTTTTGTTGCATTGATTTCCATTTTTGAGCTGTGCTTGCACATTATATCATAATATCTTTTGTCTTTTGGCTTGCTTCCGTTTGTATAGTCACTTACAAGTCGATGGACCATAATATCTGGAAACCTTCTAATTGGTGATGTGAAATGTGTGTAATGTCTAAAAGACAAACCAAAGTGTTTTTCTTTATTTGTAGAATATTTTGCTTTAGACATAGACCTTATTGCAAATTTTTCTATAGACGACTCTTCAGGTTTTCCTTTGATATCTTTCATTAGGTTATTTAATGAGATTGCTAAATTATTTTCATTAGAGTTTATGGAGTAGCCGTATTGTTTGATGTAATTTTTTAATTCACTTATTTTTTGTTGTTCAGGATCTTCATGAATTCTGTAAACAAATGGATAACTTTTATTGTGTTTTTTTTCATGATTAATAATAAGTTCTGCTACAATTTTATTTGCCAGAAGCATGTACTCTTCTACTAATTTATGTGTGTCTTTTCTATTTTTTTTATAGACACCAACAGGTTTTTTTCCTTCATCTAGTTTGAATTTAACTTCGTTACTCCTAAAGTTAAACGACCCAGATTCAAATCTTTTTTTTCTAACATTTTTAGCTATTTCATTTAGATTTTTTAGTTCTTCATGATAGAGGTCGCCAGTGTTATCAATTGATTTTTGAGCTTCTTCGTAAGTAAATCTTTTTTTGGAGTGGATAACTGTCTTCCCAACCCAAGAGTTAATAATTTTAAATTTTTCATCCATCTTAATTAATACAGAAAAAGTCAACCTATCCACATTAGGTTTTAGAGAACATAAATTATTTGATAATTTTTCGGGCAACATTGGAATAGTCCTATCAACTAAGTATACTGATGTAGCTCTTTTCTCGGCTTCATTGTTTATTTCTGTTCTACTATTAAAAAAATGTGAAACATCAGCTATATGAATTCCAATATTATAACAACCGTTTTCTTTTTCAATTGAGAGCGCATCATCAAAGTCCTTTGCGTCATCAGGGTCTATTGTAAATGAGTCAAGGTGTCTTAAGTCTTTTCTTTTATTAATTTCTTTTTCATGTATTTTATCGTTTAGACCCTCAGCTTCTTCCATTATATTATTAGGAAATTTTAATGGTAAATTGAAGTCATAGATTATTGAACTTATTTCTGTTTCATTCTCCCCAATATTACCAATACATTTAATTATTTGCGCTTCTGGTTTTTTATTTGAATTTCCCCAATCTATTACTTTAGCAATGTATTTTTTATTTTTTGAAAATTTTTCATTCCTCTTTTTTCTTACAAAAAAATCTATAAATATTTTTTTATTTTTTGGAATAAAAAATGCGAAGTCTTTGCTGTCTTCAATTGTACCTATAAATTCACTGGAGTTTCTTTCTATAATTTTTATAACTTCTCCCTCTAAACTTTTTCTAGATAAGTTATTAGATATTTTTAACTCTACTTTATCTCCATGAATAGCTCCTTTCATGAATCTATTCCTTACTCTAATATCCTCAGAAAATTCATCAGTGGTTACGAATGCATACTTTCTGTTAACATGATCAACAATACCTCTTAATGTATTGGAGCTAGGTTTTTTGCCCTTCTTTTTTCTTTTTTTAAATTTCATTTTATATGATTTTAAACTCAAAGACTTCTGAAAGGTTTTTAATTAAAATTTTCTCTACTTTATTTAAAGAAATTTTATAATCTATTTCCTTATCTATAGATGTCACGTCTTTACCTTGTATTCCACAAGGGATTATGTTTTTAAAATATTTTAAGTCAGTGTTAACATTTAAAGCAAGACCATGCATTGTTACCCACCTACTAGTCTTAACACCCATGGCACATACTTTTTTTGGAGAGGCACCTTCTTTATATACCCATACTCCTGTTAAACCATCGACTCTACCAGAATCAATATTTAATTCATTTAATGTTAAAATAACAGATTCTTCTAGTAACCTTAAGTACTTATGGATATCAGTAAAAAAATTTTCTAAGTCTAAGATAGGATAAATTACTATTTGTCCTGGGCCATGGTAAGTTATGTCGCCCCCTCTATTTATTTTATAAAAACTTAGATTCTTTTTTTTGATAAAGTTTTTATCTATTAGAAGATTTTCTTCATCACCACTTCTTCCCAAAGTATAAACATGAGGATGTGAACAAGTTAGGAGATAATTTTCTGTTTGATTTATTTTTTTATTTTTTCGATTATTTATTTTAGTATCAATAATTGTTTTAAAAATTTTTTCTTGTTGATCCCAAGCTTCTTGATAGTCGATATGACCAAGTTGAATTACTTTAACTTCTTTGTTTATTAAATTGTTCAAGATTATGAGAGCTTTTAGAGGCCTATTTTTTTAAGAATAAATTTCTATCATAAATCAATTTACCACTTATATTCCATTCCTTACTAATAAATGATTCACTAAAATTAAAAGGAGATTCTTCGTATTTTATTTCCCTTTTTTTCTTTCCAGAATTATAATATTCAGTCCAAATTCCTATTGGTTTACTAAATTTATATTCACCTTTTGCTGCAACAGTCCCGTTTTCATAAAAGGCATAGTACATCCCATTTTTTTCGCCATATTTAATTTGAATTATATCTCTTAAATTTTTTTTGTCTCTATCCCAAAATGACCTGATAGACTCATAATACCATCCAAGAGAAAAAATTTCTTTGTCTTGTAAAATATCAGAACTATTTAGACGTACCCATCTGTTTTGTTTTAGTCCGTAATAAAAAAAACCTTCTTCTATAATTTGTTCTCCTAACCTTTTTTTGTAGGGACCATGCATCATAACCGCATCCTCAACAATTTCTTTTGACCTTATAATTTTCTTTTTCTTTTTATCATAAAAATATATTTCTTGAGCATATTCGTTTTTTATTTCAGGTTGTTTTATGTAGTGAAAATTTTCATAAATCAAATTTCTTCCACTTGACGATCTGATAAATCCTTTTTTAGTTTTTATGCCAAAAAACACATTTCTCTTTTTTTTCTTTTTTTTGTCTATCATTAAAGTATCTTCCTCCTCTAGAAATAAAAGGTCAGCTGAAGATATTGTATCTACATTTAATCTGAAGAGGTCTTGGGAAAATATATTTTGATTTGACAGTATAAATAATGATATAAAAACGTACAGAATCTTTCTCATATCTTCAAAACGAATTTATATCAAAAAAATTATTTAGATAAAATATCTAAACTTCTTTTAACAAAGCTTGTCAACTCAGAGCCAGTTAACATATTCTGAGATAAAAGAGCTAAATCATAAAGTTGAGAAGCCATTTTTTCTTTTGTTTTAGAAGTTTTTGCTTTTAAAATTTTTTCTATGGTTTTATGATTTCCGTTAATACTAACGGCTATCATTTCACCAGGACCTCCCATCATCATAGGATTTCCGCCACCACTTGTCTTGGCCATATCTTGCATCCGCCTAAAAAATTCTGGTAATGTTATGGTAACGGGGTTATCTTTTGGACTTAATGCCTCAACGGTTACAACAGTAGACTGATTATTGATAATTTTATCAAAGATTCCTTTCAGCTTTTCTTTATCCTCATCTGAGATAACTGTTTCCTTTTTATCTCCCTTATCTATTAGTTTATCTAGTATATCTGAGTCAACTCTTTTGATCTGTACTTTATCTAGTTTTTGTTCTAGGTGATTTATATAATGGCTGTCAATAACATTATTAAAGACCACTACATCATAATTTCTACTTTTTGCGTCTTGAATAAATGAATCCTGCTTGTCTGTATCTGATGTATATAAAATAATATGGTTTTTATCTTTATCCTTTTGTGTCTTGCCAATCTGTTTCTTGTATTCATCTACAGTTCTCATTTTTCCGTCAACACTTTCAAATAAAGCTAATGATTCTACTTTATCATAAAATTTTTCTTCAGATATCATGCCATACTTAACAAATAAGTTTATGTCTTTCCACTTATCTTCAAACTCTTTCCGATCATCTTTGAACAACTCGTTAAGTTTGTCGGCAACTTTTTTTGTGATGTATGTATTTATCTTCTTTACATTGCCATCCGATTGAAGATAACTCCTTGATACATTTAATGGGATATCTGGTGAGTCAATAATACCGTGGAGAAGCATTAAAAACTCTGGAACTACATCTTTTACCTCATCAGTAATAAATACCTGTCTAGAGTATAGTTGTATTTTATTTTTTTGAACCTCAAAATCATTTTTAATTTTTGGGAAATATAAGATTCCGGTTAAGTTAAAAGGGTAGTCAACATTAAGGTGTATCCAGAATAAAGGTTCTTCGGAGAAAGGATAAAGTTCCTTATAAAATGCCTTATAATCATCATCATTAAGATCTTTCGGACTTTTATTCCAAATGGGATTAGGGTTATTTACAATATTATCGACTTTAACTGTTTTATGTTTGGGCTTACCATCTTTGTCTTTGCCGTCTTCCACCGACTCATCTTTTTGACCAAATTTTATTTCCACTGGCAAGAACTTACAATATCTACCTAGTATTTCGTTAATTTTAGAATCTTCTAAAAAAGCTTTAGAGTCATCATTGATGTGGAGGACAACTTCGGTTCCCCTTTCTTTTTTAGTGGAATCTTTTATCTCAAATTCTGTGTTTCCGTCACATTTCCAATACGCTGCTTTCTTGTTTTTTATATATGATTTAGATTTAATTTCTACGTAAGAGGAAACCATAAATGCTGAATAAAAACCTAATCCAAAATGACCAATAATCTGTTGAGAGTCTCCTTTTTCTTTATACTTCTCTACAAATTCAGTAGCTCCAGAGAAAGCGATTTGATTTATATATTTTTTGATTTCCTCTGCAGACATTCCAATCCCTTTATCGGAAATTGTAATTGTTTTTTTCTTTTTATCCACAGAGACTTCTATTGTTAGATCGCCAATTTCTTCTTTAAGTTCACCCATCTGAGATAGGCTTTTAATTTTTTGAGTTGCGTCTACGGCATTGGAGACTAACTCTCTTAAAAATATGTCTTGATCTGAGTATAAAAACTTCTTAATTATAGGAAATATGTTCTCAGTATTAATTGATATGTTACCTTTTTCTTTCACGTTTTTTATAATTTTTATCTAATTCTTTCTGATTCTCTAACTAATAATTCATCTTTTCTAATAAATCTGTTTGATAGAAAATTGAAAAACATCGCCAAAAATATTAAATAAAATGAAATAAGAAAACTGATTTTATCATTGATGTCTTGATATACATCAGAATAAAAAATTTGATATAAGAAAAAGAAAACTACAAAAGAGGTCAACATTGAATTTATAGTCCCAATTTTAATCTGATTTAATCGGTTTTTATAACTAAATGTCGAATAGGCAGCTAGAAGACAAGACAAAATTAATATTCCGCTAATGTAAAAGTAGTCATATACGACCCCCTTCTCACCGTCATCTAATAATGCACTTGACACGTAACCTGTTACTATTATGTCAACAGATTCGGCATCTTTCATTTCTATCTTCTGCCAAACAGGGAAAAAAAAGGTTGATGTTATTGTTAGAATAAATAAGATAAGGAATATTGTTTGGATTCTCTGAATCATGAATGTATTTTGTACAAAGAAAAATAAAATGATTTAAAAAGTGAGATATTTTATTGATATATCATATTTTGGAAAAAATTATCATGGCTGGCAAATTCAAGAGAATGCAGTAACAATTCAAGAAGCAGTTGATAAATCTTTATCTACTATTTTAAAATCAGATATAAAAACATTGGGAAGTGGAAGAACAGACACAGGGGTTCATGCAATGTCTCAGATTGCTCATTTTGACTATAAGGATGATTTAGATGATAATTTTATTTACAAAATAAATTCTTTACTGCCTAATGATATTTCTATTAACTCTGTCAATAGAGTTAAGGACACTGTAAGCGCAAGATTTGACGCTGTTTCTAGGGAATATATTTATAAGATACACACTAAAAAATCTCCATTTCTGACCAATTATTCTTTCTACTATCCTAGAGAAATTGATCTGGACCTATTAAACAAAGCAGGTGGCATAATTAAAAATCAAAAAGACTTTCAAACATTTTCAAAAGTAAAGACAGATGTTACTAATTATAATTGTAAATTATCTTATGCGGCTGTAGAACAAGAGAATAATTCTTATTTATTTAGGATAACCTCAAATAGGTTTTTAAGAGGTATGGTTAGAGCTATTATGGGGACTCTTTTTGAAATCAACGAAAATAAAATTCAAATTGAAGCATTAGAAGGTATAATAATTAAAAAAGACAGAAAGCTAGCAGGGCCATCTGTTCCAGCTCATGGCCTATACCTTCAAAAAGTTTTATATGAAGAAGATGTTTACTTATGAGTGATAATAATATTAGTGGTAATTTATTCGATTTAAAAATCTTACAACGCCTTTTAATTTTCTGCAGGCCGTATATGAAAGTTTTTTATATACTTATACTATTAACTTTAAGTCTATCTGTCTTACAACCTATCAGGCCATATATTACTCAAATAATAATTGATGACTATGTCTCAGCAAACGATTTAATAGGTTTAAAAAAGATGATAGTCTTACTGTTTTCTTTATTGATACTTAACGCAGTTGTAATGTATTTCCACACATACCTCTCTGGGTGGTTGGGTCAAAATATAATTAAGGATATTAGGATAAAGTTATTTTCTCATATTCAAAATTTTAGACTTAAGTTTTTTGACAAAACACCAATTGGAAGGATTGTAACTAGAAATGTATCGGATATTGAGACTATTGCAGATATTTTTGGTCAAGGCATCGCTGCTATAATTGGAGACATCTTACAACTTGTTGGAATTGTCTTTCTTATGTTTTACATAAATTGGAAATTGACCCTGATAAGTCTTGCGACTTTGCCATTTCTTTTCCTAACAACTTATATATTCAAGGAAAAGGTTAAAATTTCTTTTAATGACGTCAGGAATGCTGTCGCAAACCTTAATTCTTTTGTTCAAGAACATATTGTTGGAATGAGTATTGTCCAAATTTTTGGGAATGAAGATAAAGAATACAAAAAATTTAAAGACATTAACAATACTCACCTAAGCGCAAACCTTAAGGCAGTCTTATACTATTCTGTTTACTTCCCTGTCATGGAATTATTTACATCTATAGGTCTTGGGTTACTTATATGGTTTGGATCAAATCAGCTTTTCACAGGGGAAGTTACTTTAGGGGTTTTAATTGCATTTATTATGTATCTCCAATTGTTTTTTAGACCAATAAGAGCTATAGCAGATCGTTTCAACACACTGCAAATGGGGGTAGTCAGCTCAAAAAGGATATTCGATCTCTTAGATAAATCGGAACGCATAAAGTCAAATGAGAGGATAAAAGATATTGATATTAATGGTGGGGTTGAGTTTAAAAATTTATGGTTTGCCTATAATGATGATGAATACGTCTTAAAAAACATATCATTTAAAATTAGAAAAGGAGAATCCGTTGGGTTTGTGGGTAGCACGGGGTCTGGTAAAACTTCAATAATTAATTTAATAAATAGATTTTATGATTTTCAAAAGGGAAGCATCCTAGTTGATAATAAAAAAATTGAGGACTATAATATTTTATCTTTAAGAAATAACCTTGGATTAGTCTCACAAGATGTTTTCTTGTTTTCAGATACTATTCTTAATAACATAACTCTTTACAATGATAATATATCAGAGGAACAAGTTTGGTCAGCAATTAAAAAGGTAGGAGCTGAAAAATTTATTAATAAGTTGCCAAATAAATTATTGTTTGATGTTAAGGAGAGGGGAGTTTCATTATCAGTAGGTCAAAGACAGTTGATTTCTTGTATTAGAATTATGCTTTATGATCCAAAAATAATATTATTAGATGAAGCCACTTCATCAGTTGATTCTGAATCTGAGGCAATGATACAAAGGGCTATTTCTGAGATTTTAAAAAATCGAACTTCAATAGTTGTAGCTCATAGGCTTTCTACTATAAAAGAGGTAGATAAAATTATAGTTATTGAATCTGGGGAGATTAAAGAAATGGGCAGACATGATGAATTATTGAAAATTAACGGTTATTACAAAAAACTATATGAGATGCAGTACCGAAATATTGTAAGCTGACATACTAAGATGTTTCAGACTCAATTTGTTGTTTATACAATCTATAATAACTTCCTTTTTTATCTAAAAGTGTTTTGTGGTCTCCCTCTTCAATAACTTTACCAGAATCAATAACAATAATATTTTTTGCAAGTTTTACAGATGATATCCTATGAGAAATTATAATTGATGTCTTATCTATCATAATGTTTTTTAAATTTTCTAAGATAATATTTTCGGTTTTTGTGTCGACGGCCGACAGACAATCGTCTAATATTAAAAGTTTTGGCTCTTTAATAATCGCTCTTGCAATTGATATTCTTTGTTTTTGTCCTCCAGACAAAGTAATCCCCCTCTCCCCAATTTTTGTCTTGAATTTATTTGGGAAAGATTCTATATTTCTCATTAAGTCTGAGTTTTCTGCAGCCTCCTTAACTTTTTCAAAGTTGTTATCTTCAGATCCAAATAAAATATTGTTTTCTATCGTATCCGAAAACAAGAAAACATCTTGCGGAACATAACCCACTTGTCTTCTGAAATATGAGATATCCAAATCCTTAATATTAACATTATCAATTAAAATTTTTCCACTATCTATGTCAAACAATCTAAGTATGCTATTGGCAATTGTGCTTTTACCTGAACCCGTTGAACCTATAATTCCAAGTGAGTCTCCAGGAGTTAATTTGAATGAAATATTATCCATGCCATCGATTCCTGTGTCTTGGTATTTAAAACAAACGTTCTTAAATTCAACCGCACCATTAATGTCCAGGGTTTTATTATGCGATGATTTAATAGTTGTTTTTTCGTTTAGAAATTCATTAATTCTTCTCTGAGATGCTGATGCTCTCTGGATAATACTTGTTATCCACCCTAAAGCAGTAACTGGCCAGGTCAACAAATAAACATAGATTAGAAATTCCGCTATATTCCCAATGGTTAAATTTCCATCGAAAACTTCTATTGCTCCTACATAGACAGTAATCATTATACTTAACCCTATTAGGGTCATTATCACAGGAAAAAAAAGAGCTAAAACATATTGAAGCCTTATAGATTTATTTTTATAATCATTACTCTTTTCACTGAATACACTTGAAAAATTTATTTCTCTTACGAAGGATTTAATTAACCTTATTCCTGAAAATGTTTCTTGAACATATGTTGAAAGGTTAGAAAGTGATTTCTGGATTTCTTCAGATCTCTTGTTGATAACATTTTGTACAAAGTAAATACAGATAACTAAGAATGGTAAAGGAACTAAGCTATAGAAAGCTAAATTTAAATTAATATAAAACATAAATGGAATTACTATGAACATGAGAATAGTAACATTCATTCCGTACATTAATGCAGGACCTAGATACATTCTTACTTTGCTGACGTCTTCAGAAATTCTATTCATCAAATCACCCGTGTTATTCCTTTTGTAAAATTCTAGAGGTAGGGTCAGGTAGTGATGAAACACATCGTTTTTCAAATCATATTCAATTCTTCTTGAAGCAACTATAATAGTTTGTCTCATCATATACATAAAAAAACCCCGAACTATTGCAGCTAAAATTATTCCCGAAGAGTAAAAAAATACGTCTTTCAAAATTATTGACTTTATTAATTTTTCTCCATTTTCATACTGAGAGTACCCACTTTCAATTAGGTTAAAGGTTTCTCTTATAAGTGTTGCGGGAATGATAGCAAAAACTGTTGAAATAAGAATGAATATTACCCCAATTGTATAATAATATTTATACTTTAAAAGGTATTTATTTAAATAGGAGAGGTCTTTCAATTTTTTGTATAAATTTAATGATATAACTAACTGTAAAACTATTATTTAATATCATAATTATGAGTAAAGATCAAAATAATTCCGTTTTTGATAAGATTAAAAATGATAACCACGAACAACTTGTTTTTTGTAAGGATGAATCTTTAGGTTTAAAAGCTATAATTGGTATTCACAACACGGTTTTAGGCCCCGCAATAGGTGGTACAAGGATGTGGAATTATTCTTCTGATAATGAAGCACTAAGAGATGTAATAAACTTATCAAAGGCAATGAGTTATAAGTCTTCCCTTGCTGGTCTAAATGCAGGAGGAGGAAAAGCTGTAATTATTGGTGATCCTAAAATAAAATCAGAATCTTTCATCAAGAGATTCGCTGAATTTATCAATGATCTAAATGGAAAGTATTGGACTGCACAAGACGTAAATATGTCAACTCAGGATATTGTATGGCTCAAGGAAAAAAGTGATTATGTTGTTGGATTACCTAAGGGGTATGGTGGGCTAGGCAACTCATCTTCTCCAACCGCCTATGGTGTTTATGTTGGGATAAAATCTGCAAATAAACATATAACAGGAAATGATAGTTTACAAAATAAGAAAATCCTAGTCCAGGGAGTAGGTAATGTGGGGAGAAAACTAGTTGGACATCTGTTAGATGAAGGCGCTGATGTATCTGTAGTTGACATTAATAAAGAAAATATTGAGAAGGTCTCTGGGAGTAATGTAAATATTGTTAACGAAAATGAAATCTACGATAAATCTTATGATATAATATCTCCGTGTGCACTGGGTGGGTCAATAAATGTTGACTCACTAAAAAAGATTAAATGTGATATAATTGCAGGAGCTGCTAACAATCAGCTTGGTGATAATTCTTTGGTCCCAGAGATATTAAAAGAGAAAAAAATATTATATGTCCCTGATTTTTTAATTAATGCTGGAGGGATAATTAGTGTGTACCACGAACAAATTAATGATATTGATGAGAAAAAAGTAATGAAAATGACAGAGTCGATATATGATAAGGTATCTAATGTACTAGAGCATTCAATTATACATTCCATTTCAACTAATGCGTCTGCAATCCAATTAGCCAAAGATAGAATTAAGGAAAATTCGAAAAAGTAATTACATTTGCACTTCGTTCTTTAATTTGAAGTTTTATGATTAACCGAAGAACCCTTAGGGTTAAAGTCTTGCAGTTATTGTACTCTTTCTATCATCAGTCAATACAAAGTGATGATATTAATAAGCTTCAATTAAAAATTTCTAAAGAGTTAGACAAATCAGTTAGAGGTATAGAAAAAAACTTTTATGACTTTTTATCAATATCAATTATTTTCAAAAAAATAAATGAGGAGAAAAGAGAGATCGCGAGAGGTGAAAAGATTAAAAAAAGCAAATCCAGATTCAATTTATCTGATAACAAGGCCATAAATTTTCTTGAGACAAATAGCAGTGTAATTGATGGCTTGATTAAACATGAAAACAAATGGAATAAAGATGAAGAGGAGATAAGGGTTTGGTATAAAATTCTATTAGAAGAAGATTTTTATAAAGAATATACAGGAATTGACGTCCCTACTTTTGAAGATGATTATAGATTTTTTGTTGAGTTATCCTTAAAATTTCTTCTAAAAAATGAAGTTGTAATTAAGTTTTTTGAAGATAACAATATTTTTTGGAACGAAGACGTTTTAATAGTAAGGTCAATGTTAAAAAAGACAGTTAAATCGATGAATTCATTAAATTTTAATACATTTGCTGTCGCAAGTTTGTCTGAAGATATAAAAGAAGACTTGAAATTTGCTAGTTCTTTGTTTGATATTGTTGTCCAAAACACCAGTGAATATGATAAGTATATAAAAAAATATGCTAAAAACTGGGACTTGGAAAGAATTACATTAATGGATAGATCAATACTTAGAATGGGTATTGGGGAAATGATAGCTTTTAGTAATATTCCTCTAAAGGTTACTATCAATGAGTGTATAGATATCGCAAAAAATTATAGTTCACCAAAGAGCAGCAAGTTTATAAATGGTCTTTTAGATGTAATTTCATTAAATTTGCTAAAAGAAGGTAAAATAATTAAATCAGGAAAAGGTTTAATTGATAATAAATAAATAGATATGAGTAAAAATTCAACTAATTCATTGATCAGTCTAATTGTTGGACTTTTAGTTGGGGGAATAATTGGAATCTTATTTGCTCCAGATAAAGGAAATAACACAAGAGACAAATTAAATTTCAGACTAAATAGATATAAAAGAAAGTTAGAGGATCTTCTTCAAGACATTATGGAAGAGAAAGATTCTATAGACTCTGAAGCTAAAACAAAAAGCAAAAAAGTTGTTAATGATGCTAAAAGTAAGGCAGAGAAATTATTAAAAGATGTTGATGGTATTTTATCAAAAATTAAAGAAAACTAAAATTATTATGAGAAAAATTATTTCTATATTTTTTATGTCACTTCTTATTTCTTGTGGATCACAAGTAAGTGACTTAGAGCTAAGAGTAGCAAAGCTTGAGACAGAGATAGCTTCAATGAGAAAGGGTGGTGGACTTACTTCAGTAGTTCCTGCTGGGGCATATCCCCAATTTTCTTTTCAAGAAGAAGAATACAACTTTGGAGATATTAGGGATGGTGATATTGTAAGCCATGTATTTCAATTTACTAATACTGGAGACGCTCCATTAGTAATTTCAAAAGCAACAGCTGCTTGTGGTTGTACTGTTCCCCAGTGGCCAAAACAACCAATACCGGTTGGAGGGTCTGGAGAGATTAAAGTGCAATTTGATTCAAGTAATAAACCAGGTATGCAGAATAAAGTGGTTACTATAACTGCAAATACCGAATCCAAAGTAAAAAAGCTTTTGATAAGAGCACAGGTTAATCCTAGATCTTAATTACCTAGATGATTTTACTTCAATCTTTAGGTTCTGGTATAGCTCAGCTATTTTTTCCAATTGCAATAGTATTAGTTGCTTACTTTTTTATCTTAAGACCTGAACAGAACAAAAGAAAAAAACAGTCTGATTTTGTTTCTAACCTTAAGAAAGGAGATACTGTAGTTACTGCTGGAGGCTTGCACGGTAAAATTATATTGATTGAAAAGGGAACCGTAACTCTTGACGTAGACAGGGGAACAAAAGTAAAGTTTGATAAAAACTCTATCTCCTTTGAAATGTCATCAGCTAATAAATAAAACATGAGGATTAAAAATCCTTTATCTCTTATTTCTCAACCTAAAATTTTTTTATACTGTATTTTAGTTGGGTCATTAATCTGGGTGTTTAATGAACTAAACAATAGATCTAATGTAACAATATTTTATCCAATAAATTTTGAGTATGATAACCCTGAGAACCTAGTATTAATTGACCCTATCCCTGATGTTGTAGAGATTTCAATCAATGGAACAGGGTGGAACTTATTAAAAAATCTCCTTAAAATTAATATAAGAGAAGCGGAATATAAATTAAATAATCCTGCACAAACTAAGCACTTACTCTCTAGTTCTTTAATCCCAAATATTTCAGAGTCATTAGAGGACATTGATTTAAATTATGTTGTTACTGATTCTATTTTCTTCAACATTGAACTAAAGAAAAATAAAAGCTTAAAAATAAAGCTTGATCATTCAAGTATAAAATTGAGAGACAATTTTAAAGTAGTTAGTGATATCTCAATTTCAGATGACTCTATTAATATAGAGGGGCCAGAATCACTTATTGATAATTTGCCAGATGAGTATCTTATTAAGATTGAAGATAAAATCATAAATAGGGACTTTGATTCTGATATATTGATAGAATCATTTGATGATTTTTCTGAGATTACTCCAACTAGTGTCAATGTGAGTTTTTTTGTCTCAGAATTCGTAAACGATGAGATTATATTAGAATTAAAATATGATCAAAACGAATATAATATTGACACCACTGTGATAGTAACGTATCAAATAGAGAAAGGGGAAGAATTAGGTGAGAGAGATTCTCTATACTTATCTTATGAGCTAATTAATGACAGCATAATTCCTGAAGTTGTAGGACCTACTAAAATAAAAATAATTGATCTTAGACCAAATTCAATTAAATTAGATAGATGAATCCTTATTTAATTGGAATTACCGGAGGAATAGGCTCTGGTAAGACTACCGTGTCACAAATCATATCACATCTTGGTTACAAGGTATATAATTCCGATGTGAGATCAAGCCAGATTATTAATGAAAATAAATTGATCAAGGATAGGTTAATTGAAAGTTTTGGATCAGATATATATGAAGGCTCATCTTTAAATAAGGATTATGTCTCTAAGCTTATTTTTAATGATGAGTCGGCTAAAACTAAAATTAATTCAATAGTTCATCCAGAAGTTATTAATGATTTTAAGAATTGGGTAAAAGGAAACCAAATTGAAAAGGTTCTCTTTAAAGAGTCTGCGCTTCTATTCGAGTCTAACTCATATAAAGACTTGGATAAGATTATATACATCTACTGCGAAAGAAAAATTAGAACAGAAAGAGTGAGAAAGAGAGATCCACATAGATCTAAAAATGAAATTGAAAAAATTATAAATAATCAGATTACATCAGAGAAAGCTAATAAGCTAACAGACTACATGTTGATAAACGATCAGAAGGGACTCCTTCTGCCAAGCGTAGTAAAACTTTTGGAAGACATATTACTCGATTTAAATAATTAGTTTTTTTTTTTCATAACTTTATCTAATGAATAGATATTAAATCTATTGAGAGAATCATATAAACAAATAACTATGAAAATACTTTTAAAATTAATTTTATCCATACCCCTAGTATTTGTAATGTATAGCTGTGGAGGACCTAGTTCAGAACAAAAGGCAGTAATAGATGCTCAAGCTCAGATAGAAAAAGATCTCAAGATGTATAGATATGTATGGGATACGTTTTTTGAAGGAGATACCGCAATTGTAAATGAGAAATATTTTACAGAAGATGTGGTAATTGTTACGCCAGAAGGAAATCTTGAAGGCATTGAAGCAGTAAAAAACTTTTATTTAAATTATTTTCTTGGATTTTCAGATGTAGAATTTACAATTGTTGATGCCTTCGGACAAGGAGATAAAATTGTAAAATATTGGAACTTTAAGGGCACTCATACTGGAGATTTTTTTGGGATACCGCCTTCGGGAAATAAATTAGATTTGTCCGGCACAACACTGGTAAGTATAAAAAACGGAAAAATTGCTAGAGAACAAGACTTCTTTGATATGATGTCGATGCTAAATCAGCTTCAACAAAACTCTGGAGATGTTACAATAGATGCTCAAAATCAGGGTGTTTTATAAAAGTTAGTGCAAGAAGATATAAATGAAATTAAGCTTTAGACTTATAATAGCATTTCTGATCTCTTCCTTTTCATTGAGCGGTCAAAGTTATGATCATCCAAAAAAACATGAGTTTTCTTACGGAGATAGTGTTAAGCTCTATAGTTTCGGTCTAGACATAAAAAAGAAGACATATGATGAGCTTAAGCTCAGATATATATTGTCAGTTGACAGGAGGAGTAGATTAAATAATGTTTTTGGAACAATTTTTAGGACTGGTGCGTACGTGATAGGTGGATTTGGTGTGATCTTTCTTGCAACAGCTCCCTCACAGGATACTGGTATAGGTCAAGGCTTAAGTATATTGGTTGGTGCCAGTTTCGTAAGTGTAGGCGCAATCGGTTATGGGATATCTGTCCCCTTTAAAACTGCGTCTAAAAGGAGAGGATTTGAGAGGGATATTATGATCCAGAAGTTAAATGAGAAAAATACAGGTAACAGTAAAACAAAACTAAAATTATGAAGAAAGCATTCTTGTTTATATTGTTTTTTTCTTGCGGGCCTAATTCAGAGTTAGCTAACGTCGATTTTACTCAACACGTAGACTCTAATAATCTAAGGATATTTGGGAAAGAAGATGTGAGTCTTGAGTTTTTAAATAAGGTTGCACAGTCATATGATGCGATGTTTGAAGATAATTCAAAGATTGATCAGTCGATGCGCTCACATTATCTAACGACTTCTAAGGATGAGCATGTCTATCAACGTGTTGGTCTTGAGGCATCATATGAAAAAAACGAACAATACGCGCACAATACCGATGTCCCTAAGCCATATAAACATAACTGCACGGATTTCATATGGGAAGAGAGTACAGGAGGGCCTAGGCAGATAAATGAAGTTATAGAACACTTATTACATACAGTCACAGCAGTAATATTAAAACTTGCTTACCCAAATGACTGGGGGTATATGAAATCTTCTTCGAGACTTAGACAAGCAATGCAGGAAGCAATTGATAAGGGCGTGTATGATGTTTCTTCTTATGATGAAATGAATGGAGATAAAGATGGGTATAATCATGTCACAACACAAGAGTATGCGTACTGGCTTATTCTTGCAGAATGGGATTATTTTATTGTCTCAGGAAATAAGCAACAGGGGATGACTGGTAATGGAGAATTTACATTAGGCACACCATCTGAAATAAGAGAACAACTTCCTCTTGGCCATCAGCTTTATGTTGATTATGTTGAGAAAATCCTTAGTGTTCCAGATAAAAACCTGATAGAGTTACTTTTTTCTGAGTAAGTAGGTAAGTGTAACAATAGCCAAAATACCAAGTATTATTTTTGTTCCAAGCATATTGAAAAGTGTAGTAGCGTTAGCAACAACATCCATGTCAAATAGTTTGACAGTAGTAGTTAACTGAAATAGAATTGCGCAGGCCAGAAAAGCAATTGTTATTCTTGTTAGATAGTTTATTAGCCTAGAAACCTTTTCTATATTTTTTTCTATTTTTTTTATCATTTTTTCTAATGTATAGAAGACATAAAAAGCCGCTACAAGGCGGCTTTTTAAAATTATAAAATATTAAATTTTATTTGGTTAGTTAGTTAGCTTTTACTTAACTCTACTCCATAAAATTAGAAGTACTAGAAGTCCAACAAAACCTCCGCTACTTAAGTCACCAACTATGGCGGTTATATTCCCTATAACACTTCCCCAAGGTGTTGACCCAAAGACAACTTCTACAGCAACACTTAATCCAATAAGTCCTACTATTAGGCTAGTTACTCCGGCAACGAAGCCACCAACTTGTTTCATAATTGCATCCATATAATTTTTAGTTTGGTTTGATTGAATTTAGTGATATATTTTGATTTTTCATAGTATTTTAGAATAAAATTTGTGTTGCAAAATAAATTGCAAAATTAAATTTCATCAATAAAATCTATTTCAAAACAATAATTTTTTCTTAAATTTCACCTGAAAATCAATATGTTTTTTTCTGAACTCATCTGTGCATATCCAGCAGAGACCTCACAGTATAGTTACTAAATTATTCTAACCCGGACAGGTTCCCCAAATTGGTAAGTAGGCTTCTGGAAAATCAACATAGCTTGAAGAATAAAAATTATCTGGTTTCGATGAGATTTTGGTTACACACCATCCCGATAAGTCAAAATTGAATTTTGAAACCAACATAAACATACGCGACATATCAGTGACATTACTTACATCCCACCCACCAATATCTATATTGAAACTCGAACCATAAAACATTAATTTCATATTAGTGACGTTACTTACATCCCAATCACGAATATCTATCTCACTACCTGATAAAGAAAACATACCTGACATATTAGTCACCTTACTCGTATTCCAACTATTTAAATTCTGTTGGAAATAACTATTACCCGAAAACATATGCGACATATCAGTGACATTACTTACATCCCACCCACTGATATCTTGATTAAAAGCAATTACACCAATAATATCTCTTCCAAACATTCCTTTCATACTAGTGACGTTACTTACATCCCAAGTATCGAGGGATTGATCAAATCTTTCAGCACCAAAAAACATGTTTGACATATCTGTTACATTACTTACATCCCAACTATTAATAGGTTGATTAAAACGAGAGTTAACGAACATAAAAGACACATTATTTACCTTGCTAAGGTCCCATTTACTAATATCTTTATTGAAATTAACCCTGACGTATTCAGATGTATCTCTGGTTCCAAACATTCCTTTCATATTAGTGACGTTACTTACATCCCAAGAGGAGATATCAGGATCAAATAGTATTTCTTCTGGCCTATAAGGTCCAACATTTCTAACTGGAGCATTACTAAATAAATAAGACATGTCTGTAATTAGTGTAGTAACTACTTTACTAACGTCCTCTTCGTTACTAAACATTAACCTTAATGTATCTATATCAACAGCTTTATAAGTTATGCCATTAATTTCTCCAGTAGTTCCAGATGTAACCCAATCTCTTGCTTTAATTGTGATACCATTATCATCTAAATAAAAAGGTTCAGAAAAATTTTCATTTTCTCTGTCACAGGAAAATAAAAAAAGAATAGAGAAAAATAAAAATATATATTTCACTTAACTAATATAATTAAATTATATAAATATGTTTTAGACTGGAATTGAGCTATACTTTAACATGTCTGATATTTAATCAGTCTTTTATAAGATCATGAAATTTTGCGAAGGCGACAGAATATTGAGGAATTAACCATAGCAACCAGATAAAAAGAGTAAATACGCTTAATATTATAAATAAAAAATATCTAAGCAATAGAAGTAATAACTTCACTTTATTTCCCTTCATAATTGCGGCACTCTTTTTAAAAATATCTTTAATTTCTAGGTCTTGATTTTCTGAAAGAATAAAAAATACCTGTGAGAACATAAGGGCCCATATTATTCCTGGTATAATAAATAAAACTATACCTATTAGTATAATTAAGAAATATAATAATCCTACAGCCACTGATTTAGGTAAAAACTGAAACCCCTTAAATAAATGTTTAATATTTATTTCTTCACCTCTTGAAATAGCTAATGAAAAAGAGGCTAACCCGACATTTAGAGCGGGGTTAATTATAAAACCCCAAATTAAAAATAACATTAGTCCTGGAGCTCGAAAATGAGAAATTGTTAATTTCCATAACTCTTGATTTTGTGGAATTGAAACTATTATAGTCACAATTAAATACGGTAATATTGCCTGAGAATATTTTCCTTTTAGAATAGATTTTGAGTATTTAACTATTTCTGAATTTGTCATACTTTCTTAGATTAATTCTTCTAATATAAAGAAAACATATAACAAAGTGAAGGTTACACTCATGACTATAACTTCTTGAAAAACAATCATATATTTATATCTTCATTTTGTGTTTTTCTTTTTTAAATTTTAGATTACACTATTATGAGAGTGCTTTTTCTTTTTTTGTTTATTTTATCTTTTGATGTAAATGCAAAACTAATTTATAAGTGTGAGAAGGTTTGGATAGGAGGAAGGCAACATCTTGGTGTGAATGTGGTGTTTATGACAGGATATGAGATACTAGAAAACATATCTGAAAATAATGAATCTTATGTGAAGACAAATAAATATGCTATGATTTTGTTGGATGAGGAAATGGTAATTGTAGTTTTAGATGATCCAACTGAAAGTAATAGTGAAAATCGAAGCAATGCATCAGATGTAGAGATGGGGGATATAAAAAACTCAAATTATTCTTTTGCAAATGAGTACAGGACTAATTGTAGACTTGAGTTTACACAAAGATGTCTTAAGGATTTAGGTAATGCAACAATTTATGGTGAGGTTTTAGGTAAGGGCAAACGTGTAGCTATAAAACCTAGGATATAAAAATGATCCCGGACTCAAACCGGCGACCTCTTGAACCACAATCAGAAAAATAATATGTTAAGTTTGCTTAACATAAAAAATTTACTATCTTTGTTAAGTTAACTTAACATTTAATATTATGAAAACATTTTTATTATTTATATCGCTAATTTTTTTTAATGAAACAAAATATCCAACATACAAAGGAGAAGGAGACCTTATAACCTTTATTCAAAACAATTTAAAGTATCCTCCTGAAGCAAAAATAACTAAAACTGAAGGCAGAGTTTTTGTTCAGTTTGTAGTTAATAAGTCTGGAGAAACCACTAAAGTGAAGGTTTTAAAAGGGATAGGAGCAGGTTGTAATGAAGAAGCAGCAAGAGTTACAAATATGATAACTTGGTTTCCTGGAGAAGTTGATGGTAAAATAGCAGACGTAGAAATGGTTTTACCCTTTGATTTTAAACTTTGATTAAGAAAAACTTTATTTATTATTTATGAAAACTAAAATTTTAAGAATTATGGGGTTACTTGTAGGAATTATTGC
>CAYXSW010000002.1:0-50159 GCA_964467915.1 uncultured Marinoscillum sp.
TAGTCCTTTAATTTTGGAGTATATTAAATCAAACCAAAAATGGAGAATTTCTCTTCAGACTCATAAGTATCTTAATGTTGAGTAATCTATATATCAAACTTTTTCTTTTACTTTTTCTTAATACAGGTCTTATGTACTCTCAGAAGTTAAAAAAATTTGAAAAACTTTATAATGAGGGAAATAAAATGTTAGATATTGGCGAGTTTGATAATGCAATTGATTTATTTAATAAGTCATTAAAGTTAAATGATACATACTGTCCCTCATTATATAAATTAGGGTTATCGTATAAAAAAATTCAAGATTTTGAAAAATTCGAAAAGTATTATAACAAATATTTAGATGTAAAATGTTATAAAAATTTTGATGAGGTATGTTTCGGACTTGCAGAGTATAATTTTTTGAAAGGAAATTTAACTAAATCACTGGATTTACTTAATAGTATTTCAGATACACTGAGATTTATTGACTACTCTAGAATTAAGAATAACATCAAATTTAATTTTTCCTCAAACATCAATCCTGTAATCGAATTTGAAGTGAAGGATACCCTGAATAATTTTCTATATCAATACTCACCATTTTATGATAATAAATCAAACACAATATTTTTCACTGTGAGGAAGGGAGATAGGCTTTTTGATGATGAGAATATATTCACAGTCAAGTATCAGGATAATAAAGTTTCAAGTGTATTGCCTTTTGAATTTTTAAATACAGAAAATAATGAAGGGACTGTTTCTCTTTCAAAAGATGGAGAGTTTTTAGTTTACACTTATTGTGTAATGGATTTCAAGAAGAACTCATGCGATATATATTATTCAAAAAATATTGACGGTAGGTGGTTAACACCTCAAAAATTTAATGATAAAATCAATTCAAAGTTCTGGGACTCTCAACCTTTCTTATATGATGACATGCTTTTCTTTGTATCTAATAGACCAGGTGGAGAGGGAGGTAGAGATATATATTACAGTGAGAGGTTAGATAATGAGGAATGGGATCAAGCTAAAAATCTTAAAGACCTAAACACGGCAAACGAAGACATATCTCCTTTTATGTTTGAAGGAATTCTATATTTTGCGTCGAATAGATTAGGGTCATATGGAGGTTATGACATATTCTATAATATGAATGCATTTGACAGTACCTCAATTTCAAAGAATATAGGTTATCTAACCAACTCTTACCTAGATGAGACGTCTTTGTCAGTTTCTGATGATATTTTTATGTTAACCCAAGAAGATAAATTGAATCCTTATAACAAAAGTCAAATACTTATTGGTTCTTCACAGCTTAATTACCCAAAAGAAGAAAACATTTTATTTATTACTATTGACAGCTCTGACATGAAAGTTATAAACAAAGAAATATTTATTATTAATAATGGAATTAAAACTCCAATCATTCAGGATGAAAATTATATTGAATCAAAATATAATAATTCTCTGGTGTTAGTTGAGTCATCAGGTTACTTCCCAAAAGTGATAGAAATTAAGAGTGATTCTAATATTATATATATGCGAAAGATTAAGGAAAAATTTATTCTTGAAAAAATTTATTTTGACTTTGATAGTTATAAGTTAAATGAAGAGTCAAAAAAATATTTAGACATAATATATATATGGCTTAAGGAAAATGATAATCTTAAAATTGAAATATCTGGTCACACAGATAAATCAGGAACTGAGGAATATAATAATTTGCTATCAAGTAATAGAGCAAAATCTGTCTATGATTACTTATTAAATAAAGATCAGAATTTAGATAATCTGACCTTCAGGGGTTATGGTAGTTCCCAACCTATTGAAAAAGATTATGACGGTTATAAGAACAGAAGAATTGAGTTTAACATTACTAATAAATCAAAAATTCAATAATTTGATATTAAATTCATGTTAATTGCCTGTTAAATAATTCATAAAAAAAATGAGAAATGTCATTGATTTCTCTCTAATAATTGTTAAAATAGCTATCGGGTTTTTTGTTAAAAAACCTTAAAATATTTGTTTCCTTGCTCTAAATGAAGATTTTGGGTAGGGAGGCGTGACTGTGTTTCATGCTTTTTTCTCCTTTTTTGGTGAAAAATGTTGAAAAACACAGAATATTATTGTTAAACAACTATTAATTAAATTAAAAATTAAACTATGTTTAGATTTATACTAGTTAGTTTCTTGTTCTTGGCTTCAAATGTTTGGGCTCAAGACAGAACTATCTCGGGTACGGTATCATCTGATGAAGACGGAAGTGGTCTTCCTGGTGTTAACGTTATCCTTCAAGGTACAACTGTTGGTACTACTACAGATGTCAACGGTTCCTATTCACTAGATGTTTCTAGTGACGGAGGTACCTTAGTATTTTCATTTATTGGTTTAGCGTCGCAAGAAATTGCAATTGGCTCTAGATCAGTGGTGGATGTAGTTATGAGCTCTGATGTTGAAGAACTTCAAGAGGTTGTTGTAACTGCATTGGGTATCACCAAAGAAAAAGCTGCATTAGGATATGCGGTGACTTCTGTTGGTGGTGAACAGCTAGAAGCTAGACCCGAAGCAGACATAGCTAGGTTGTTGAGAGGTAAAGTTCCTGGTGTTGATATCACATCGCAAAGTGGTGTCTCTGGAACTGGAACTAATATTATTATTAGGGGATATACCTCGATTTCAGGTTCTAATCAGCCTTTATTCGTTTTAGATGGTGTGCCAATTGATGCATCAACTTATCGCGATAGAGGTTTTACTAGTGGTGGTGCTACTGCTTCTAGTAGATTCTTAGATCTTGATCCAAACAACGTAGCGGAAATTAGTGTGCTTAAGGGACTTGCTGCAACCGTACTTTACGGTGAAGCTGGTAGAAATGGTGTGATCCTTATTACAACAAAGACTGGCCAAATTGGTGGGTCTAATGTTAATAAAGGATTAGAAGTAACATTTAGTCAATCATATTTTGTGAATCAGGTAGCTAGTGTACCAGATGATCAGGATCAGTATGGTAATGGATGGCAAAACAGAGCTGCAGCTGCATTTAGTAACTGGGGAGCTCCATTTGACCAACCTAACAGAAACGGTTTGACTGATGGTACAATCAAACACCCTTATGACAGAACTATATGGAATGCTGTATTTCCTCATCACGTAGGTGCTAGATGGAAATACCAGGCATATGACAATTTACAGAATTTCTTTGTCGACGGTTCTCAACAAAATACTTCTATTGGTGTCAACGCACAAGTTGGTTCGTCATCAATAAAAGCTAATTACGGTTGGACTAAAGACAACGGATATGTTCCATACAACGATTATAGAAAACATAACTTCTCGTTAGGGGCTAACACTCAGCTTGCAAACGGTTTAAAAATTAATGCTTCATTCAATTATATTGAATCACAAGCTAATAAGCCACCTGTAAACCCGAGTAGAAACTCAAACGCTACCAATGTATCATTATTTGGTAATGTTATGTATACTCCTAGAAGTTGGAACTTATTTGGCATGGAATATGAAAGACCAGATACTCATGGTAGTGTTTATTATAGAGGTAATAACGGGATGCAACATCCTTTATGGACTCTACACCACACTAGAGATAGAGATGATGTTAACAGATTTATCGGTAACTTGACTTTAAGTTATGAGATAGCTGACTTTTTAAATCTGACTTATAGACTAGGTCTTGATAGAACTAATATGCTAAACAACTACATGATTAATAAGAATGGAGTTCAAGGCTATGCTGTTCTTGGCTATTATGCTACGTCCAATAGAAATAATATTAATTATGATCAAGTTGTAAACTTAAACGGATCAGTAGAATTATCTGAAGATCTTGATTTTGATTTCTTAGTAGGTGGAAACTTACAGTCAAGAAATTATGAATTATCTCAGATCATGAGTTCTGATATGTTTATATTCAACTTCTTCGATCATAGTAACTTTACAGTGACTAATGCAAATACTTACGTATTAAGAGAAAATACTTATGGTGCATATGCTAACCTTACTCTTGGTTATAGAGACTGGGGATTCTTAACAGCATCTGCTAGAAATGACTGGACTTCTACTTTAGAAGAAGCAAACAGATCATTCCTATACCCATCTGTATCATTATCTGTTTTACCATTAGAAGCATTGTCTATTAGCAATCAAAACCTTAACTTCTTGAAAGTTAGATTTGGTTTTGGAACTTCTGCGGGTTATCCTCCTCCTTATTCTACGAGAGGATCACTTAACACAAGTACTAAGATTTACCAAACTTCAGGTGGTACGTTGTTAAATTCAAATTCTGTAAGTACTTTCTTTGCTAACCCTGATTTAACTCCTGAGATTCATAAGGAGCTTGAGGTCGGTATTGAAGGTAAATTCTTTCAGAATAAAGTTGGCTTAGACTTGTCGTTATTTACTAAAGATTCAGAGGATCTTATTATAGACTTAGCTCTTGATGCTACTACTGGATATAGAAGTTCAACAGTAAACTCAGCATCTATTAACAATAAAGGAATAGAAGCTATCGTTTCAGTAATTCCTGTTCAGTCGAGAGACTTTACTTGGGAAATAGCTGGACAGTTCTCATTATTGAGAAGTGAGGTAATATCTATTGCTGATGGGGTTAATAAAATTTATGTTGGTGGATATACTGGAAGAGGTAATATCGCTATCCCAGGACTACCTTATGGTATAATGGAAGGTGATGTAATCAAGAGAGATTATGGTAGCCTTGACGGAACTGATCACTTACAAGTTCACTGGGATGATAGATTAGACTATACTCCTATTGTTAACTCGAATGGTGGATATCAGCAACTTGGTTATGGTGTAATTGGTGATCCAAACCCTGACTATGTTTATGGTGTTACTAATACGTTTACGTATAAGTGGGTAACAGCTAGAGTTCAGTTCGATTCTTCTGTAGGTGGAGATGTATTCTCTACTACTAGTTCTACTCTACTTGGTAGAGGTATCCTTGAGGAAACAGGTTTTGATAGGTTTGTTCCAATCGTTACTAAAGGTCTGACAAATGACGGATCTGCGAACGTTAAGCAAACTACTGCAAACGCTCACTACTGGCCAAATACTGGTGTATTCTATGATGAAAACTCAATGTATGATGCTTCTGTAATGAGAATAAGAGAGGTTTCTCTTTCTTTAGTTGCGCCTAAGTCGTTCCTTAATGGAACTCCTTTTGGAAGTGCTAGTTTAACTATGTCTGCTCAGAACATCTGGCATTATGCATGGAACTTCCCTGCAGGATCAAATTTTGACCCTGAGGTTATAAGTTACGGTGCTGGTTCTAATGCTAGAGGATGGGATGAGATGACTGGTCCTACTGCTAAGAAGTGGGGAGCTACTTTAAGTTTAAGTTTCTAATTTTTAAATTTAACATATAATGAAAAAATTAAACAAATTATACTTGATTGTTGCCTTCATGTTTGTTGGCTACTCGTGTGAAATAACTGAATTAGATCAGTTAAATAACCCGAATGCTGTGACTGCAGAGAATGCAGGTCTTGATTTATACTGGAATGCTGTTCAGACTAGTTTTGCTGGATGGTGGTACGGTAATCAAACTCCAATGCTCCAAGTAGCTAGAGTTGCGTGTATGACATGGGGTGAAACCTATGACAACGCTTATCTATCTTCAAGTTTTAATGGATCTTGGAATACTGTATACTCTGGATTAGTTCCTGATATCGACGCGATGATTGAATCTGGTGCTGCTGCTGAATCTTGGATTCACGTAGGTGCTGGTAAAATCTTAAAAGGATACGCTCTTCAAATGCTTGTTGACAAGCACGGTGCAATCCCTTACAGCGAAGCATGGCAAGGAACTGCGAACTTAAGTCCTAAAGTTGATGATGCACAATCTGTGTACACAGCTGTTAAGGGATTATATGACGAAGCAATTGCAGATCTTAATAAAACTGCCATTGGATCTCCAAGTGTGGACATCTACTATGGTGGTGACAAAGCAAAGTGGATAACTTTAGCAAATACTCTTAAGTTTAGAATGGCTCTAAACGAAGGTGATGCTGCTGGAATTTCTGCTGCTTTATCTGCTGGTGTAATAGACGATAAATCTGAAGATTGGGTGTTTCAATACGGAAGTAATAGACAAAACCCAGACTCTAGACACCCATGGTATGGTGGATCGTATGAATCATATTCTGGTCCATATCAATCTAACTACTACATGTGGGAGTTAATGGAAGAGAAGGGTATTCCTGATCCAAGACTTAGATACTATTACAAAAGACAAGATTTGAATATTGTAGGTGAAGATTTATTTACAATTGATTGTGTTGTGCCTGATACTAGACCAGTATGGTATGATACTCCTTACACAAATGCATATGGCGTTACAGTAACATGGCCTTTCTGTGCAGGAAGTAGTACAACAACTGTTGATGCTGCTAATGCGAAAGGTTACTGGGGAAGAGACCACGGTAATAACGATGGTACTCCTCCAGATGGTCAGAAAAGAACACACAGAGGGATTTATCCAGCTGCTGGTGCTTATGATGACGGTGATGCTGCAACAAACACATTTGGTAGTGGGGTTTCTCATACACAGAATGGTGGTATTGACGGTGGCGGAGGAGATGGACACGCTCCAATCCTTATGTCTGCTAACGTATACTTCATGAGAGCTGAAGCTGCTCTTGATGGTTTATCTAGTGAAAATGCTAGAGATATGTTAGAAACAGCACTTACTACTTCTATTGGTTCTGTAATGAGCTACTCTGCAGGTTGGGGCACCGTTGGTGACTTCAATGATGACGGAATTGGTGCAGTACCAGAACAAAGAAGTATTGATGCTTATGTCAATTATGTATTGAGTGCGTATGATGCCGCATCTGATAATGAAGCAAAGATGAATGTCATTGTTAAAGAGCATAGGCTCGCTTCATTCTCTAATGGTGTCGAATTGTACAATGCTATGAGAAGAACTGGCCATCCAACTGAGATGCAGGGTCCTATGAAGACTCCTGATGCTGGTACTTTTCCAAGGTTGTTCCCTTATCCATCAGATTTTACTAACTTGAACAAAAACGCTCCTGTTAGAACAGATCTTGGTGAGAAAGTTTTCTGGGATAGAGCTGGTGCATTAAACTAATTTTAAATTAAAACAATTATGAAAAATTTAAAAAAGTTATTCGTAGCATTCATAGCAATGACAACTGCTGTATCATGTGGTGATCCTGTTTTACCGGTTGAACTTTTTCCAGAAATGCAATATGGTGCATACGCTAGAAAGATGTCACAGACTGGTAAATTCAATTACTTCGATGTAGCTGGTTCTTCAATTGACATGCATGTAGAATATTATGATGAAGCTCAGGGTGCAAACATCACTGAGTTTGATATCGATGTAGAATATGTAGATGTTATCGGTGGTGGCGCTAATAGTGTTGCCAGAACTCAATTCAGAACTATATCTTCATCAGAATTCGTAAAGAATGGTGATGGATACCTTAGTAATGACATTAGTTTAACTTTTTCTGCTGCTATGGCTGCAGTAGGGAAAGATATTACTGGTATTGATGGAGGTAACTACTTCAGATTTTGGTTTACTATAACTAAGTCTGATGGTACTACTTATGATTACAACAATACAGGACCAAACTTACAGTCTTCTAATGCATTTGCTGCATTATTTAGACTTAACGTTTCTGTCGTGTGTCCTTCTGACCTTGAGTCAACTTGGGACGCAGTTAGTGTTGGACAAGGCGGATGGGGTTGTACGGCAACGTATGATTCATATGCTGGTTCTTGGGTTAAATCTGGTGGTGATAACTTGTATATAGAGCCTTCTGGTCAGTTTGACTGGGGAATCTATTTAGCTTGTTATGGAGCCACTTCAACTAATCCAGGAGGAACACTTAAAGTACAAGATGCTTGTGGTATTTTATCACCAGTAGGTGCTTCTAGATGGTCAGAAGTTTATACTTTTCATGATGTTAGCTCAACAGGTAATGCGCTAACTCTTGATTGGACTAATGACTATGGTGAAGGTGCTGTTTCTGTACTTACAAGAAACGACGGACAGAACTGGCCTGACTTGAACTAACTAGGTACTATATATATTTACATATATGATTTAAGGGTAACGGCGTAAGTCGTTACCCTTTTTTTTGTTTATTTTTAGAGTGATGAAAAAATATCTTATTTTTTTTATTTTACTCTCTACTAAATACCCATTATTCTCGCAACCATATTTCAATGAGATATCTTCTTCTCTTGATTTCAACCATTCGTATCTTCAAGGAGTTTCAGGTGCTGGTGTAAGTTTTGTTGATTTTGATCTAGACGGTTTAGATGATATAACAATACCAACTAATGGTAGTACTTCAGTCCTTTTTTTAAAAAATAATGGAGATAAATTATACCCCTTATCTCTTGGTATTGACTTTCCTTATCAAATAAAACAAGTACTTTGGATTGATTTTGATAATGATTTTGATAAGGACTTGTATGTCTCTTCATTTAGTGGTAAAAATATACTCTATGAGAACAATGGATTTTTTAATTTTATTGACATTACATCTTCAGTTAATTTACCAGATTCTGTATCAAATTCTTTTGGTTCCTCATGGTCTGATATAAATAATGATGGATACCTTGACTTATTACAGACATACAGATCAGGAGATAGCATAAATAATACTGTAAGGCTATACTTAAATTATGAGGGAAAATCTTTCCTTGATATAACAAAAATTTCATCTATTTCAGAAGTAAATAAGTTACCTTTCTGTGCTACATTTATTGATATAGATAATAATAATGTCCAGGATCTTTACATAGCTAATGATAAGTCTTCGGGGAACTCCCTTTACTACAACAATTTAGATTCTACCTTTTCAAATATAAGTATTCAGTCTAATACTGGTGTTAAAATGGATGCTATGTCAGTGACGGTAGGAGACTTTAATAATGATTCTTATTATGATATCTACTCTACAAATTTAGAAGAAGGAAATAAGCTATTTGTAAATAATCAAGACCTTACCTTTACTGAACGTGCTGATGATATAGGAGTTCCTTTTAATGCTGAGGGATGGGGAGCTCAGTTTGAAGATTTTGATATGGATGGTTATGAGGACCTTTACGTAAGTGGGTCACTTGTTGGGTCTAATGTTAATTCTAGTGCATATTATTCAAATATTTTTGGAAAATATTTTGAGAAAAATATTTCAGTAGGTTTAGATTCTGATACGGTGTCTAGTTATGGAAATGCAGTAGGAGACATAAATAATGATGGTTACCCTGATATTGTAGTATTAAACATGGAGCCTTTTAATTCTTTTCTTTTTAAAAACACTTACTCTGGAACTAATAACTGGCTCAAAGTTAATTTGGTTGGTTTCAACTCAAGTAGTGATGCGTATGGTTCAAGAGTAGTTTTATATGTTGATAATAAAATTATTTCACGTGGTAAATTTTCCACAGAGGGGTACCTTTCACAGAACTCTAATACTTTATTCTTTGGTTTAGGCGGTAGCTCAATAGTTGATAGTTTAAAGGTGTACTGGCCTTCAGGTGATATTGATATTCTTTATCAAATAGAAGGGAATAAATTAATAAATATAAATGAGGGCTCTACTTCTTTAATTCCAAAGATATATTCAGTTAGTAATTCTTTTTGTGATGGTAGTCTATTATCCTTAGAGACAGGTTACTATCATAGGTATGAATG
The DNA here is from genome assembly GCA_964467915.1 of uncultured Marinoscillum sp. GTDB lineage: Bacteria > Bacteroidota > Bacteroidia > Cytophagales > MED-G16 > MED-G16. The sequence goes on from CAYXSW010000002.1 coordinate 9,691, forward strand.
GTCTACAGGAGACACAACTCAAAATATAAGTATTAGTCAAGGTGGAAATTATTTTGTTAATGTTTATGATGAAGAAGGTACTACGTTCTCTTCTGATACTATAATAATTGAAAAAACATCTCCCCCAGATTTTGATATGGTTGTCAAAGATATTACGAACCAGCATACTAGCTCAATTCAGATAAATAACATCAACTTAGATAATGATTATTATATATCATTAGACGGAGGTTCATACTTTAAAAATAAATTTATATTTTATAATTTGAGTTCAGGCTCACACACTATATCTGTAAGAGATGAATATGGATGCGAGACAACTAAAAATTTTGAGATAAAAAATTTAGTTAAAGATTCAGGAAACTCAGAGTTCTCAAATCAGTCCATAGCAAGAAAATGGATGGAGGTGTTATTACAAGCAATTAGGGATGACCTAGCAAGACCACCTATTCATGCTAGAAACTTGTTTCACCTCTCTTCAGTAATGTATGATGCGTTTGTTATCAAGGAAAAATTAATTAACAATAAAAATTTAACTCCTTTTTTACTTGATAAAACTATTAATGAAACCAAGTATCCTTTCGATTACCCTACATATGTTGATCATGAAGAATATATAGAAAAAATTATTTCTTATGCTTCATATAATTTCATAAGACACAGATTTAAAAATTCAGTTGGCGTAATTGATACTTATAAAAGAGTAGACTCACTTATGATAACATTAGATTATGATATCACTTATGATAAGATCGATTATTTGTCAGGAGATCCGAGATCTATTGGTAATTATTTAAATAAAATATATTCAGATTATGGATTTCTTGATAATTCAAATGAAATAAATGATTACTCAAGTAATTATTATTCACCGGTTAATCCTCCACTGGATTTAGATTCTTATGGTAACCCTGACGTGATAGATCCAAATAGGTGGCAACCACTAAAGATTTCAAATTTTATTGATCAGTCTGGAAATTTAATTGAGGGTATTCCAAAATTTATTTCGCCGGAATGGGGAAATGTAATTCCTTTTGCTCTCAAGGAAGAAGACTTAGTTATTAAGTTGAGAGATGATAATATCTATAAAATTTATCATGACCCTGGGCCCCCGCCTCTTCTAGATACCTTAAATCAAGGCAAATTAGATTCCTTATTTAAAAATTCATTTTCTATGGTTTCAATTTGGGGTTCTCATCTTGATAGGTCTGATGGGGTTTTTTTAGATATATCTCCTAACTCAATTGGAAACTTAACTTCTTACCCTAATGATTTTCTAGACTATCATAATCTATATAAATATTTTGATGGAGGTGATATAGGTCTTGGACATGAAATAAATCCTTTTAATAACCAGAAATACACGGAACAAATTGTGCCAAGGGGTGATTACACAAGGGTTCTTGCAGAGTTTTGGGCTGATGGACCTGATTCCGAGACACCTCCTGGACATTGGTTTGTTATATTAAATGAAGTGAATGATGATGATGATCTAATAAGAAAATTTAAAGGAATAGGAGAAGAGTTAGATAGACTTGATTGGGATGTAAAATCTTATTTTTTAATGGGTGGAGCTATGCATGATGCCGCAATTTCTGCGTGGGGATCAAAAGGATATTATGATTATGCTAGGCCAATTTCTGTTATCAGGTATTTATCGGAAAACGGGCAGTCAACTCATGAAGATTCTACAAATTATAACCCAAATGGATTCCCACTAATTGAAGGGTATATTGAGATGGTGTCTTTAGGTGATCCGTTAGTCGGGGAGAACAATAAGAATTTAGGAAAAGTGAAATTATATACATGGAAGGGTTTTAGTGAATCTACTTCATCCGATGTTGAGAAGGGTTCAGGATGGATACTAGCTGAAGAATGGTGGCCATACCAAAGACCAAGTTTTGTTACTCCTCCTTTTGCAGGGTATATTTCAGGACATTCAACATACTCTAGTGCAGCTGCAACAATATTAGAAAAATTAACTGGGAGTGAATTTTTTCCAGGTGGAATGGGAGAATTTATCATACCTAAAAATAATTTTCTTGTCTTTGAGAACGGACCCTCTGTTGATATGAAATTACAGTGGGCAACATTTAGAGATGCTGCTGATCAATGCTCTCTTTCTCGTATATGGGGAGGGATTCACCCATATATCGATGACATACCTGGTAGAATAATGGGTAAGACTATAGGTGAAGACGCTTTTTCAAAGGGACAACTTTTATTTGAAGAAAAAAGTGTTGTCACAGGAAATGAATTTATAGATAATATAGTATCTGTGTACCCTAATCCTTTACCTTCTGATCGAAATTTAGTTGTATTAAATGAAACTTCTAAAAATATTGATAAAGTAGAACTATTCAATTTATCTGGTGAAATTATTTTTTCAAAGAATCTTAATGATAACAATAAAAAAATTATATTGAAACTTAATAATTTAGCTAGTGGTATTCATTTACTTTTGATTCATTTTGAAGATGGCTCAGGAAAATCAACTAAAATTATTTTAAATGATGATTTCTAAAAAGTATTCATTTCTTATTTTATTAATAATAACATCTTGCTCTAAAAAAAATAATTTTAATCAAGTTTCTATTGATTTACCAAATTATAATCATTCAAAATATCATGTTAATTTTAATACGGATTTTAATACTTCAACTAAAGTATTATATTGGTCAGATAAAAATGAGATTATTTCCTCTTTAACATATCAAGGAGATTCTTTTGATATAGTATTGCCTTATCTAAAACCATCATCTAGTTATTCTTTTAAAATAACTGAACTTTCAAAATCAAAAAATACCAATTCTTCTATTTTATATTCATTTAAGACTAGAAGTTTACCAAATATTTTTCCTTCCTTTGATTTAGTAAAAGATTCTTCTTTTTCGTTTGATGGTTATCTTTTATTTAGAACCCAAGAAGATCCAGGTATTCAGTTTATGATGGATGATGACGGTGAAATAGTTTGGTATAATATTGCTGACTCAGTTTTATCTAGACCATTTAATATGGGATTAAATAACACCTATATTTCTTTATCTAAGAAAAATATTATTAATGAAGTAAGCTATGAAGGAGACACCTTATTCTCAAAAATTTCTAATAATCATAGTTTTCACCATGATATTCTAAAATTTAGTGATAACACAAAATCATATTATGTAGGCCTTACATATGAATACTATAATTATTATAAAAATGGACTTGATTCTTTAATGGGTGATGGGATTATTGTATATGATGAAAATGGTGACAAAATATGGAGATGGAATATTTTTGATCATGTGGATCCAGATGAAGAAGACTATTTGATTCGTGATGACTGGAGTCACGCAAATGGGATAGATATCGATTCTGATGGAAATTATCTTATTTCATTTAGAAATTTTGATCAGATATGGAAAGTCAATTCTGTTAATGGAGAAGTTATCTGGAGACTGGGAAAGGGTGGTGATTTTAATTTAGATAATAATGATATTTTCTATCAACAACACGCAATACATAAAATTGATGGTAGTCATTACATGCTTTTTGATAATGGTTCAACAGAGTATAGGAAATCATCTAGGGCTCTTGTTTTTTCATTAGATGAGGCTAATAAAAATTTTAATCATTACAAAAGTGTTTTTCTCCCAGATAGCTTATTTACATTCAAGCAGGGTAGTGTCTATTTGATTGATGATGAAAATTATCTTTTTTCAAGTTCAGTAAATAATAAAACAATAATATCAGATGATAAAGGAAAAATTTTATGGAATTTATCAAGTGATCATTCATTTTATAGAGTATATTATATTGATAAAAAAAGATTAATATAAATTTATATTGTACCTTTTGATCAGAGCTTTAAAAAGATTTTGATGAGTTATTTTAAATTATTCTTTACATTTTTAAAAACAGGCACAATTTCTTTTGGTGGTTATATGATGTTGATAGCTATGATCCAACATGAATTCTCTGTCAGAAAAAAAATTTTAAGCAAAAAAAAAATACTAGATGCTATTACGATGGCAAGTTTTTTACCTGGTCCAATGGCTATCAATGTTGCGTCTTATATTGGCTTTCTAATTAAAGGATGGAAAGGTGCTATCATCTCATTTATTGGAGTTTTACTTCCTTCATTTATTATAATGGTTGTGTTTTCACATTTATATTTAAATTCTAGAAACATTCCAGGCTTCTCATCATTCTTTGATGGGGTAATGCCTGTTGTTTCGGCAGTAATCTTTTCTGTTGGATTTGGGTTTTATAAAGATTCAAAAGATAAAACATTTGCATTATTACTTGTAATCCTAAGTTTTGTCCTCACCTCTTTAATAAAAGGATATATCTCAATTATTTTGCCTTTGTTGATATGTGGTGGTCTTAACTTACTTTATAATGGAGATAAAATTAAAAAAATAACCAATCCAAAGAAAGCATTTATAAGGACAAAAGGGATCGTTATTGCTTCATTAGTCATGATCTTACTATTTGTTTTTTTAAATAATGCACCTATTAATTCTCTAAATTTTAATCTCTCAAAAGTTTTTGCTAATATATCTCTTACATTATTTGGAGGAGGGTATGTGTTTATACCTTATCTGGATAAAATTATTGTTGAACAAATTGGTTGGCTTACAAAAAGAGAATTTATTGACTCAATTGCTATGGGACAAATAACTCCAGGCCCCATTTTAATTACAGCTACATTTATAGGATATAAGATTAATGGAATAACTGGAGCTTTTTTTTCAACTTTATCTATATTTTTACCTTCTTCAGTTGTAATTATCTTTTTTTCTAGGGTGTATTACTTCGTGAAAAAAAATACAACTGTAAAACTTATTATTAAAGGATTTAAAATTGGAATAATAGGATTAATATATTACTCTGGTTATATAATTATGTTCAAACAATTAGAATCTTTTAATATTTTAAGTATTTCTATTTGTGTATTTTCTTTCATTATTTTAAATAAAACTAAAATCCATCCATTATTTTTGATTTTAATTTTTGGTCTCCTAGGATACTTTTTAGAAATATAACCAATGAAATTTTTTCAAATAATTGGAACTCAAAGATCTGGATCTAATTTGTTTAGATTAATGCTAAATGAGTTCGAGAATGTTTTTGCTCCTCATCCCCCTCATCTGCTTAATACATTTTATCCTTTATTAGATAAATATAACAATCTTAAAAAGAAAAATAATTCACAGAGGTTGATAGATGATATGCTAAAGTGGATCAATAATAATCCTATTAAATGGAATAATTTGCCAACTTCAGAAAGAATCTTAAGTTCCATAGAGAAGAGAAATCTTTTTGAGATATTTAAAGCTATATACACCTATAATAACCCAACTTTTTGGTGTTGCAAAAGCCTTCAAAATTTTAAATTTTATAATATTAAAGAATTTCAAGATTTAAATCCTATATATATATACATATATAGAGATGGGAGAGATGTTGCCTCTTCTTTTAAAAAGGCTCCAATTGGGGATAAACATATATATTTTCTTGCAAAAAAATGGTATTCTGATCAGGCTATTTGTAATGAAATACAAAAGAGCACACCCACAGAAAATTTTTTTTCTGTGAAGTATGAAGACTTACTTGAAGATCCTAAAAAGGTTCTCAATAATTTTTGTGAAAAGTATGATATTAAGTATAATAAAAATTTTTTAAACTTTTATTTATCTAATGAATCTAAGAAAGCTTCTAACTCAGGTGGTTTGTGGAAAAATTTATCTAAGCCATTAATTAGGAATAATAAAGAAAAATTTAAAGAAGAATTAAACGACAAAGAGGTGTTAATTTTTGAGTCTATCAATAAAAATATTTTAACTAAACTGGGTTATGATTTGGAGAATAATAATTCAAAATTAGATGTTTCATTCTCATCTGATGAATTAAAGGAATTTAAAAACATCAATGAAGAACTTAAGTCATTGATAATGTCAAATAAAAAATTAGCCGAGATAGACCTAAGAGCTAAACAAAGAAGGGAACTTTTAAAATCTATAGGTTAGCTAGATTTAAGCTTAAAATTTTTTCCATCAGACTCAAGATAAGGTGAGCTTGTCATCCACTCCCCACAATTAAAATAATAACAACCTTCAGATAGCTTTTTTTTCGTTTTAAGGTGACTATGACCAAAAATAAAGACATCAATATTGTTTTCTTTTTTATATTCTATACAATAGTCTATTATTCTTTTATCATTTCTCTTTGCATTTTCAGAAATATTCATCATTTTTTTTGATCCTGAAAGAAATTTACCTAGAGGTATACCTATGTCAGGATGAACCCACCTGAATAAAAATTGACAAATTTTATTTTTAAAAATTAACTTTAAAAATTTAAAACCGATGTCTCCCTTTCCAATACCATCACCGTGACCTACAAGGATGGGTGTTTCATTTAAAAGAAATTTTTGAGGCTTATTATATATTTTAATTCCAAGTTCTTGAAAATAATTTAGAACCCACATATCACGATTACCTAAGAAATAATGGAAATTAATTCCTTTATCTATTAAGTTAGAAATAGTAGAAAGAAATCTTAAATTTTCTTTAGGTATGACATTTCTATATTCAAACCAAAAATCAAAAACGTCACCCATCAGGAAAACTTCTTGAGCATCTTTACCTATATTATTTAACCAGGAAATTATTTTTTCTTCTCTATTAGATGATGATATTTTATTGGGTCTACCTAGATGAAAGTCACCAGCAAAATATGCTTTTTTATTCGTCTTTAACTGAAGATTGATCTGTTTCATTATCTTTAGTATCGTTATTATCAGCTTTTTTCTCAGTTTCTAAATTATTTTTAAATGGTCTTTTACCAATCAGCTGTTCAAGATCATTTTGAAACAAGATTTCTTTTTCAAGAAGCTTTTTTGCAATTTTTTCTAATTGTTCTTTCTTCTCTAGTAGTAGATTTTTTGTTCTATCGTATGCGTTGTCTACAATTCTTTTAACTTCAGAATCAATCTTTTCAGCTGTAGAATCAGAGTAAGGTTTAGTAAAATTATAGTCAGACTGTTTAGAATCAAAAAATGAAATATTACCAATATTCTTATTCATCCCATATACTGAAACAATACTATATGCCATTTTAGTTATTCTTTCTAAGTCGCTTAGAGCTCCAGTAGATATTTTGCCGAAAATGATTTCTTCGGCTGCCCTACCTCCTAGCGCCATACACATTTCGTCTAATAACTGATCAGTTTGATAGAGATATTGTTCTTTTGGTAGGTATTGAGCGTATCCAAGCGCTGCAATTCCTCTTGGGACAATACTAACTTTAACTAATGGATCAGCATGTTCAAGATACCAACCTGCGACTGCATGGCCAGCTTCATGATAAGCTACAATTTTCTTTTCTTCTGGTGATATAATCTTATTTTTCTTTTCTAAACCACCGATAACTCTATCTATTGCATCTTGAAAATCAGACATTTCTATAGATGTTTTGTTTTTCCTTGCAGCAATTAATGCAGATTCATTACATACGTTAGCAATTTCAGCTCCAGCGAATCCTGGTGTCTGAGCTGCTAAATTTTTAATATTTACATCATCATTTAATTTCAGAGGTCTCACATGAACTTTGAAAATTTCTTCTCTACCCTTCAGGTCTGGTTTATCTATTGAAATTTGTCTGTCAAATCTTCCAGGTCTTAGTAATGCAGAATCTAAGACATCAGGTCTATTTGTTGCCGCTAAAATAATAACGCCAGAATCAGTTGAAAACCCATCCATCTCAACCAATAAGGAGTTAAGTGTATTTTCTCTTTCATCATTTGAGCCTGGCATCTGTCCTCTTCCTCTGCTTCTACCTATAGCATCAATTTCATCAATAAATACAATACAAGGTGCCTTTTCTTTTGCTTTTTTAAACAAGTCTCTAACTCTTGCGGCACCTACACCAACAAACATTTCAACAAAATCAGATCCAGATAACGAATAAAAAGGAACATTTGCTTGCCCCGCAACTGCTTTAGCTAATAGTGTTTTACCAGTACCAGGAGATCCAACTAGCAGAGCTCCTTTAGGAATTTTTCCTCCTAATTTTGTAAATTTTTTGGGGTTTTTTAAGAATTCTACAATTTCTTTAACTTCTTCCTTAGCTTCTTCTAATCCAGCTACATCTTTAAATGATAATTTTACTTTGCTTTCTTTATCAAATAATGAAGCTTTTGATTTACCAATATTAAAAATTTGACCTCCTGGTCCTCCTCCCGTAGACATCCTTCTTAGTAAGAACCAGAAACCAATTAAAATTAGTATTGTAAATCCCCAAGTCTGTAGAAAAGAATATATATCCGTTCTTTTTTCTGTTAAATATTCTATCTCATTAGAATTTTCTTTTCCGAGTGATCCTATTAGATTATCATATCTTTTCTCAAAAGATTCTATAGATGAAACTTCAAGTCTATAATGAGGGCCATATGTATTATTAAGCAAACCAGAAGATTCTAACTCATCCTTATAAGCGGAATTAAGTAGAGCTTCTTCTTTCAATGATATTTCAATTATTTCTTGATTTTTTATTACCACTATTTTTGAAATGTCATGGCTCTTAATCATTTTTTGGAAACGATTGTAGTCAATAGTGATAGGATTTGTAGAAAAAAAACTAAAAGAAAGGTAAATGAATATAGAAATTAAGAATACAACCCATATCTGGTTATTGAAGTTGTTGTTTATAAGTTTATTGCTAGAATTTTTTTTCATTTTTTTGATTTAAAATCTTTTATTATTCCATCTCCCCATAATGTTTCTAAGTTATATAAATTTCTTTTCTCTTCATCAAATATGTGAGCAACAACATTGACAAAATCAATTAGGACCCATTCACTATTTTCTTTGCCTTCTTTTTTCCAAGGTCTCTCCTTGTATTTTTTAAAAACATCAGCTTCAATCCCATCAGCTATTGAGTCAACATGTGTGTTAGAGTTACCCGTAGCTAAAACGAAATAATCAGTAACTGAGTTTTTAATTTTTTTTAAATCAATTACTCTAATATCCTCTGCCTTTTTATCTCCCATACAATTGGCGATGTAAGAGCTAAGTGTACTTGAATTTATTTTTTGATTTAATTTCAATATATATTGCTAAATATTATATAATTATATGAGCAAAAAACCTGCCAAAAATCTATTTGAAGACAAAACTAACATTTATGTGACAGAATGTCTCTCAACTAACGATTTTTTAATACAATTATTATCTAAAAATCAGGTAGAAGAAGGGTCTATGGTTCGTACCGATTTTCAAATAAAAGGTAAGGGTCAAAGAAATAACACATGGTGTTCCAGAAAAGGAAAAAACCTTCTTTTCTCTTTTGTTTTATTTCCTGAAATTAAATTATCTGATCAATTTCTTCTCCATATAGTGACCTCATTATCAATTTATAATGTTTTAAAAAATATTGGACTAAATAACATAAAAATAAAATGGCCAAATGATATTTATATTAATAAGAAAAAGATATGTGGCATTCTAATTGAGAGTCAGATTTTTAAAAAGAAAATAAGAAGGTCGGTTATAGGAATAGGTATTAATATAAATCAGAATGATTTTGGAGATCTAAACGCTACTTCAGTTTTTAATGAAACCACTAAAAAAATGAATAAAAATGAAGTTTTAAACTTATTTAAATCGAACTTTAATAAGGAGTATTCTGAAATAAATAAACTAAAAAAAATATCATATAAAGAAAAATTGTATGGATACAATGAGTTATTGAATTTTAAATCATCTCATAAAAGGTTTAGTGGTAAAATTATTGATGTAAAAGATGATGGTAAAATTTCCCTTATGGTTAATGATAAAATAAAAAATTTTGAATTTGGAAATCTTGAGTTATTAATATAATTATTTCAAATTATACTAAAACAAACTAATTTTAAGTATGTCAAAATATATAATACTTTCTGCACCATCAGGATCAGGAAAATCCACACTCGCTTCTTATCTTATTGATAATATAAATTCGTTGTCATTTTCTGTTTCATCAACAACACGAAAAATTAGAAAGAATGAAACTAATGGAATAGATTATTATTTTATCTCGAAAGATAAATTTAATAATCATATTAAAGATGATGACTTCATTGAGTGGGAACAAGTATACAGTGATGATTATAAAGGCACACTAAAAAAAGAAATAAATAGATTATTAGATAATGGTAAAAACATAGTGTTTGATGTTGATGTAGTTGGGGGACTAAATTTAAAAAAATATTTTGGGAATGATTCTTTGTCAATTTTTATAGATGTCCCTAGTTTAAAAGATTTAGAATCAAGACTTAATAAAAGAGGTACAGACTCTGAAAATAAAATAAAAGAAAGACTTGAGAAAGCAAAAGTTGAAATATCCCACAAAGACAAATTTGATATAGTTATTATGAATAGTGATATAAAAAAAGCTAGAAAAGATATTTTAGATTTGGTTAAAAAATTTATATCCGTATGATAATAGGTTTATTCTTTGGATCTTTTAATCCCATACACAATGGCCATCTCAGTATCGCAAGAGAAGTTTTGAAAAAAACAAATATTGAAAATATTTGGATGATCCTTTCCCCAAAAAGCCCTGATAAAGTAGAGGTGTTAGGTAAAGAGAATAGGTACGATCTAATGAAACTAGCGTTAATGTCTGAAAAAGAAATTAATATCTCCACTATAGAGTTTGATTTAAAAACACCTAATTATACGTGCCAAACTTTAATTGAAATATCTAAGAATTATCCAAATGATAAATTTGTAATTATTATGGGAGAGGATAATTACAAGAACTTAGGCCAGTGGAAAAATAGTGATTATATAATAAATAATTATGAAATTTTAGTGTACCCAAGAGAATCTAACTCAGAAAAAGATAATTTTTTCTCAGGGAAGCTAATTGATATTTCTTCATCAATTATAAGAGAAAAAATAGCTAATAAAGAAGATATATCTTATCTAGTCCCTTTAGACGTTATGAGAGAAATTTTAAGAAAAAATTATTATTCTATATAGTAGTAATCTCTACCTCTTTGGCCTTTATAATTTCATCTATTTTACTAATTTTAGCATCGGTTATTTTCTGAATATCATTTTCGCCATTACTGACTGCATCTTCAGAGACTCCTTCATTAGATAATTTTTTTATAAGTTCATTGGACTCTTTTCTGACTGATCTTATACTAATTTTTCCTTTTTCACCTTCACCTTTTATTTGTTTAACTAAGACGAATCTTCTCTCTTCTGTAAGAGGTGGAATATTAATTATTACATTCTCACCATCATTTTGTGGATTAAGACCCAAGTCACTATTAACAATAGATTTTTCTATATCTTGAATGATTGTTTTCTCCCAAGGCTTAATAAAAAGGGTTCTGGTGTCAGGAGTCGTTATTGAGGCAACTTGTAAAAGAGGTGTTGGCGCGCCATAGTACTCTACCATTATACCATCAAGCATACTTGGCGTGGCTTTTCCTGCTCTAATTTTTTTTAATTCTGTAATTAAAAACTGAATGGATTTATCCATCCTCTCTTTAGTGTCTTCTAAAATTAAATTTATTTCTTCCATTATTTTAATAAATTAAAGTTCCTACTTTTTTTCCTTCTACCAACTTAATCAAGTTACCGGGTTTGTTCATATCAAATACTATAATAGGTAGATTGTTTTCTTTACATAAAGTAAATGCAGTCATATCCATAATTTTAAGATTTCTTTCGTAAGCCTCATCAAAAGATATCTCATTAAACTTCATTGCACCTTTAACTTTTTCAGGATCAGAGTCATACACTCCATCGACTCTAGTTCCTTTCAGCACAATATTTGCTTCTATTTCAACAGCCCTAAGGCTAGCAGTAGAATCGGTAGTAAAATAAGGTTTACCAAGTCCAGCACCAAAAATTACTATCCTCCCTTTTTCTAAATGTCTTATTGCTCTTCTTCTTATAAATGGTTCACATACTTGGTCTATATTAAATCCTGACATTAGCCTGGTATCACACTCTATCTTTTCTAGGTGACTTTGCAGTGCCATACTGTTCATTAATGTAGCAAGCATACCCATGTAATCTCCTTGAACTCGGTTTATGCCAGATTTTTCTGACTCAATGCCTCTGTAAATATTTCCCCCTCCTATTACAATCGCAATTTCAATTCCTTTATCATGAATATTTTTAATTTGTTGTGAGTATTTTTCCAAAAGAGAAGAGTCGATACCATAATTCTTTTCACCCATCAATGCCTCACCGCTCAACTTTAAGAGTATTCTTTTGTATTTCATTTTGTTAATTATAAATGTAAATATTTAATAATGAATTTTTATCTACTTCAATAAGTAATTTTTTTAAAAATTTAATTTGTATTTAAAAATTTGTAATAAATAAAAAAGAATATAATTTTGCTGACCTTTGAGCTTAATAGGCAAAATATTGTAGATTTTAAGTATGGGGGGATACCAAAGCGGTCAAATGGGGCAGACTGTAAATCTGTTGACTTATGTCTTCGTAGGTTCGAATCCTGCTCCCCCCACTTAATTTTATGATAATAAGCGGGCGTAGCTCAGTTGGTAGAGCGACAGCCTTCCAAGCTGTAGGTCGAGGGTTCGAATCTCTTCGCCCGCTCTTATGCCGATGTAGCTCAGAGGTAGAGTACTTCCTTGGTAAGGAAGAGGTCACGGGTTCAATTCCCGTCATCGGCTCGAAAAAAATGTTAAAAATTGTATTATTATATAAATAAGTTAAATTTGAGTTAAATTTTAAAATTATGGCAAAAGAATCCTTTGATAGATCGAAACCCCATGTGAATATTGGGACAGTAGGTCACGTTGATCATGGTAAAACTACTCTTACAGCTGCTATCACTAAAGTCCTTGCGGACAAAGGTTTAGCAGAGAAGAGAGATTTTGAACAAATTGATAATGCTCCTGAAGAGAAAGAAAGGGGTATTACTATTAATACTGCGCATGTTGAATATCAAACTGATAACAGACATTACGCTCATGTTGATTGTCCTGGTCACGCAGATTATGTAAAAAATATGGTAACTGGTGCAGCACAGATGGATGGAGGAATCCTAGTCGTGGCTGGTACTGATGGGCCAATGCCTCAGACAAGAGAGCATATCCTTTTAGCAAGACAGGTAGGTGTTCCTGCTTTAGTTGTATTCATAAATAAAGTTGATCTTGTTGATGATGCTGAACTTTTGGAGCTAGTAGAGATGGAAATTAGAGAATTATTAACTTTCTATAAGTTCCCAGGTGATGATATCCCTATAGTTCAAGGTTCTGCACTAGGTGCACTGAATGGTGAAGCTCAATGGGTTGAAAAAATCATGGAACTAATGGGGCATGTTGATTCCTATATTCCAGAACCTACTAGAGAAACAGATAAAGACTTTTTGATGCCTGTTGAAGATGTATTCTCTATTACTGGTAGGGGTACTGTAGCTACAGGAAGAATTGAAAGGGGTATAGTTAATACAAGTGATGCTGTAGATATAATTGGTATGGGTGCAGAAGATTTAAAGTCAACAATAACAGGAGTGGAGATGTTTAGAAAGATTTTAGATAGAGGTCAGGCAGGTGATAATGCAGGTCTTCTTCTTAGAGGTATTGAGAAAACTGATATCAAAAGAGGAATGATTATATGTAAACCAGGTTCTGTAACACCTCATGCTCATTTTAAGGCTGAAGTTTATGTGCTATCTAAAGAAGAAGGTGGAAGACATACACCTTTCTTTAATAAATATAGACCTCAATTCTATATGAGAACTACTGATGTTACTGGTGAAATTATGTTACCAGATAAAGTTGAAATGGTAATGCCTGGAGATAACTTAACTATCGAAGTTAAATTGATAAATAAAGTTGCTCTTGAGCAAGGACTAAGATTTGCTATTAGAGAGGGTGGAAGAACAGTTGGAGCAGGTCAGGTAACAGAAATTTTAGACTAAAATTTTATAAAACTTTTTTTAACTAATTATTTAACTTATTTATTTGTTAAATAATAACAATTATTCTAAATTTGCAGGCCGTTGGCCTGCATTTTAGTTATACGGGTGTAGCTCAATTGGTAGAGTAGCGGTCTCCAAAACCGTTGGTTGGGTGTTCGAGTCACTCCACCCGTGCTTGGCCGTTTTAATTTTTTTGGTATGAATAAATTAATTGTTTTAATCTCTGAATCTTATCAAGAAATGGTAAATAAAGTTACCTGGCCATCGATTAACAGTCTACAAAGCAGTTCTGTTTTGGTGTTAGTTGCATCCTTAATATTCGCTTTTTTTATAGGTATTATTGATTTAGGATTCGAAAATGTGATGTCTCTTTTTTACGAGAATTTTTAAATTATAAAGTTATATAGATGAGTTTAAATTGGTATGTATTGAGGGCTATAAGTGGAAAAGAAAATAAGATAAAAACTTATTTAGAGAAGGAGATAACAAGAAATGATCTCGAAAAATTTATTCCTGAGGTTATGATACCATATGAAAAAGTATATGTGATGCGAGGAGGAAAGAAAAAAATTAAAGAAAAAAATTATTTCCCTGGATACGTTTTGGTATCTGCTGATTTCTCCCATGGTGAAGTACAACATGTTATCAAAAATGTACCAGGAGTAATTGGTTTCCTTGGCTCAGGTTCTGGAGCTTCAAGAGTTCCAATACCATTAAGAGAAGCAGAAATAAATAGAATATTTGGAAAATTTGACGAGTCTAATAGTGAAGATGAAACTATGATGACTCCATTTGTGGTCGGTGAAGATGTTAAGGTAATGGATGGTCCTTTCAGTGGATTTACTGGATCAATTTCTCAAGTTTTTGAAGACAGAAAAAAAGTAAATGTTACAGTTAAAATTTTTGGTAGGAATACACCTGTAGAACTTAATTATTATCAGGTTGAAAAATCAAGTTAATTAATATGGCAAAGCAAATAGATGGATATTTAAAATTACAAGTGAGAGGTGGCCAGGCTAACCCTGCTCCTCCCGTGGGTCCTGCTCTGGGTAGTAAGGGTGTAAATATTATGGAGTTTTGTAACCAATTCAATGCAAGAACAGATGATAGAAAGGGACAAGTATTACCAGTCGTACTAACTATATATAAAGATAAATCTTTTGACTTTGTTATTAAAACACCTCCTGCATCTGTATTAATACTCCAAGCAGCTAACAAGAAAAAAGGTTCTGATCAACCAAATTTGAATAAAATTGCATCGATTACTTGGGATCAGGTAAAGGATATTGCTGAAACAAAAATGAAAGACTTGAATGCTTTTAAAATTGGTTCTGCCATGAAAATGGTAGCTGGAACAGCTAGAAGCATGGGAGTTAGAGTAAAAGGAACATTTCCGGAAAATTTAAATTAAATGGGTAGAATAACAAAAAATCAAAAAGAGGTTCAAGGTAAGTATGATGTGGAAAAACTTTATACGGTAGAAGAAGCATCTAAAATTGTGAAGGAAATATCTACAACAAAATTTGATGCATCAATTGATCTTGATATTAGACTTGGTGTTGATCCAAAAAAAGCTGACCAAATGGTAAGAGGCAATGTTTCTCTGCCTCATGGTACAGGAAAAACAATAAAAGTTTTAGCATTGTGTTCTCCAGAAAAAGAAGAAGAAGCTAAAAAAGCTGGCGCAGATCATGTTGGCCTTGATGAATATATTAAAAAAATTAGTGAAGGGTGGACAGACATTGATGTAATAATAACTATGCCATCTCTAATGGCTAAACTTGGTAAGCTGGGTAAGGTATTAGGACCTAGAGGGTTGATGCCAAATCCAAAATCTGGTACAGTGACTAATGATATTGGAAAAGCTATTCAGGATGTTAAAAAAGGAAAAATTGATTTCAAAGTTGATAAGGCTGGTATAATCCATGCATCTGTTGCAAAAGTATCATTCGAGCCAAAAAAGATTCAAGAAAATGCTATGGAGTTGTTGAATACTGTAAAAAAATTAAAGCCTTCATCATCGAAGGGTATTTATTTTAAAAGTGTTAATCTTTCAAGTACTATGAGTAGTTCAATAAAGATTGATAGTTCTATGTTAATGAGTTAAAATGAGAAAAGAAAATAAAGTAGAATTAGTTAAAAACCTAACACAAAAGTTTAAAGAAAATAATATTTTTTATTTACTAGATGCTTCTGGGTTAACAGTTGATCAAGTAAATTCTTTTAGAGAAAAATGCTTTAAGCAAGATGTAGAATACAAGGTTGTTAAAAATACTTTTATAAAAAAAGCTCTACAAAATCAAGAAGAAGATTATTCCGAGATAATTGATGGAGATAAATTAAAAGGATTCTCAGGTTTATTATTTGCTAATCAAACCCCTAGCGGACCTGCTAAAGTTTTAAAAGAATTTAGAAAATCTTTGGATTCTGACCACCCTTCTTTAAAGGCGGCATCTATTGAGTCAGATATTTTCTTAGGCGATAATAACTTAGATTCATTGTCTAAATTGAAAGGAAAAGAAGAAATTATTGGAGATATAGTATTACTACTTCAGTCTCCAGCTAAAAATATTATTTCATTACTTAAAAGTTCTGAAAATAAAATTTCAGGTGTTGTGAAGGCACTTGAGAATAAACAAGAATAGTGTATAAACTTTAAATTAAATTAAAATGGCAGATATTAAGAAGATAGCTAAAGATCTTGTAAATCTTTCGGTTAAAGATGTAAGTGAATTAGCTAATATATTAAAAGACGAATATGGTATTGAACCAGCAGTAGCAGCAGCAACTGTAGTCGCAGGAGGAGCAGGAGCAGGAGCAGCAGACGCTGGAGCAGCTGAAGAAAAATCAAGTTTTGATATTATGTTAAAATCAGCTGGAGCATCTAAGTTAGCTGTAGTTAAATTGGTAAAAGAAATTACCGGTCTTGGGCTAAAAGATGCTAAAGATATGGTTGATGGAGCTCCTAAAGCAATTAAGGAAGGTGTTCCAAAAGAAGAAGCTGAATCAGCTAAAAAACAACTTGAAGAAGCTGGAGCTGAAGTTGAATTAAGCTAATTATCATTTAATACTTTTTTATTCCCACACAACAGTGTGTGTGGGATATTTATAACTTATAAAATACAATCAATTGAAAATATCATCGAATAGAATAGACTTTTCTAAATTAAAAAACATAGTTGAGTATCCAGATTTTCTGGATGTACAATTACAATCCTACAAAGACTTTTTTCAACTTGAAACTCCCCCAGAGAAGAGAGATAATGAAGGTCTCTTTAAGGTATTTAAAGAAAACTTCCCAATATCGGACTCGAGAGATAATTTTATCTTAGAGTTTATTGACTACACTGTAGACCCACCAAAATATTCAGTTGGAGAATGTATTGATAGGGGTCTAACGTATTCCCTTCCATTAAAAGCTAAGTTAAGATTAATTTGTAATGATGAGGACAACGATGATTTTGAAACTATAGAACAGGAAGTGTTTTTAGGTAATATTCCTTATATGACTAATAAAGGATCTTTTGTAATAAATGGTGCAGAAAGAGTTATTGTATCTCAGCTACATAGATCTCCTGGTGTCTTTTTTGCTCAGAGTAAGCACACTAATGGTACGCCATTGTACTCTGCTAGAATTATTCCATTTAGAGGTTCTTGGATTGAGTTTGCAACGGATGTAAACAATGTCATGTATGCATATATAGATAGAAAAAAGAAGTTTCCTATAACTACTTTGCTTAGAGCTATTGGTTTTGGGTCTGATAAAGATATTCTTGATATATTTAAATTATCAGAAGAAGTTGAAGCTAAAAAAGTTACTTTAAAAAAGGCCTTAGGAAGAAAGCTTGCTGCAAGGGTTCTTAAGACTTGGGTTGAAGATTTTGTTGATGAAGATACGGGAGAAGTAATATCAGTTGATAGAAATGAGTTAGTGCTTGACAGGGATCATATCCTTCAAGAAGAGGATATTGATGTGATACTTGAGTCAGAAGCCCCTTATGTTACAGTTCATAGAGAAGACATTAATGTAGGTGAATTTGCCATTATTTATAATACATTAAAAAAAGATGTTTCGAACTCCGAGAAGGAGGCACTTGAAGAGATTTATAGACAACTAAGAAATACTGAAGCTCCAGATGAACAGACTGCAAGGGATATTATTCAGAATTTATTTTTTAGTGATAAAAGATATGATTTAGGAGAAGTTGGAAGATATAGAATTAATAAAAAATTAAATATTGATACTGATTATAATGTCAGGGTTCTAACAAATGAAGACATTATATTAATTGTAAAATATTTGATCACTTTGATAAATGCTAAAACAGTTGTTGATGATATTGACCATTTGAGTAACAGAAGGGTCAGAACTGTAGGAGAGCAATTATATTCTCAGTTTGGTGTTGGTTTAGCTAGAATGTCAAGAACTATAAGAGAGAGAATGAATGTAAGAGATAATGAGGACTTTAAACCTGTTGATCTGATTAACGCTAGAACTTTAACTTCTGTAATTAACTCATTTTTTGGAACTAATCAGTTATCGCAATTCATGGACCAAACAAATCCATTAGCTGAAATTACTCATAAAAGGAGGATGTCTGCTCTTGGACCTGGTGGTTTATCTAGAGAAAGAGCTGGTTTTGAGGTTAGAGATGTTCATTATACTCACTACGGAAGATTATGTACAATTGAAACTCCAGAAGGCCCAAATATTGGTCTTATTTCATCATTATGTGTACATGCCAAGGTAAATAATATGGGATTCATTGAAACACCTTACAGGGAAGTTTTTAATGGAAAAGTTGACATGACTGGTAAAATAAGTTATTTAACCGCTGAGGAAGAAGATGAGTCTTACATCGCCCAGGCTAATGTTCCTCTTAAGACAAACGGTCAATTTGTGGAAAATACAGTTAAGGCTAGGTATGAGGGTGATTTTCCATTAGCAAAAAATAAGGAATTAAAGTACATGGACGTAGCTCCAAATCAAATTGTATCAGTTGCTGCTTCTCTAATTCCATTCCTTGAACATGATGACGCTAACAGAGCATTAATGGGTTCAAATATGATGAGGCAGGCAGTACCACTTATGAGACCAGATTCTCCGATCGTGGGAACTGGAATGGAGTACAGGGTAGCAAAAGACTCGAGATCTACAATAGTAGCAGAAGGTAAGGGCACAGTCTCTTATGTTGATTCTAACAAGATAGAAATAAAATATGAATTAGATGCTAATGAGAAGTTAGTTTCGTTTGATGAGAATTCTAAAACATATGATCTTATCAAGTTTAGAAGAACTAATCAAGACACATGTGTAAACTTAACTCCTACCGTTAAATCAGGAGATAAAGTTAAAAAAGGACAAGTAATTTGTGAAGGTTTTGCTACCCAAGGTGGCGAACTTGCACTTGGAAGAAATTTAAAAGTAGCATTCATGCCTTGGAAAGGATATAACTTTGAGGATGCAATTGTAATATCAGAGAAAGTTGTAAAAGAAGACGTTTTCACATCCTTGCATATTGAAGAATTTAAACTTGAGGTTAGAGATACAAAAAGGGGTGAAGAAGAGTTTACTAATGAAATTCCAAATGTTAGTGATGATGCAATTAAAAATTTAGATGAGAATGGTGTTATTAGAGTTGGAGCTAAAGTTAAGGAGGGTGATATCTTGATTGGTAAAATAACCCCTAAGGGTGAAAGTGACCCAACACCTGAAGAGAGGCTACTAAGAGCAATTTTTGGTGATAAGGCTGGTGATGTCAAAGATGCCTCTTTAAAGGCACCTCCATCCCTTAACGGTGTGGTAGTTGATACTAAACTTTTTACCAGACAGAAGAAAGACAAAGACTCAAAGAAACTAGCCAAGAAACAAATTGAGTTATTAAAAGCAGATTACGGTAAATCATTAGTTGGGCTTAAAGAGAAGTTAATCTCTAAGTTTGAAAAGTTATTGAAAAATAAAAAGTGTAACGGGATAAGTCATAAGTATGGAGATCAACTTGTAAAAGCAGGTGTTAAGTTTAGCAGAAAAATGATAGAAGACAAGTTGTTTCCTAAGAAGAATATATACTATGATATTAATAGTTTAAATGTTCCTGAAGAATCTAGTCTCATACAGGATGTAGTCTTAGAGGACTGGACTGATGATAAGAAAACTAATGAATCAGTATCTAGAGCAGTAAAAAATTATGTTATCAAAAGAAACGATCTGACTTCAGGTTATAAAAAAGAGAAATTCTCATTAGAAGTTGGCGATGAGTTAGCTCCTGGTATAGTTCAAATGGCCAAAGTATATGTTGCCAAGAAAAGAAAACTTAAAGTTGGTGATAAAATGGCAGGAAGGCATGGTAACAAGGGTGTGGTAGCTAGAATTGTTAAAGAAGAGGACATGCCATTCTTAGAAGATGGTTCAACTGTAGATATAGTTCTTAATCCTCTAGGTGTTCCATCAAGGATGAATATTGGGCAGCTTTATGAGACTGCATTAGGTTGGGCTGGTCTAAAATTAAACAAAAAGTATAGAACACCAATTTTTGATGGAGCTACTGCTGATGAGGTAAGTAAAGAGATTGATAAGGCTGATCTTCCTTCATTTGGAAGAACTCATTTATATGATGGTTCCACTGGAAAAAGATTTGACCAACCTGTAACTGTTGGAGTGATATATATGCTTAAGTTAGGTCATTTAATTGATGATAAAATGCATTCAAGATCAATTGGGCCATATTCTTTGATTACACAACAACCTTTAGGAGGAAAAGCACAATTTGGAGGTCAACGTTTTGGAGAAATGGAAGTTTGGGCTCTAGAAGCTTTTGGTGCTTCTCATGTTCTTCAAGAAATATTAACTATTAAATCTGATGATATAGTAGGTAGAGCAAAAGCTTATGAAGCTATTGTTAAAGGTGAAAATATGCAAACTCCAGGTGTTCCTGAATCATTTAATGTTTTGATTCATGAATTAAGAGGTTTGGCTTTAGAAATTACAATGAAATAAAAATTTAATAAACAGTTTATGATATCTAACAAAATCAATAAATCAAGTAACTTCTCAAAAATTATAGTAAGTCTAGCTTCTCCAGAATCTATACTTGAAAATTCTTTTGGTGAAGTTACAGCTCCTGAAACTATTAACTACAGGACCTTTAAACCTGAAATGGGTGGTCTCTTCTGTGAGAGAACTTTTGGACCTGTAAAAGATTGGGAATGTCATTGTGGAAAATATAAGAGAATAAGATACAAGGGAATTATATGTGATAGATGTGGTGTTGAGGTAACTGAGAAGAAAGTTAGAAGAGAGAGGATGGGTCATATTGAGTTAGTGGTACCTGTTGCTCATATTTGGTATTTTAGGACCCTCCCAAATAAAATCGGTTATATGTTGGGTATTCCAGCAAAAAAACTTAACCAAGTAGTTTATTATGAGAGATATGTTGTAATAAACCCTGGTGTCAAAGAAGAAGATGGTTGTCAAAAGATGGATTTGTTGACTGAAGAAGAATACTTAAATATTGTAGATTCTCTACCAAAAGATAATTATTTGTTGCCTAATGATGATCCAAATAAGTTCATGGCTAAGATGGGAGCAGAGGCTATTGCTGAACTTTTATCACAAATAGATCTTGACTCTTTATCAGTTGACCTTAGGTACAAAGCTGCAAATGAGACATCTCAACAAAGGAAGGCGGAGGCTCTTAAAAGGTTAAGAGTAATTGAGTCATTTAGAGATTCTAGGGAAAATATAGACAATAAACCAGAGTGGATGATTGTAAAAATGATTCCGGTTATTCCACCTGAATTAAGACCACTTGTACCATTAGATGGTGGTAGATTTGCTACATCCGATCTTAATGATTTATACAGAAGGGTTATTATAAGAAATAATAGACTTAAAAGATTACTAGAAATTAGAGCCCCTGAAGTGATACTTAGAAATGAGAAGAGAATGCTTCAAGAAGCTGTGGACTCTTTATTTGATAATTCAAGAAGAATTAACGCCGTAAGGTCAGATGGTAACAGATCCTTAAAATCTTTAACGGATATGCTTAAAGGTAAGCAAGGTAGGTTCAGACAAAACCTTCTAGGTAAAAGAGTTGATTATTCAGGTAGATCGGTAATTGTAGTTGGGCCAAAACTTAAAATGCATGAATGTGGTCTCCCTAAAGATATGGCTGCGGAATTATTTAAGCCTTTTATTATAAGAAAGCTTATTGAGAGGGGTATTGTTAAAACAGTAAAATCTGCAAAAAAACTTGTAGATAAAAAAGAACCAGTAATTTGGGATATTTTAGAAAATGTTTTGGTTGGTCATCCTGTCCTTCTTAATAGAGCACCTACATTACATAGGTTAGGAATCCAAGCCTTTCAGCCAAAATTAATTGAGGGTAAAGCTATAGAATTACATCCTCTAGCTTGTACTGCTTTTAATGCTGACTTTGATGGTGACCAGATGGCCGTACATGTTCCTCTTGGTCATGAGGCAATTATTGAGGCTTCTCTTTTGATGTTAGGATCTAATAATATTCTTAATCCTGCTAATGGTGCGCCAATTACTGTTCCATCTCAGGATATGGTATTAGGTTTATATTATGTATCTAAAGGAAGAAAATCTACTAAAGATCATCCGCTTAAAGGTGAAGGTCTTATTTTTTCTAGCTCAAGGGAAGTTATTATTGCCCTAAACGAAGATAAGTTAGATAAAAATGCATGCATTAAGATAAGAACTGATGTGAGATCAGCTGATGGAACTTTAGAGAATAAAGTAATAGAAACTGTTGCAGGAAGGGTTTTATTTAATAATTTAATTCCTAAGGAAGTAGGTTATATAGATGAATTACTCACAAAAAAGAAATTGCAGCAGATAATTTCAATAGTGTATAAAGTATGTGGAATATCTAGTACAGCACAGTTCCTTGATAATATTAAAGAACTTGGTTTTAAGATGGCTTATGAAGGTGGTTTGTCAATGGGATTAGGAGATATTCAGATTCCAGAGGCTAAACAATCTTTAGTTGATTCAGCTAAGAAAGAGGTTAAGTCTGTGTGGGACAATTATTACATGGGACTTATAACAGATAATGAAAGATATAACCAAGTTATTGATATATGGACTAGGGCGAATACAAGACTTACTACAACACTGATGAATCAGCTTGAGGATAATGATCAAGGTTTTAATCCAATATACATGATGATGGACTCTGGAGCAAGGGGTTCAAGAGAACAAATCAGACAGTTAGGAGGTATGAGAGGATTGATGGCTAAGCCTCAGAAAAATTTATCAGGATCAGTTGGAGAAATTATTGAAAATCCAATTCTTTCAAACTTCAAAGAAGGTCTAGATGTAATTGAGTACTTTATTTCAACTCACGGTGCAAGAAAAGGGTTAGCTGATACTGCTCTGAAGACTGCAGATGCTGGTTATTTGACTAGAAGATTGGTTGATGTAGCTCAGGATGTAATTATTAATGAAGAAGATTGTGGTACATTAAGAGGCGTTACAATAAGTGCTTTAAAAGATAATGAGGATATTGTTGAGCCATTATCGGAAAGAATTCTTGGAAGAGTTACTGTCCATGATGTATATGATCCAATTTCTAATGATCTTATTATTGAGTCTGGAGAAGAAATAAATGAGACAATAGCTCAAATTATTGATCAGACTAGTATTGAAGAAATAGAAATAAGATCAGTGCTTACATGTGAAACAACAAGAGGTGCTTGCGCTAAATGTTATGGTAGAAATTTAGCTAATGGGAAAATGGTTAATACTGGAGAAGCTGTAGGAGTGATTGCTGCTCAGTCAATAGGTGAACCAGGTACACAGCTTACGTTAAGAACATTCCATGTTGGTGGTACAGCTTCAAATATAGCTATTGATGCAAATGTTAAAGCTAAGTTTGATGGTAAAACAGTATTTGATGGAATTAGATCAGTATCGACAAAGGATAGTGAAGGAAAAAAAGCTGAAGTAGTTATGGCTAGGAGTGGTGAAGTTAAACTAGTAAATAGTAAAGGAGTAACACTTATTTCTAATAATGTCCCTTATGGATCATATTTAAAAGTAAAGGATGGACAGAAAGTAAGTAAAGGAGATGTCCTTTGTGCTTGGGATCCTTACAATGCTGTTATTTTATCTGAGCTTAAAGGTAAAATTGATTTTGAATCTATTGAAGAAGGTATTACTTTCAAAGAAGAATTTGATGAACAAACTGGACATAAAGAGAAAGTTATTGTAGAGTGTAGAGATAAAACTAAAAACCCAGCAATAGTTGTTAAGTCTAAGGATGGAGAAAAAGCATATAATATTCCTGTTGGAGCTCACCTTTCAGTTGATAAGGGAAGTCCTGTAAATCCTGGAACTATTTTATCAAAAATTCCAAGAATGATTGGGCAATCTAGAGATATAACTGGAGGTCTTCCAAGAGTAACTGAGTTATTTGAAGCAAGAAATCCATCGAATCCAGCTGTCGTTAGTGAAATTGATGGAGTTGTATCTTATGGTGGAATAAAGAGAGGGAATAGAGAAATCTTTATTGAGTCTAAAGATGGTACAAAGAAAAAATATTTAGTTTCATTATCTAAGCATATTTTAGTTCAAGATAATGACTATGTTAAAGCAGGATCTCCATTATCAGATGGAGCAATAACACCTGCTGATATTTTATCAATAAAAGGACCAACAGAAGTACAGGATTATTTAGTTAATGAAATACAAGAAGTTTATAGATTACAAGGTGTTAAGATTAATGACAAGCATATAGAGGTCATTGTTAGACAAATGATGCAAAAAGTCATAATCATTGACCCGGGAGATACCAATTTCTTACAAGATGAAAAAGTTGATAAACTTATATTTAACAATGTTAATGACAATATTTTCGAGAAAAAAGTAGTAATTAACACTGGTGATTCTGTTGTATTTAAAGAAGCTCAAATAATTTCATCAAGAGAATTAAGAGATGAAAATTCATCTTTGAGGAGAAATGATAAGAAAATTGTTGAAACAAGAAATGCTGACGCAGCGGTTTCTAGGCCTTCTTTACAAGGAATTACTAGAGCATCCTTAGGAACGGAAAGCTTTATATCTGCAGCCTCTTTCCAAGAAACTACAAAAGTTTTAAGTGAGGCTTCAATAAGAGGTAAGGCTGATGATTTAAGGGGACTTAAAGAAAATGTTATTGTAGGCCACTTAATACCAGCAGGGACTGGATTAAAAGAATATAGCGATATGATTGTAGGATCTGAGAGGGAATATGATGAACTTATGGCAAAGTCTGAAGAAGATGTTGTCTTTGATGATTCTGTTAATGCTGATGTTGTTGAAGAAAATAAACAGGATTAAAAATGAGTCAAAAACAAAATCAGATAAATATTGAGTTATCAGATGAAATTTCTAAGGGGAAATATGCAAATTTAGCAATGATAGCTCACTCAAGTAGTGAATTCGTTATTGATTTTATTCAACTGATGCCTGGTGTACCTAAGGCAAAAGTTAATTCTAGAATTATTATCACACCTGAGCATGCGAAAAAATTTTCTATTGCTTTAAATGATAATATTTCAAAGTACGAACAAAAATATGAGGAAATTAAAGATTTTAATGAATTACCTAAATTTCCATTAGATATTAATAGTCAACCAAACAAATAATTTATATAGTTAGAAAGACTTAAAAAATTTTGTTTAAGACGTATGAATTTCTATTTTTGCGTCGCATTTAAATAATATTATGCCAACGATACAACAATTAGTAAGAAAAGGAAGAAAGAAGCTCAAGTCTAAATCAAAGTCTCCAGCTTTAGACTCTTGTCCTCAAAAAAGGGGAGTATGTACTAGAGTATATACTACTACTCCTAAGAAGCCTAATTCTGCCATGAGGAAAGTGGCCAGAGTTAGATTGTCTCATGGTAAAGAAGTTAACGCTTACATTCCAGGAGAGGGTCATAACTTGCAGGAACACTCAATAGTACTAATTAGAGGTGGTAGAGTGAAAGATTTACCAGGTGTTAGATATCATGTAATTAGAGGTACTTTAGATACCGGTGGTGTTGATGATAGAACTCAAAGAAGATCTAAGTATGGCGCCAAAAGGCCAAAAGCAAAGAAATAGTAAATGAGAAAATCTAAGCCTAAGAAAAGATACTTTTTACCTGATCCCATATATAAGGACACTCTAGTAACTCAGTTTGTGAATAATTTAATGCATGATGGGAAAAAAAGTATTTCTTATGCTATTTTCTACGATTCATTGAAAATAGTTGAGGATAAGACTAAAGAGAAAGGTCTTGAAGTATGGAAGAAAGCACTTAATAATGTCATGCCATCAGTTGAGGTAAAAAGTAGAAGAGTTGGAGGTGCTAATTTCCAAGTGCCTATTGAAGTAAGGCCAAATAGGAAAATAACACTAAGCCAAAAGTGGTTAATTCAGTATGCCAGAAATAGAAATGAAAAGTCTATGGTAGAAAGACTTGCAAATGAAATTATTGCAGCGTCCAAAGGTGAAGGTGGTGCTGTTAAAAAGAAAGATGACACTCACAGGATGGCTGAAGCTAACAAAGCATTCTCTCACTTTAGATTTTAATTTATTATGGCAGCAATTAAAGATTTAAATTATCTAAGAAATATCGGGATCATGGCTCATATTGATGCTGGTAAAACTACTACTACAGAAAGAATATTATACTATACTGGCTTAAGTCATAAAATTGGTGAGGTTCATGATGGTGCTGCAACTATGGACTGGATGGAGCAAGAACAGGAAAGAGGAATTACTATTACATCAGCTGCTACAACAACTTATTGGAAGTATCCTACACAACAAGGTAAGCTTATTGACTCTACAAGTGATTACAGAGTAAATATTATTGACACTCCAGGTCACGTTGATTTTACAGTTGAGGTAGAAAGATCGCTAAGGGTCCTTGATGGTGCAGTTGCATTATTTTGTGCTGTTTCAGGAGTTGAGCCTCAGTCTGAAACTGTATGGAGACAAGCTGATAAATACAAAGTTCCTAGAATTTGTTTTGTTAATAAAATGGACAGAGCTGGAGCTGACTTTTTAAATGTTGTAAAAGAGATTAAGGAAAAGTTGAATGCGAAACCAGTTCCTCTTCAAATTCCTATAGGAGCTGAAGAAGGTTTTAAAGGAGTAGTTGACTTAATTACTAATGAGGCAATTGTGTGGAATGAAGATGATATGGGTATGACATATAATCTCGTTGATATTCCAGATAATCTTAAAGAAATAGTCGATGAGTGGAGACAAAATTTAGTTGAAAGCGTTGCAGAATATGATGATAATTTACTTGAAAAATTTTTTGATGATCCTGACTCAATAACAAAAGAAGAGATGATGGCCGCGATTAGAAAAGCTGTAATAGATATGTCGTTCTCTCCTGTAATGTGTGGTTCTGCTTTCAAAAACAAAGGTGTCCAGGCTCTTTTAGATGCAGTATGTTCATATTTACCTTCACCTCTAGATTTGCCTCCAGTAACAGGTACAAATCCAGACAATGAAGAAGAGACATCAAGAAAACCTAGTAATGATGAGCCTTTTGCTGCTCTTGCATTTAAAATAGCAACAGATCCTTTTGTAGGTAGGCTATGTTTTTTCAGAGTATACTCAGGTAAACTCGATGCGGGATCATATATTTTTAATAATAGAAACGGAAAAAAAGAAAGAATTTCTAGGCTTATGCAGATGCATTCAAATAAACAAAATCCTATTGATGCTGTAAATGCTGGTGATATTTGTGCTGGAGTTGGTTTTAAAGATATTAAGACAGGAGATACCCTCTCTGATGAAAAATCTAAAATTGTATTAGAGTCAATGTCATTTCCTGATCCTGTAATTGGTTATGCTATAGAACCAAAACAACAAGCTGATGTTGATAAATTAGGAATGGCAGTAAGTAAACTTATAGAAGAAGATCCAACACTGAGAGTCAACACTGATGAGGAAACGGGTCAAACTGTACTTAGGGGAATGGGAGAACTTCACTTAGAAATTATTATAGATAGACTTAAAAGAGAATTTAAGGTTGAGATAAACCAAGGTGCTCCTCAGGTAGCATATAAAGAATCAATACTTTCTTCAACAAATCATCAGGAAGTTTATAAAAAACAATCTGGTGGTAGAGGTAAGTTTGCTGATATCGTATTTGAGATAAGTCCAAGAGACGAGGATGCAGAAGGTGATGGCCTTCAATTTGTAAATCAGATAGTTGGAGGTAAAATTCCTAGAGAATTTATACCTGCCGTCGAAAAAGGGTTTAAAAATGCAATGAATAACGGTCCTCTAGCAGGTTTTCCTGTACAATCTATGAAGGTAAGATTGTATGATGGATCTTTTCATGATGTTGATTCTGATTCACTTTCTTTTGAATTAGCTGCAGGAATAGCATTTAAGCAAGCTGCAAAAAAAGCTAATCCTGTTTTAATGGAACCTATAATGTCGGTTGAGGTAACTACTCCAGATGAGTTCACAGGGGGTGTTACTGGTGACCTTAACAAAAGAAGAGGAATTATGAAAGGAATGGATATGAAAGGAAACTCTCAGATTATTAAAGCTGATGTTCCCCTTTCTGCTTTATTTGGATATGTTACAGACCTTAGAACCTTAAGTTCTGGAAGAGCTTCTGCTTCTTTGACATTTTCTCATTATAGTAGTGTTCCTAAAAATATTGCTGAAGAAATAATTAAAAAAAATAACGGAGAAATAAATTAATACTAAAATGTCACAAAAAATCAGAATTAAATTAAAATCATTTGACTATAATCTTGTAGACAAAAGTTCTGAGAAGATTGTTAAGGCAGTTAAAACAACAGGAGCCATAGTAAGCGGTCCAATTCCATTACCTACTAGAAAAGAAATATTTACTGTTCTAAGATCTCCCCATGTGAATAAGACATCAAGAGAACAGTTTAAGCTATGTACATATAAAAGGTTATTAGATATCTATTCTAACAGCAGCCAAACAGTAGATGCTCTTATGAAGCTGGAATTACCTAGTGGTGTAGACGTCGAAATTAAAGTTTAAAATCTCTATATTATTGAATTTTAAAGTTTTTTTTTTACTTCGCAAAGTCAATGACTAATTCAGCAAAATTTCTTTTATTATTTCTATTATTTTCTAATCACTTATTTTCTCAGAACTTTCTAAGTACATCTGGAAAATCAATAATAAATGAAAATGGTGACACTGTGATTTTAAGAGGTATGGGATTAGGTGGTTGGATGGTTCAGGAAGGATATATGATGGCTCCAGGGGGCTTTTCTTCTACTCAATACCAAATTAAAGACAGATTAGCTGAATTGATAGGGGTACAAGAAACAGAAGTGTTTTATGATAATTGGCTATCAAATCATGTTAGAAAAATTGATATTGATTCTATGAAACAATGGGGCTTTAATTTAGTAAGAGCTCCAATTCACTATAATCTCTTTACAGAACCTATAGAAAATGAAATTTCTCCATTTGCTTATACAGAGAAAGAGAAAGGGTATGTGCTTCTAGATAGTCTTTTAAAATGGTGTAAAGAGAATGAAATCTATTTAATGATTGATTTGCATGCTGCACCAGGGGGTCAAGGACATAATGCAGATATTTCTGATTATGATTCTACCAAACCCTCTTTGTGGGAAAGCCAATATAATCAACATAAAACAGTAGAGTTATGGAAAAGAATTGCCAAGAGATATAAAAACGAAGAGTGGATAGCGGGTTATGATCTAATTAATGAACCTAATTGGAATATTCCTGGTGGGGTTTTATTAAGGGAATTATATGAAGAAATAACTGAAGCAATAAGGGCTGAGGGAGATAATCACATTTTATTTATTGAAGGTAATTGGTTTGCTAACGATTTTACAGGTTTAACACCTCCATGGGATGATAATTTTGTTTATAGTCCTCATAAATACTGGAGCCCAGTTGATCAGGGGTATTTAGATTGGATGCTACCCTTAAGAGATTCTTTAAATGTCCCTCTTTTTGTGGGTGAGACTGGTGAGAATTCTAATTTTTGGTATAGAGATGCTGTAAAAATTTTTGAAGAAAATGGTATTGGTTGGGCATGGTGGCCTTTTAAAAGAATAGGTGCAATTCAACCTCCTTTATCTATTAACTATAATGATAAATATAAAGACATAGTTGAT
The DNA here is from genome assembly GCA_964467915.1 of uncultured Marinoscillum sp. Taxonomy (GTDB): domain Bacteria; phylum Bacteroidota; class Bacteroidia; order Cytophagales; family MED-G16; genus MED-G16. The sequence goes on from CAYXSW010000002.1 coordinate 39,797, forward strand.
TATTGGAATGGAGATAACTCAGCTCCTTCTAAAGAAGATGCTATTGAGGGATTAAGACAATTAACCGAAGACATTAAGCTTGAAAATACTACATATCAAAAAGATGTTATTGATGCTTTATTCAGACAACCTTTTTCTGATGAGACAGTGCCATATGCAAATAATATTATTCCAGGTAAAATTTATGCTACGGATTTCGATATGGGTATAATGGGAGAAGCTTATTATGATGCTGGTTCAGAAGCTAATTACGGTGGAGAATTTTCTGCATGGAATAATGGTTGGGGTTATAGAAATGATAATGTTGATATTCAGAGTAATGAAGACCCACTTTCAAATGAATTTAATGTTGGATGGATTGAAAGAGATGAGTGGATGAAATATTCTTTTTCTTTAGATCAAGAAGGATTATATAATGTAAAAATTAGAGTAGCTACAGAAGATGATGATGGAAGATTTTATTTTAAAATAAATGATAATCAGATTTCTGAGATGGTCGATGTGTCTTCTACAGGAGCTTGGGATAGTTGGTCATATGTTCATGTAGATTCTCTTGTTTTAAATAGTACAGACAAAAGTTTTGTTTTTTATGTTGATAGAGGAACATTTAATCTAGGTTTTTTCGAATTTGAGAGAATTGGAGATATATCTTTAGCTACGACTCATTATATGAATTCATTTACCTCAAATGAAAATACTATTTTATTAAATACTAATAAAGATCTTGATAATACGTCTGAGATTACTTTATCGAATTTTCAAGTAAAAATTAATAATGATTTAGTTGATATTAAAAATATTTTATTTCCTATTTATCCAAGATCTATAGTAATAGAGCTTAATCAAAATATTCAGCCTACAGATTCAATTCTAATTTCTTATAATGGTAATTCTATTAAATCTACAGACAAAAAACCATTGTCTAGGTTTTCCGATAAATTAGTGAAAAATAAGATTTCATTTGTTCATGAAATTCCCGGAAAAATTGAGGCAGAACATTATTTCTTTCAAAAAGGAATGGAGTTAGAAAACACATCTGATGAAGGTGGAGGGTTTAATGTAGGTAGTCTAGATAATGGTGATTATGCAGACTACTATGTTGATGTTCAAACATCAGGTATATACAATGTAACATACAGAACAGCTGCAGATCCAGCTTGGTCTTCTGGTGGCCAAGTTGAGTTAAGTATCTATGATTCTAATTCTAATTCATTTGATTTCCTTCAAAATATAATTATTCCTGCTACCACTGGATGGCAAGATTGGGAAAATACTAGTAAGGCTTTAAATCTTGATTCAGGTAAGCATCAAATCAGATTAAAAATATTAGGAGGACCTTTTAATCTAAACTGGTTTTTGTTTGATGACTCTGTTTCAGTAGGTATACCAATACCTGGGTATGTTCAGGCTGAAGATTTTGTTTATCAGGATGGAATTTCTTTGGAAATGTCTGAAGATGAGGGAGGGGGTCAAAACATTGGATATTTAGATTCAGCTGATTATGTTGATTATATCATTAATGTCACAAAAACTGGATATTATGACTTAAGTTATAGGGTTGCTTCAGATGGGAGTCAGGATTATGCAAATGGAGGAACTATTGAGCTGCAATTGTTATATGATTCCACATATGAAATTTTACATACAATATCTTTCCCTGCAACTAATGGCTGGCAGGATTGGGTTACTTTTACAGACTTTCCAAAGATTTATTTAGAGTCTGGCGATAGAAAGCTTAGATTATTGTTTAAAAAAACACCTTTTAATTTAAATTGGATTTTGTTTGAAGAGTTTGAGGGTGCAGTACTAGGTCTAGAAAAAAATGATGTAAGATTAATAATATACCCTAATCCTACTTTTGAAAAAATCACTATAGAATCAGATTTTATAACTAGTGAAGTATTAAACTACAAGCTAATAGATTCTAATGGTAGAGTATTTATTGATATCAGCAGATCATATAGGTCAAAAATCTATGAAGAAATACTATTAAATGGTATTAATTCAGGGATCATTTTTTTAGTTATTTATGAGGGAGATAACTTACTTGAAATTAGAAAAATTATCAAGTCTAATTAGTGAAATTCTAAATCAATTTTTTATTAAAAATAACTTTTCTATTATTTGACAGAACATCTTAAATTGTTATCTTTGCACACATTTTAGGTAAAGAATATATAGAAAATGTCAGGAATTATAGGAAAAAAATTAGGTATGACAAACGTGTTCGATGCTAGAGGCAGAAGCGTTGGATGTACTGTAATTGAAGCGGGCCCTTGTTTTGTAACACAAATTAAAGATAGAGACAAGGATGGTTACAGGGCAATTCAATTGTCATATGATGATCTAAAGTCTAGTAAGGCTAATAAGTCTATAAAAGGACATTTTGCAGTTTCTAATGTCCAGCCTAAGAAGAAGATAGTTGAGTTTAGAAATTTTAGGAAAGAATTTGATAGTAAAGTCAAATTGGGAATGGAAGTAAAACTTGGAGATGTTTTTAATGAAAATGAGTTTCTTGATGTAACATCAGTCTCTAAAGGTAAAGGATTTCAAGGTGTAGTAAAAAGACATAATTTTGCTGGAGTTGGTCAAAATACTCACGGACAGCATAACAGAAATAGAGCTCCAGGTTCTATTGGAGCTGGTTCAACACCTTCTAGGGTATTTAAAGGCATGAGGATGGCTGGTAGAATGGGTGGTGATAAGGTGACAATGCAAAATCTTAGGATTTTAAAGATTGATAAAAATGAAAATTTAATTTACGTTGGAGGGTCTGTTCCTGGATCTAAAAACTCATATGTAGTTTTATCAAATTAATAAATTTATGAAAGTAGATATAAATAAAATTTCAGGAAAAACTAGTGGAAAAAAGATTACGTTATCTGATAAGATTTTTTCTATTAAACCTAATGACCATGCCATATATCTTGATGTAAAAAGCTATCTTGCTAATCAGAGACAAGGTAATAGTAAGGTAAAAGGAAGATCAGAGATTGTAGGTTCTACTAGAAAAATTAAGAAACAAAAAGGAACGGGTACTGCAAGAGCTGGAAGTATTAAATCTCCATTGTTTAAAGGTGGTGGACAGATTTTTGGACCAGAACCTAGAGAATATAAAAATAAGGTAAATAGAAAAGTAAAAGATTTAGCAAGGAAGTCTGCTCTTTCTCATAAGATAAAAGAGAAGTCAGTTGTTATTTTGGAGAATTTTGATTTGAAATCTCCAAAGACAAAAGAGTATGTTAGTATTCTTTCAAATTTTTCAATTGAAAATAAAAAGTCGTTACTCTTAACTTTTGAAAGTAGTAAAAATATTATTTTATCTTCTAACAATTTGAAAAATGCAATTGTTAAAAAAGTTGACGATATCAACACTTATGATATAGTTAATGCTGACAGTGTGTTATTTGTGGAGGATTCTGTAAAAAAGTTAAATGAAATTTTAAAGTAAAATGGCAATACTCATAAAACCAATTCTTACTGAAAAGGCTACATCATCTAATGATAAGGGAAAGTTTTCTTTTATTGTTGACACAAAAGCTAACAAAGTTCAGGTAAAGAAAGCTGTCGAAAAAACTTATGATGTTAATGTTGTCAGTGTTAATACCATAAATGTCTTAGGGAAATCAATATCTAAGTTTACGAAGACAGGTATTGTTAGCGGTAGAAAACCGTCATATAAGAAAGCTATTGTTCAATTAAAAGAAGGTGAGTTTATTGATTTTTACTCACAAATTTAAATTTTAAGTGATGTCAAAGAAAATTAAACCAATCACTCCAGGTCTTAGATTTAGAATTGCTCCTTCTTTTGATGAGATAACTTCAAGTTCTCCAGAAAAATCACTTCTAAAATCACTTAAGAAATCTGGTGGCAGAAACAGTAGTGGTAAAATGACTGTTAGAAATATAGGTGGGGGTCACAAAAGAAAAATGAGACTCATTGATTTTAAAAGAACTAAAGACGATATTGAAGCTTCAGTAAAAAGTATTGAATACGACCCAAATAGATCAGCTAATATTGCATTAATATCATATGTTGATGGTGAAAAGAGTTATATTATTGCACCTAATGGTCTGAAAGTAGGTCTGAAAGTTATGTCTGGTAACTCTTCTCCTATCGAAGTTGGAAATTGCTTGAGTCTAGAGAATATCCCCTTAGGAACTATAATTCATAATGTAGAATTATTCCCTAAGAAAGGCGCAGCGATGGCACGAAGTGCTGGCTCATATGTTCAGCTTGTTGCAAAAGAAGGTAAATATGCAACTCTAAAATTACCATCTGGAGAAATGAGATTAGTTCTTCTAACTTGCAGGGCTACAATTGGTGCTGTATCAAATTCTGACCATATGAATACAAGACTTGGAAAAGCAGGTAGGAATAGGTGGTTAGGTAAAAGACCTAGAGTTAGGGCTGTAGCTATGAACCCAGTAGATCATCCCATGGGTGGTGGTGAAGGCAAAGCTAGTGGGGGACATCCTAGATCTAGAAGTGGTCTTTACAGCAAGGGTCTCAAGACTAGAAAGAAAAATAAATATTCTGATAAACTTATTATTAAAAAAAGAAAGTAGAAAATGGCTAGATCATTAAAAAAAGGACCATATATTGACTTCAGACTTAGAAAAAAGATTGAAGATGCTAACGATAAAGGTAGCAAAGGCGTTATAAAAACTTGGTCTAGAAGATCTATGATATCTCCAGATTTTGTTGGACACACTTTTGCTGTTCATAATGGAAATAAGTTCATCCCAGTATATATAACTGAAAACATGGTAGGCCACAAATTAGGAGAGTTTTCTCCTACAAGGAACTTTAGGGGACATGTAAATAAAAAAAATAGATAATGGAAGCAATAGCAAAACTTAAAAACGTCCCAACTTCTCCAAGAAAAATGAGATTGATAGCTGATTTGATTAGAGGCATGGGAGTTGACTTAGCATTAAACACTTTAAAATTTGATGCTAAAATTGGATCTAAGAGAATGGAAAAACTTCTACTATCCGCTATTTCTAATTGGCAAGAAAAAAATAAAGATGATAAGATTGAGGATGCAGAGCTATTTATCAAAGAAATTTTTGTAAATGGCGGTAAGATGATAAAAAGATTGAGACCTGCTCCACAGGGTAGAGCTCATAGAATTAGAAAGAGGTCTAATCATATTACAATTGTATTAGATAGCTTAAAAAATCAAAATAAAAAAGATGGGGCAAAAAATTAATCCAATAGGTCTAAGACTAGGAATCATTAAGGGTTGGGAATCTAGCTGGTACGGAGGAAAAAATTTCTCTGAAAAAATCGTCGAAGATTACAAGATAAGAAATTATATAGGTCTTAGAATACCAAGAGGTGGTATCTCTAAAGTTGTTATAGAGAGAACAATGAAGCTGTTGGAGATCACAATTCATACTGCTAGACCTGGTATTATTATTGGTAAAGGAGGTTCTGAAGTTGATAAGCTTAAAAATGAGCTAAAGAAAATTACTGGAAAAGATATCCAAATCAATATTTTTGAAATAAAGAGACCAGAAATAGATGCAAAACTAATTGGTGATTCCATTGCTCAACAGTTGAGAGCTAGAATATCACATAGAAGAGCTATGAAGCAAGCTATAGCGTCTGCAATGAGAGTAGGAGCTAAGGGAATTAAAGTTAAAGTTTCAGGTAGAATTGGTGGAGCTGAGATGGCTAGATCAGAACAGTACAAGGAGGGGCAAACTCCATTACATACAATTAGAGCTGATATAGATTATGCAATTTGTGAATCTCAGACTATTTACGGAAAAATTGGAGTTAAGGTATGGGTATACAAGGGTGAAGTTGTTGGTAAAAGAAGCCTATCACTAAATGTTGGAAGTAAAAATACTTTTAAAGCCTAATTGAAGAAAAATGTTACAACCAAAGAGAACAAAATTTAGAAAAAAACAGAAAGGTAGAGTAAAAGGTATTGCTCAGAGGGGTCATACTATAAGTTTTGGGTCTTTTGGGACTAAATCTTTAGAGGCTGGCTGGATCACTTCAAGACAAATAGAAGCTGCTAGGATTGCTGTTACAAGAAAAATGAAACGTGAAGGTCAAGTGTGGATAAGAATTTTTCCAGATAAGCCAATCACTAAAAAACCTGCAGAGGTAAGGATGGGTAAAGGTAAGGGTGCTCCTGAGTATTGGGTTGCTGTAGTTAAACCTGGAACAATTATGTTTGAGGTAGGTGGTGTAACTATTGCTGAAGCTAAAGAGGCCTTGAGATTAGCTGCTCAGAAATTACCAGTCAGAACAAAATTTGTAACTAGAAGAGATTACGCAGAATAATATGAAGAATTCAGAATTAAGAGCTTTATCGGTTGAAGAACTTCAAAAGAAGTTGGTTGTTGAGAAAGAAAATCTTGAAAAATTGATTTTTTCTCATGCTGCTACTCCTATTGAAAATCCTATGAGAATTAAAGTTGCAAGAAGATTTGTTGCAAGAATTAAAACAGAAATAAATAATAAGGCATTAAAAGCTTAATGATATGGAAAGAAACTTAAGAAAACAGAGAGAGGGAATAGTTACTAGTAATAAAATGGATAAGACTATTACGGTTGAAGTGCAGAGAAGAGTTAAGCACCCTATTTATGGTAAATTTGTTAAGAAATCCTCAAAACTTACTGCTCATGACGAAAATAATCAATGTGATATTGGTGATTTGGTTAGGGTGATGGAGACAAGACCTATAAGTAAAAAGAAGAGGTGGAGGTTAACTAAAATAGTTGAAAAAGTAAAATAGTTATGATACAACAAGAAAGTAGATTAAAGGTTGCTGATAATAGTGGTGCTAAAGAGGTACTTTGTATCAGAGTCCTTGGTGGCACAAAGAAAAGATATGCTTCAGTTGGAGATAAAATTGTTGTCTCTGTAAAACATGCTATACCTTCAAGTTCTGTCAAAAAGGGAGCGGTTACAAGAGCTGTTGTGGTAAGAACAAAAAAAGAAGTTAGAAGAAAAGATGGTTCTTATATACGATTTGAAGACAATGCAGCAATTTTATTAAATGAAAATGATGAGCTAAAGGGTACTAGGGTCTTTGGTCCTGTTGCAAGAGAGCTAAGAGAAAAAAACTTTATGAAAATACTTTCACTTGCACCTGAAGTACTATAAATATATATACATGAAAATACATATTAAAAAAGGAGATACTGTTTATGTTTTGTCAGGGAACGATAAAGGCAAGTCTGCTAAAGTTCTTACTGTATTTCCATCAAAGTATAAAGCAATAGTTGAGGGTATTAACCTTTCAACAAAACATATAAAGCCTTCAGCTGATAATCCAAAGGGAGGTATTGAAAAGCAAGAGTCACCAATTCATATAAGTAATTTAATGTTAGTTGATCCTTCTGACGGTAAACCAACAAAGATTTATAGGAAAAGAAATAAAGATGGTAAAATCGAAAGATTATCTAAAAAAACAAATAAAATTATATAATAATGGGATTTCCAAGATTAAAGAAAAAATATATTGAAGAAATTTCTCCAGCTCTAATGGAAAAGCTTCAATATAAATCTATTATGCAGGTTCCTAAGATTAAAAAGATTTCAATTAATCAGGGTTTAGGTGCAGCAGTAAATGATAAAAAATTAATTCAGGCTGGTGTTGATGAACTTACATTAATTACAGGACAGAAGGCTGTAGCTACAAAAGCTAAGAAATCTATATCAAACTTTAAGTTGAGAGAGGACCTCCCAATTGGAGCTAAAGTTACTCTGAGAGGAGATATGATGTATGAGTTTTTAGATAGATTAATTTCTGTATCTCTTCCTAGAGTTAGGGATTTTAGAGGTCTAAATAATAAAGGTTTTGACGGACATGGTAATTACACATTAGGGGTTAAAGAGCAGATTATCTTTCCAGAGATAAGTATTGATAAAATCAATAAGGTTACAGGAATGAATATTACAATAGTTGTTGATTCAAATACCGATAAAGAAAGTTATGAGTTGTTAAAGGCTTTTGGAATGCCTTTTATCTCAAAAAATTAAATATAAATTATGGCAAAAAACGCAGTTAAAGTTAGAGATCTAAAAAGAAGAAAGCTTGTTGATAAGCTCGCTGCCAAAAGGGCTGAGCTTAAAGCTAAAGGTGACTGGGAAGGACTTGATAAACTCCCAAGAAACTCATCTTCTGTTAGACTACATAATAGATGTAGCTTATCCGGTAGACCAAAAGGTTATATGAGAAAGTTTGGTATATCTAGATTGGAATTTAGAAAGATGGCTTCTGAGGGGAAGATACCTGGTATAACTAAGGCTAGTTGGTAAACTTTACTTTAATTGATTAAATTTGCAAGCTTTTTAAAAAAAGAATATGAATACTGATACAATTGCAGACTTTTTAACAAGAATTAGAAATGCTATAACAGCAAACAAAAGAATTGTTGAGATTCCTGCCTCAAATATTAAAAAAGAAATAACAAAGGTCCTTCATGATAAGGGTTTTATAACTAACTATAAGTTTGAGGATAAAGGTCCACAGGGAACAATTAAAATTGCTCTCAAATACAATCCAAGGACAAATCTATCTGCTATTGAAAAAATTTCAAGAGTTAGTAAGCCTGGTTTAAGAAAGTATGTAAACTTTGAAAATTTACCTAGAGTAATTAATGGGCTTGGAATAGCAATTTTATCTACCTCTAAAGGTGTAATAACAGATAAAGAGGCAAGAAAATTAAAAATAGGTGGAGAAGTTTTATGTTATGTTTATTAATTAAATGATATGTCAAGAATAGGTTTAAATCCAATTTCAATTCCGGAAGGTGTCACTGTAAATGTTAACGGTTCAGTTGTTAATGTTAAAGGACCAAAAGGGGAACTTAATCAAAATTTTGATCCTGATTTTAAGATTAAAATTGAAGATAACGCACTAACAGTTAGTAGACCATCTGAACAGAAAAGACATAAGGCACTTCATGGCCTCTACAGATCTTTAATTAATAATGCTGTTTATGGTGTTTCAGAAGGCTATGAACATAAACTGGAATTAGTTGGTGTTGGTTATAAAGCCTCAAATCAAGGTAATTTGCTGAATTTAAGTCTTGGATACTCTCACAACATATATTTTCAAATACCCGAAGAATTAAAAGTGGCTACAGAGACTCAGAAAGGTAAAGCTCCTGTGATAACTTTAAATGGTATTGATAAACAACTTATTGGACAAATTTCCGCAAAATTGAAATCATTGAGACCGGTTGAGCCATATAAAGGTAAAGGAGTTAAGTTTGTTGGAGAATACGTTAGAAGAAAAGTTGGTAAAACTGCTGCTGCTGCATAAATTTTATAAATATGAGTGTTAATAAGGAAAAAAGAAGACTTAAAATAAGAAAAAGTATCAGATCTAAAATATCAGGCACAAAGGAAAGGCCCAGGGTCTCTGTATTCAAGAGTAATAAAGCAATTTATTCTCAGATTATTGATGACATGAGTGGAAACACATTAGTTTCTTGTTCATCAGTAGATATAAAGAAATTTGGTAAAAATAATGTAGAATCCTCAAAAGAGGTTGGAATTAAATTAGCTGAAAAGGCTGAGAAAAAAGGAATCAAAAAAGTGCTTTTTGATAGAGGAGGTTACATATACCATGGTAAAATAAAATCTTTTGCAGAAGGGGCAAGAGAAGGAGGATTAATTTTTTAATAATATGAAAAACATTAAAGCAAGTGATTTAGAATTAAAGGAAAAAGTTGTCTCAATTCAAAGAGTAGCTAAGGTTGTGAAAGGCGGTAGAAGGTTTAGTTTTTCTGCTATTGTAGTTGTAGGAAATGAAAATGGAGTTGTTGGTTATGGATTAGGTAAAGCTAATGAAGTCACTAATGCTATAATTAAGGGAACTGATGATGCTAAGAAAAACCTTATTAATGTTCCTGTATATAAAAACACTATTCCACACGAAATACTTGGTAAATATGGTGGGGGACTTGTTCTTATTAAGCCTGCTTCACCTGGTACTGGTGTAATAGCCGGAGGTGCTATGAGAGCTGTTATGGAAAGTGCTGGAATTAAAGATGTTTTAGCAAAGTCTAAAGGTTCTTCGAATCCTCATAATGTTGTGAAAGCAACTTTTGATGGATTGATTAGATTACGAGATCCACTTGCGATTGCTAAGCAAAGGGGTGTAAGTTTAAAAAAGGTATTTAATGGCTAAGGAAAAAAAAATAAAGGTTTCTATTACTCAAGTTAAGAGTACAATATCTCAAACCGCTAGACAGAAAAAGACAATTTCTGCATTAGGTTTAGGTAAAATCAATAGAACTGTAGAAAAGATAATGACACCTCAAGTAAGAGGTATGATTAATAAAGTAAATCATTTAATTGAAGTAAAAGAAGTAAAAGAAGTAAAA
>CAYXSW010000002.1:50259-118390 GCA_964467915.1 uncultured Marinoscillum sp.
GAAGTAAAAGAAGTAAAAGAAGTAAAATAATGAAACTACATACTTTAAAACCGGCAGAGGGATCAACAAAACCAGGTAAGAGGATAGCTAGAGGACAAGGTTCTGGAAGAGGAGGAACATCGACTAGAGGACATAAAGGTGCTCAGTCAAGATCTGGATATTCAAGAAAAGCTGGATTTGAAGGAGGGCAGATGCCATTATATAGGAGGGTTCCGAAATTTGGCTTTAGATCTCCAAATAGGATAGAAACTAAACCTATTAATTTAGATACAATCCAGACACTATGTGAATCTTCTAAGGTAAAAGAAATTAATCCTGAATTTTTAATAAAGAATGGTTATGCAAAAAAATCTGATCTTATTAAAGTTCTTGGAAGAGGTAAACTAAAAGCTAAAGTAAATGTTACTTCGCACTATTTTTCAGCTACAGCAATAAAAGCTATAGAGAAATCAGGTGGAAAAGTTAAGAAATTGATTAATGATTAAACTGTTTGATACAATTAAAAATATCTTCTCAATAGAAGAGTTAAGAAATAGAATTATCAATACCGTATTTTTTTTGATAATCTTTCGATTAGGTTCTTTTGTTGTACTTCCAGGAATTGATCCTTCGAAGTTACAACAAAGTGCAGGAGGTATTTTTGGCCTGTTAGATACTTTCCTTGGAGGCGCGTTTAGTAATGCATCCATCTTTGCTTTAGGTATCATGCCATATATATCTGCCTCAATTGTGGTGCAGCTTCTTGGTGTGGCTTTACCGTATTTTCAAAAACTTCAAAAAGAGGGAGATAGCGGAAGAAAGAAGATGACTCAAATAACTAGGTATCTAACCATAGTTATATGTTTGTTCCAAAGTACAGCATATATATCAGGAACTATACCTGCAGAGGCTATACTTGTACAAAATAAATTTTTATTTACTATTTCTAGTTTAGTAATTCTTACTTCTGGTACTATATTCTGTATGTGGCTTGGAGAAAAGATAACTGATAAGGGAATAGGAAATGGTATTTCAATGCTTATTATGGTAGGAATAATCTCAAGATTTCCTGGAAGTATAGTTGCCGAGGCTCTATCTAGAGGTATGAACCAGGCTCTATTCTTTCTTATAGAGATAGGAGTCTTGTTTTTAGTAGTTATGTTTACTGTAATGCTTGTTCAAGCAATAAGAAGAATCCCTGTTCAGTACGCAAAACAAGTTGTAGGGAGTAGTCTTTACGGTGGTAAAAGGCAATATCTTCCTTTAAAGGTTAATTCTTCAGGTGTTATGCCTATTATTTTTGCTCAGGCCTTGATGTTTTTACCTGCTATAATTGGCCTCCAGTTTGCTGAAAATTCAGATTTTTTTCAATATATTGCAACCTCTTTTTCAAACATGCAGTCTTGGTTGTATAATGTAACCTTTGCAGCATTGATAATTGCGTTTACTTTTTTTTATACCGCAATTACAGTCAATCCTAATAAAATGGCTGATGATATGAAAAGAAATAACGGATTTATTCCGGGAATTAAACCTGGTCCTGAAACATCAGATTTTATATCTAATGTTATGGATAGAATAACTCTTCCAGGTTCGATTCTTTTAGCTGTAGTAGCAATATTACCAGCTTTTGCAATGATGTTTGGTGTAAATCAGAGTTTTGCTCAGTTTTATGGAGGGACATCTTTGTTAATTATGGTTGGAGTAATATTAGATACTCTACAGCAGATAGAAAGTTATTTACTGATGAGACATTATGATGGTATGATGAAATCAGGTAAAATAAAAGGTAGAAGTGTTTAATTATGGCTAAACAGAAAGCGATAGAACAAGACGGTATAGTAACTGAAGCACTGTCTAACGCAATGTTTAGAGTTAAATTAGACAATGGGCATATTGTGACAGCTCACATTTCTGGTAAGATGAGAATGTTTTACATCAGACTCTTGCCTGGAGATAAGGTAAAACTAGAGATGTCGCCATATGATTTAACAAAGGCTAGAATAACGTTTAGATATAAGTAAAATGAAAGTTAGAGCATCAGTTAAGAAAAGAAGCAATGACTGCAAAGTCATTAGAAGGAAGGGTAAGGTTTATGTAATTAATAAAAAAAATCCTCGATTTAAACAGAGGCAAGGTTAGATTATGAGAATTGCAGGTATAGATATTCCAGATAATAAAAGGGGAGAAGTTGCATTGACCTACATATATGGTCTAGGCAGAAGCTCTGCTATTAAAATATTAAATGAGGCAGGAGTTAGCTTAGAGAAAAAAGTTTCTGATTGGACTGAGGATGAGTCAAATAAAATTAGAAATATTATTTCTAATGAATTTAAGACTGAAGGCGATCTTAAGTCCGAGATAAGATTAAATATCAAAAGATTGTTAGATATTGGTTGCTACAGAGGATTGAGACATAGAAAAGGTCTCCCTGTTAGAGGTCAGAAAACAAAAAATAACTCAAGGACAAGGAAAGGAAAAAGAAAAACAGTTGCAAACAAAAAGAAAGCAGTTAAATAATGAATAAGAAAAAAGATAAATCTAAAAAGAGAGTCGTTGTTGTTAATAAGAATGGTCAAGCTCATATAAAGTGTTCTTTTAATAACATCATCATTTCTATTACCAATGAAATAGGTCAGGTAATATCATGGTCTTCTGCTGGTAAAATGGGTTTTAGAGGGTCAAAGAAAAACACACCTTTTGCAGCTCAAATAGCGACAGATGATGCTGTAAAAACTGCATTTGAACTTGGTCTTAGAAAAGTAGATATTTTTATTAAAGGTCCTGGTGCTGGAAGAGATTCAGCTATCAGAGCAATTCAAAATGCAGGGTTAGATGTTATGTCAATTAATGATGTAACTCCTTTGCCTCATAACGGATGTAGACCACCTAAAAGAAGAAGAGTTTAAATTATTTAATAATGGCAAGATATACTGGACCTAAATCAAAGATTTCGAGAAAATATGGAGAACCGATATTTGGTGATACTAAGGCATTAGAGAAAAAGCCACACCCACCGGGACAGCATGGAAGAGGTAGAAGAAGAAAAAAATCTGAATATGCTATACAACTTGCTGAGAAGCAAAAAGCGAAATACTTATATGGTATTTTAGAGAAACAGTTTAGAAATATGTTTGATAAAGCAACTAGAAAAGATGGCATAACAGGTGAAAATTTATTGCAGCTGCTTGAAGCTAGGCTTGATAATGTTGTTTATAGATTAGGTATTGCACCAACTAGACGATCAGCTAGACAACTCGTTGTTCATAAGCATATTACTGTCAACGGAAACCTCGTTAATATCCCATCATACACATTAAAAGAAGGGGATATGGTAGCTGTTAGAGAACGATCTAAGTCTCTTGTAGCAATATCTGAAAGTGTATCTAATAAAACCGCTAACAAGTATAAGTGGTTAGAATGGGATGATAAATCTCTTCTTGGAAAACTTGTAACTTATCCTGATAGAGAGTCAATACCAGAAAATATTAATGAACAATTAATTGTTGAATTGTATTCAAAATAAAAAATATTGTATAAATAAACTTTAAAAATTATGTCACTACTTTCATTTCAATTACCAGATAAAATAGTAATGGAAAAAGCCGATGATTTTCACGGTATTTTTACATTCTCTCCACTACAACCAGGTTATGGACTAACTATTGGTAATGCTGTAAGAAGAGTATTATTATCCTCTTTAGAAGGGTATGCAGTTACTGGAATTAAAATTCCAGGCATTCAACATGAGTTTTCAACTATAGATGGGATCGTAGAAGATGTTTCTGAGATCATTTTAAATTTAAAAACTATAAGGTTTAAATCATTAACAGAAAACCCAGAGAAGGGTGTAGTAGTATCCTTTGATAAAAAAGGCACATTTACTGCTGGAGATATTGCTAAAAGCACAAGCTCTTATGAGGTGCTTAATCCAGATCAAGAGATATGTACACTTAGTAAAAAAGTTAAATTTTCTATTGAACTTAAAGTTGAGAAGGGAAGAGGATATGTTTCTTCTGAAGAAAATAACTCTACTACATCAGACGTTGATTTTATTTCTATTGACTCTGTATTTACTCCAATTATTAATGTTAAGTATAGTATAGAGAATACTAGAGTTGAGCAAAAAACTGATTTTGAGAAATTGATTTTAGATATTGAGACTGATGGTTCTATTCACCCAGAAGATGCGTTGAAAGGTTCTGCTCAGTTACTAATTAAACATTTCTATCTATTCTCAGACAAGGATATGGAATTTGCTGAAGATAATTCAGATGAGATAGAAGTTGTTGACGAGGAATTACTTCACATGAGAAAGCTCCTTAAAACTTCATTAAATGATCTTGATTTGTCAGTTAGAGCTTATAACTGTCTCAAGGCTGCTGATATCAAAACCTTAGGAGACCTAGTAAGTATCGAAATATCGGATATGATGAAATTTAGAAATTTTGGAAAGAAATCATTAACTGAGCTTGAGGAACTTGTTGATAATAAAGGTCTCAACTTTGGTATGGATTTAACTAAGTATAATTTAGATTAATGAGGCACGGTAAAAGATTTAACCATTTGAGTAGGAAAGCTCCTCATAGAAAGTCTATGCTTTCTAATATGGCATCATCTTTGATTTTACATAAAAAGATTGAGACTACATTGGCAAAGGCTAAAGCACTCAGAAAGTTTGTTGAGCCTTTACTGACAAAATCTAAATCTGACACAACACATTCTAGAAGATCAGTTTTTTCTCTTTTACAAGATAAAGACGCAGTAAATGAGTTATTTAATAAAGTATCTGAGAAGATTGCTTCAAGACCCGGTGGATATACTAGAATCATTAAAACTGGTTTTAGATTAGGAGATAATGCCGAGATGTCTATAATTGAATTGGTTGATTATAATACCTTATTATTAGGGGCAGAAGAGAGCGATAAAGGCACTAAATCTAGAAGAAGAAGAAGAAAGAAGTCTAAGGCAGAAGTAGCATCTAGTCGAGAGTCCAAACCTACTACAAAAGAAAAAAAAGTAGTTAAAAAAGACTCTAAAGATTCAAAAGATAAAAAGTCAAAATAGTATCTATATTAAAATTGATAATTTAAAGGGATTAAATTTATTTAATCCCTTTTTTATTATATATTTTTGAGAAAAAATGGAATTGAAATCTAGAAAACCGGCAGTTCTATTACTTGAAGATGGCTCAATTTTCGAAGGCACATCTCTTGGTAAGAATGGAATTGCTACCGGTGAAATTTGTTTCAACACAGGAATGACTGGGTATCAAGAAATTTATACCGATCCATCTTATTTTGGTCAAATAATAATTAATACCTCATCACATATTGGAAATTATGGAACTATTGAAGAAGAACAGGAAAGTAATCTGCCCCAAATTAATGGAGTTATAATTAATGAGTATTCTGAAATTTATAGTAGATCTAATTCAGATGAAAGTCTAGAAGAATATTTTATAAAAAATAACACAGTAGCAATTTACGATATTGATACAAGAAAATTAGTGAAACACATAAGAGATAAAGGAGCAATGAATGCAATTATTTCAAGCGATATTCTTGACGTCAAAAAACTTAAAACTATTTTAGATGATGTTCCTCCTATGAAAAATTTAGAGTTATCTTCTCAGGTAACAACAAAAAAGGAATATATATATGGCGATGAAAAATCTGATCTTAAAGTTGCTGTTTTAGATCTTGGTTGTAAAAGATCTATACTTAAAAATTTTAATGATAGAGGGGTTTTGTGTAAGGTTTTTCCTGCTAAGACACCATTTGAAAAGATGCAGCAATGGAAACCTAATGGGTACTTTATTTCTAATGGGCCAGGTGATCCAGCCTCTATGGATTATGCTGTCAATACTGTAAAAGAAATTATGAAAAAGGATAAGCCAGTATTTGGAATATGTCTTGGACATCAGATTCTAGCTAGAGCATGTGATGTAGCTACTTACAAATTACATAATGGCCACAGAGGGATTAATCATCCAGTTAAGAATTTATCATCTGGAAAATCTGAGGTCACATCTCAAAATCATGGTTTTGGTGTTTCTATGGATGAAATAAAAAAATCAACATCTTTAGAATTAACTCATGTTAACCTTAATGATGATACAGTTGAGGGAATAAAAGTAAAAGGGAAAAAAGCTTTTTCAGTTCAATACCATCCTGAATCATCTCCAGGTCCTCATGATTCAAGATATTTGTTTGATGACTTTATAAATATGATCAATAATGAGTAAAATAATAAAAGTTAAGGGAAGGCAAATTTTAGATTCTAGAGGGAACCCTACAGTTGAGGTTGATATCTACTCTGAAAATAATATTATGGGTAGAGCAGCTGTCCCATCTGGGGCCTCTACAGGTGAAAATGAGGCTGTTGAGTTAAGAGACGGAGGGAAAGAGTACTTAGGAAAAGCTGTTAATAAGGCTGTAAGTAATATAAATAATATAATATCCAATGAATTGCTTGGTAGAAATTGTGAAAATCAAAAAGAAATTGATAATCTTTTAATTGATCTTGATGGATCTCATAATAAATCTAATCTTGGTGCAAATGCTATCCTTGGTGTTTCTCTTGCTTGTGCACAACTTTCATCTAAAGTGAACAATAAACCTCTTTATAGATATTTAGGTGGTGAAAAAGCAAATTTATTACCTGTTCCTATGATGAATATAATTAACGGAGGGTCACACTCTGATGCTCCTATTGCCTTTCAAGAGTTTATGATAAGGCCAGTTGGTGCAAATTCATTTAGTGAAGCACTTAGATATGGCGCTGAAATATTTCATACTTTAAAGTCAATAATAAAAGATAATAAGTTAAGTACTGCTGTTGGTGATGAAGGTGGATTCGCTCCGAATTTTGGTGGGGGAACAGAGGAAGCTATTGAAACTATCTTGAGTTCTATTGAGAAGGCAGGATTTATAGCTGGTAAAGATATCACTCTAGCTATGGACTGTGCGGCGTCAGAATTCTATAACGATGGTCTATATGATTACCGCATTTTTGAGGGTAAAAATGGTGATGTTAGAAATTCACATGATCAAGTGGATTATTTGAAAAGTTTGGTTGATAATTATCCCATTGATAGTATTGAAGATGGTTGTGATGAAAATGACTGGGAAGGTTGGGGTTTATTAACTAGTTCTATTGGGGATAGATGTCAGCTAGTTGGGGATGACTTATTAGTTACTAATTTAAAATATCTGAGAAGAGCCATAAAAGAAAAAAGTGCTAACTCTATTCTTATTAAACCTAATCAAATTGGGACATTAACAGAAACTATAAACGCAATAAACTTAGCTAAAGATTCAGGTTGGACTGCTGTTATATCTCATAGATCTGGGGAGACAGAGGATACTATAATATCAGATATTGCAGTTGGATTAAATGTTGGACAAATAAAGACAGGTTCTTTATCAAGGTCAGATAGAATTGCAAAATATAATCAGCTTCTTAGAATTGAAGAGGATTTAGGTGATAAAGCAAAATTTCCTTCTAAATAAATATTTATATTTGGAATATGGTTCCTCAAAAGTTTAGACATCATTTAAAAAATTTTTATTTTATTTTTTTTATTTCTTTTCTTATTTGGATGACAATAATTGATTCTAATGGCTTTGTCAATAGGTTTAGGTTATCCCAGAAATTGGATGAGCTAAGAACTGAAAAGGAATTTTATGTTCAAGAGATTGATAAAGTCTCTATAGACAAAGAAAAATTTGAAAGTGATGAAGAGATTCTTGAGAAGTATGCTAGAGAAGAGTACCTAATGAAAAAAGAATCTGAAGACATTTTTTACGTAAAACAAGAATAATGGATAAACATAGTAAAGATTTTTTGTTTAAGTACTTAAATAATCATTCACCTACTGGATTTGAATCATCTGGTCAAAGAATATGGCTTGATTATATTACCCCATATATAGATGAATATATATCTGATACATATGGTACAGTTGTTGGAGTTATAAATCCAGAATCTAAATATAAGGTGGTTATTGAAGCTCACGCAGATGAAATTTCATGGTTTGTGAATTATATTACTGACGATGGTTATATATATGTAATTAGAAATGGAGGTTCTGATCACCAAATTGCTCCCTCTAAAAGAGTTAATATTCAAACAGAAAAAGGTGTTGTTAAAGGAGTTTTTGGATGGCCTGCTATTCATGTAAGAGATCCTAAGACTGAGCAAACACCTTCTTTAAAAAATATTTTTATTGATGTGGGATGTTCTTCAAAGAAAGAAGTTGAGAAATTAGGGATTCATGTTGGATGTGTGATTACTTTTGAAGATGAGCTCATGGTCTTAAATAAAAATTATTATACTGGTAGAGCTCTTGATAATAGAATGGGAGGTTTTATGATTGCTGAGGTTGCTAAAAGACTTCATCAGAATAAAAAGAAATTAAATTTTGGATTGTATATTGTAAACTCTGTTCAAGAAGAAATTGGTCTAAGAGGAGCACAAATGATAGCTGAGAGGATAAATCCAGATGTTGCTATAGTTACTGATGTTACTCATGACACTAACTCTCCAATGTATGATAAGAAGAAAAGTGGAGACATTAAATCAGGTAATGGGCCTGCTTTAACTTTTGGGCCTGCAGTTCAGAATAATTTATTAAAATTACTCATTGACACAGCTAAAAAAAATAAGATCTCTCATCAGCTTATGGCTGCATCTAGATTTACAGGGACAGATACTGATGCATTTGCATACTCAAATGATGGGGTTGCCTCTGCCTTAATATCATTACCTTTAAAATATATGCATACTACAGTTGAGACTGTTCATAAAGAAGATGTGGAAAGCTGTATATGTCTAATGTATGAATCTGTATTGGCTATAAAAAAGGGACAGGACTTTAGATATATCAAGTAATACTATATCCAGCTTTTTTCATATCTTCCCAAAACTTAGGATAAGATTTATTTACTACCTCAGGGTTATTTATTGATAAATTAATTTCTGATGCAAGTGGGGCAAATGACATTGCCATTCTGTGGTCTTTATATGTGTCTATAGATACTGATTTAGGAAAGTTTTTTCCTCTTCTATCAAGTATCCAAAAATCTCCATTTTGATAAAAACTTACTCCAATTTTATGAAGTTCATTTTTCATTGCATTCAGTCTATCAGTTTCTTTTATTTTTAAGCTTTCAACTCCAAAAATTTTTAGTTTAATTTTATGGACTACAGCTACTACAAGAACTGTTTGAGCTAAGTCTGGACAATCTTTAAAATCTAGTTCTAGATAGTCACATGCTGAGTTGTTCTTATATATTTCAATGCCATTCTTGTAGTAATTTGTAACTATACCCATTGATGACATTATCTTTGATATCATTTGATCTCCTTGTAAAGACATATTTCTTAAACCTATTAGATTAATCTTATCTATATCTTTATTTATAGATAGTATGCTATACCAATAGCTTGCTGCAGACCAATCTGATTCAACTGTATAACTTCCTCCTTTGTAATTCTGACGTTTAATTTTAATTTGATTTTCAGAAAATTTATAGCTGATACCAAAAACTTTCATTAGACTAAGAGTCATTTTGACATATGGCCTGCTATAAAAAGGCTTAATTATATTGATTTCTAATCCACCTTCAAGTTTTGGTGCAATCATTAATAGAGATGATATGTATTGACTACTTATGTCTCCTCTTATATCAATTTTATTATTTTCTTGAATAATTTTTCCTTTAATATTTATTGGCGGATAACCTTCCTCTCCATCATATAAAATATTTGCACCTATTTTTCTTAATGCTTCTACTAAAATTTTAATTGGTCTTTTCTTCATTCTGTCTGTTCCAGTTAATAATGCTCCATCTTTTGTTAGTGATAGATATGAAGTAAGAAATCGCATACTTGTGCCTGCGTCTTCTGCGTTCCAAGTATTAGATGAATTAAAATTTATAAGATTATTAAGAAGTGAAGTGTCATTTGCATTTGATAGGTTTTTAATTTTTATTCTTTCTTTAGAAAGAGCCTTTATAATTATTAACCTGTTGCTTTCACTCTTTGAGGAGTTTAATTTTATAGATATATCTTTTGGTGGGGATAAAAAATTAATAGTATAACTATCCATTACACTTTAGATTATAGTAATCAAGACTTTCAATTATTACACTTTCTTTAATTTCAATATCATATTCACATTTCCCTATATCATTTAGAATGCATGTTCTTATTTTTTGAGATAGATTTTTTTTATCAAAATATGTATTTTTAATTATTTCATCATAGAATTCAACTTTAGATAATTTAAATACACTATTGATATATTTAGTTATTTTTTCAAGATCATCATTTCTTAGTTTATTGAAATGATTTGAAATATAAGATTCACAAATCATTCCTATAGCTATTGCTTCACCATGAAAAAATTTATTTAATTTATTAAGATAAGTTGTCTCTATAGCATGACCAATTGTATGACCAAAATTTAATATTTTTCTTAGGCCACTCTCTTTTAAATCTTTTTTAACTACATCAGATTTTATTTTTATTGAGTGATTAATAATAAAATCCCAGTCACTATCTTTCCATAATTTGTTCTGAATTTTATCGAACATATTTTTATCTCTAATAAGACAGTGTTTTATAACCTCCGCATATCCTGATTTTAATTCTCTTTCTGGTAATGTATTAAGGTGATTTGTATCAATTATTACTTTATTGGGTTCCCTAAATATTCCAATTATATTTTTTAAATTTTTATGATCTATTCCGAGTTTTCCTCCAACACTTGCATCTACTTGAGATAAAAGAGTAGTTGGAATATTTATGAAGTCAATTCCTCTCATAAAAGTTGAGGCAACAAATCCACCTAAATCACAAATGACTCCTCCACCTAAATTTATTAGAATTGATTTTCTGTCAAACTTAAAATCAATTAGTTTCTCCCAAACTTTTTTTGAAGTTTCTAGATTTTTATTTTGTTCTCCCTCATCAATTATGATCTTTTCATAATTGAAATCTATGTAATTAGATAGTTTAGTAAAACAATGATTAAAAGTATTATTGTCAAGTAGGAAGGCAATTTTTGAATAATTTCCAGATTTTATAATCTTGGATAAATTATTTTTTGTTGTACCAATAACAATATGATCTGGAATCATATTTTAAAATTAGCCTTTTTTCTATTTATAATTTTATTTTGAACATTGATTGACCCAAGGTGAATAACTTTATAAAGATCTTTGATAAAATCTTTCTCTAAGCCTTTTTCTACTGCCCAATCAATTCTAGATTTAAATATTTCATTCCACCTGTCAACTTGAAAAGTTGTCAGGTCTTGTTCTTTTTTAAATTCACCAATTTTTTCTACAAGACCTATTCTTTTTGATATAATATCAATTATTTCTTTGTCTACATCATCAATATTTTCTCGGATCTCATTTAAAAGGTGTTGGTATGACTTTTCTTCTTCTTTACTACTTTTTACTTTCAAGTCTTTTTTCATTTTAGATAAGGTTTCTGGAGTAATCTGTTGTTTTGAATCACTCCACGCATTATCTGGATCAATATGTGATTCTATAATTAAACCATCATAACCAAGATCTAAAGCTTTTTGTGATGTCTCAAAAATCATCTCTCTATTTCCACATATGTGAGAAGGGTCACAAATGACAGGAAGATTTGGCAAATTACTTTTTAGGTCAATTGCAATTTTCCACATAGGAACATATCTGTACTTAGATTTTCCAGTCATAGAAAAACCTCTATGAATTGCACCAAGTTTATTTATTCCGGCTTTGTTTATTCTTTCTAGAGCTCCCATCCAAAGAGATAAGTCAGGATTTATAGGGTTTTTGATAAGAATTGGAGTATCTGTTCCTTTTAATGAATCTGCAATTTCTTGAACTGAGAAAGGATTTACAGTAGTTCTTGCTCCAATCCACAATATGTCAACTCCATATTTTAATGCTAATTCTATATGGTTAGTGTTTGCTACCTCAACAGTAAATTGAACATCTAATTCTTTTTTGATATCAGATATCCATTTAAGAGCTTCTTCGCCATTTCCCTCAAATGTTCCTGGTCTAGTTCTTGGTTTCCATACACCAGCTCTCATTATGTTTATTCCATGAGATTTTAATTGCTTGCATGTTTCAAAAAGCTGATCATAAGTTTCAGCACTACATGGTCCGGAGATTATTAATGGATCTTTTTCATTTTTTATCCATGTATTTATTGGATCGATATTTAACTTTTTGCTCATTTCTATTATATTTTTGCTTTTTATAATAAATCCTACAACTTGCGTAAGTGGACAAAAATATAGAAAACTTATTTAATAACACAGAATTAGCGTTTACTAATAAATCAAACTTTGAATTAAGAAAAGCTTATTTTTTATTTTCTGTTCTTGATTACCCTCTGCTCACAAAAATAGGTAATGTATTTCTTCTTCTTGTACTTAAGTTAAGGCTTCCTTTTAAGGGAATAATTAAAAATACAATTTTTAACCATTTCTGTGGTGGAGAAACAATAAATGATTGTAAAGAAACTTTTAATTCGTTAAAAAAATACAATATTAGTGCAATGCCAGAATATTCAATTGAAGCTGAGTCTTCAGTTCAAGGTTTTGAAAAGTATAAAAAAGACTCAATTGAAATTATTAATTTTTTAGGAAAACAAGTTCTTCCTTTTATTGCAATAAAATGTACAGGGTTACTAGATATAGATTCATTAGAAAAAATATCGAGTGGAGAATACAAATATGATTCTGAGCAGTACACATCATTTAAACAAAGACTTATTGAGCTTTGTGATTCAGCTGTAGAAAATAATGTGCAAGTTTTGATAGATGCAGAAGAGACTTGGATTCAAGATACAATTGACAAAGTAGCTGTTGAGCTTATGGAAATTTATAATAAGAAATCTTCAATTATCTTTTTAACTCATCAATGTTATAGAACAGGAACACTTTCAAAAATCAAAAAAAACCTCAAAGTATCTGAAGAAAAAAAGTACTATTATGGGATAAAACTTGTTAGAGGTGCCTACATGGAAAAAGAAAGAAAAAGAGCTCTTCAAAATGGATATAGTAGCCCTATTCAGACATCTAAATCAAGAACAGATAACGAATATAATGAATCTCTTAAATATAGTATCAAAAATATAGACAGAGCTTCTCTCTGGGTTGGTAGCCATAATGAAGAGTCAAGTTTATATTTAATCAATTTAATGAAAGAAAATAATTTGAAACCTCAAGATAAAAGAGTTTGGTTCTCCCAACTATATGGGATGAGCGATAATATATCTTATGCTTTGTCAAGTTTGGGTTATAATATTGTCAAATTAATCCCATTTGGACCAATTGAAAAAACTATTCCATATCTGATTCGAAGAGCTAATGAAAATAGTTCAGTTAAAGGACAGAGCAATAGACAATTTACATTAATAAAAAATGAAATAAATAGAAGAAAAAACTTAAATTGAAACTATGATTTTAAGCGAGCAGGAAGAACAAAGACGTAAATCAAGAGAAGAAATAATTGAACTAGGAATTGACCCATATCCTTCAGAAGCTTATGAGGTTAATTCTTTCTCTGATGACATAAAAAATAATTTTGATGAGAAGAAGAAATTTTTTTCTGATGTTTCATTAGCGGGAAGACTTATGTCAAGAAGAGTAATGGGTTCAGCTTCTTTTGCAGAGATTCAAGACTCAAAAGGAAAAATCCAGATTTATGTTAGAAGAGATGATATATGTAATTCAGAAGATAAAAGTCTTTACAACACTATTTTTAAGAAAAAATTAGACTTAGGAGATATAATAGGAATTAGAGGTTTTGTTTTCAAAACACAGATGGGAGAAACTTCAGTCCATGTTAAGGAGTTGAAAGTTTTATCTAAATCAGTAAGACCACTCCCAGTAGTAAAAGAATCAAAAGATGATGAGGGAGAATCAAAAAAACACGATGAATTCAGTAATAAAGAATTAAAATATAGGAGGAGATATATTGATCTTATTGTTAATCCAGAATCAAGAGATATTTTTGTTAAACGTTCAATTATTGTTAATGAAATCAGAAATGTTTTAAATGAAAATAATTTTCTTGAAGTTGAGACTCCAATACTTCAGCCAATATATGGTGGAGCAGCAGCAAGGCCTTTTAAAACATATCATAACACATTAGACATACCACTTTACTTGAGAATCGCTAATGAATTGTATTTAAAAAGACTTATAGTAGGTGGTTTTGATGGTGTTTTTGAGTTTGCTAAAGATTTTAGAAATGAGGGTATGTCAAGATTCCATAATCCAGAGTTTACTCAGTGTGAATTTTATGTGGCTTATAAAGACTACTTGTGGATGATGGATTTTGTTGAAGATATGTTTAAGAGAATCGTAAAAAGAGTAAATAATAATACTAAAATTAAATGTAATGGAAATACAATTGATTTTGGAAAGAAATGGGAGAGATATTCTATGTATGAGGCAATTGAAAAATTCACATCAGTTGATGTCTCGTATATGGATGAAGAAGAGCTTAGGATCCTCTGTAAAAAATTAAAGATCAAGACAGATAAAACAATGGGTAGAGGCAAATTAATAGATGAGATTTTTGGAGAGAAATGTGAGCCAAATCTTATTCAACCAACTTATATAACTGACTACCCAATAGAGATGTCTCCTCTTGCAAAAAAACATAGATCTAAAGAAGGTCTAGTTGAGAGGTTTGAGCTAATATGTAATGGCAAGGAAATTTGTAATGCTTTTTCTGAGGTTAATGATCCTCTGGACCAAAGAAAAAGATTTGAAGAACAGGTTAAATTAGGGATTAAAGGTGATGAGGAGGCAATGGTACTAGATGAAGATTATCTTACTGCTCTTGAGTATGGAATGCCTCCAACTGCAGGTATAGGAATAGGAATTGATAGATTAACTATGATAATGACAGATTCTGATTCGATACAAGATGTATTGTTCTTTCCTCAGATGAAACCAGAAAATCCTTAGAGATTATCAAAAAATCTGCTTCTTTTTTCAAGTTTTAAATCTTGAAGAAGTGCAGACACGGCATTAATAGTTAGATTGTAAGATTGAAACCTCCCAAATGGAACCCAGCTAAAGCTTATTCTCCAACAGTGAAGATCTCTTGTTGCATTTATACTCGTTTGAGTTAACATCTTAAATTTAAAATCATAGCCTGATCTGAATGATAGTTTTGTCTTTTCAGTTATACTTATATCACCTGAAAAAGTAAGAGTTTGAGTAATGGATGGATCTCTAAAACCAATCTTTCTCCTATTTAAATTATAGCTAGCATTTATTGACCAGGGGACATTAAAGTCAATATACTCTGCAATATTTGAGTTGATATAATCTATTTCCTCTCTAGTACCATAGCTTGATTCTTTTTCTTCTTCATCTTTATTTTGAAAGTCTTTAGCAGAAAATCTAACACCTAGTGACATATTAATATATGCTAGTGATCCTATTCCCTGATTATTTTTATAAGCCATCTCGTTTATTCTTCTTTGGTATACTGTTTTTAATCCAGAAGAGGACTCGCTTACGCTATCTAGTTTGAAAGAATATGGATCAATATTTCCAGATACGCTTAGATTTATAAGTCTTTTAAAAAAAGAAGTTCTTGTGCTGAATCTTATGGGGGCTAAATTGAAGGAGTCAGCCAGAAAATTATAACTACTTGAAAAGGATAGGTTATCGAAAATTTTTATTTTTTTGGTGCCACTTATTGTATCATTTTTATCTAACACTTTCATCTCAAGATTATTTCCTATGTAAAAATTCATTGATGCAGAGCTTCCTACTCTTGGAGTTCCATATAAAAAGTTTTCGTATTTACTTAGAAGTTTTGTGTCTCCCTCATTATTAATTTGAACATTTTCATAATAGCCGTATCTAGGTCTAGTGAAATCTGGGCTGAATGACATAGATATTTCAGGAGAGATAACATGCCTTATGGCTTTTATTTTACCTTTTTTAAAGAATACTGTCCCATAAATTCTTGTAGATAATGAAAGAGCAGTAGAGTAAGACCATGCTCTAGAAAATGAGTTTGTTGTATCTATTTCTATTCCATTTTCTAATTCATTAAACCTATAGCTAAGTTTTTTAAAATACCATAGTTCATCATAATTAAGACTTGGACTAACAGTGAAGTATTTAAGTAAGTTGAAAGAAGTTGAGATTGGGATAGTATGTTTACCTCCAATTTTAGATCTTTCTATAATAGAATTGATGTTATCTATATTAAAGTCAATTTGTTCATTAAAGTTATTTCCGGAATTAATAATATTTAAACCACCTAAAGAACTGCCAACGGATCCATTAGTCAGATCAATTCTTCCTGTAAATCTGTGACTTATACTTAGTTTACCTAGGGCAGTCTTACCAAGCTTTCCAACGTTTTTAAATGGATATATCCTACTCATATTATAACTGATGTCAGGTAGTGTAAGGTTTACTTTTTTTGTCTGAACGTTTTGTGAGTGTCTTAGATTGGCTGAAAAGTTAAAAGGAGTTCCTGTGAATGTCTTTGAATATGATATATTAGAATTGAATTGTGCGTTTATACTTTCATTAAAATTAGAGTAGACAAGGTTTTTATTTTGATTGTATGAGTTTGTTTGGAAATTTACTGAAGATGAGAACCTACTAGATTTTCCTCTCGAATCTGGAGTGTGAGACCATGATAAAGAGAAGTCATTTGAAGTTGCAGGATTTTCAAAATCTCCTAATTTACTTTTATTAAAGTTGAATCTAAGATTTCCACTATATGAATATCTCTTTTTATAATTAGTACCCAAAGTCATACCATAACTACCTTTTGAGTATACATCTCCTGTGAGTCTAAGATCAAGATTATCACTCACTGCAAAATAATATCCTCCATCTCTTAAGTAGAAACCTCTTCTTTTCTCTTCTCCATAATTAGGCATAATTAAACCAGAAACTTTTTTCTTAGGTTGCGGAAACATTCCGAATATAAAACCTAAAGGAGTAGGTACTTCTCCAAACTTTAAATGGAAAGGCCCTGATATCACTTTTTTACCTGGTATTACTTTTATTTTACTTGAAGATATATGGAAATGAGGTTCCTCAAGATTACATGTAGTGTATTTTGCATGACTTATAAAAAGTTCATCTTCTTCATTTTTTTTGACGTCTTCACCTTGCATATATGCGTCATCAAGTTGAGTGACAATTCCTTTTATTTTAGCTTTTTTAGTTTCAAAATTATATGTTATTTTATCAGTTTCGTAAGATTGATTCCCCTCAGAAAAAATTGGTTTTCCAATTTTTTTACCTGTTGAGTCAGTCTTATAATTAGCATCTAATGTTTTGCCATTCCAATCTACTAGTATCTCTTGAGCCTCTAAGTTTATTTCACCATAGTCAATTTGAGAATTTCCATATAGCATTATCTTTTGATTTTTTAAATCATAAAATATTGAGTCTTTGGCCTTATAATTAATTGTTGTCTCAATCTCTCTTGATCTCTGTGTTGTATCAGTTTGATTTAAACTAATACTATCTGTACTCATCATAGAGATCAGAGAATCAGATTCCATTTGTGAAAGGGAGATATATGGGGTAATTAAAAAAAAGAATATTACTATATTTCTCAATTTTATAAATTTATCGCTTTTATGTAAATTTACACACTAGCAAAGTTATCGTCTGCTGACTAAATAAGTGTTAATGAGAAATATTAATATATCATTTTTATTAGGATTATTGCTTATTTTAACTTCTTTTAACTCCATTAATCCACCACAGTATAAGCTAAGAACAATTGTTATTGATCCTGGGCATGGTGGTAAAGATCCAGGATCTATTGGAAAATACTCTTATGAAAAGGACATTGCTCTTTCAATTTCTTTAGAACTAGGCAGAATAATTAAGGAAAATTTACCTGGAATAAAAGTGATTTATACAAGGAAGGATGATAGTTTTCCATCATTATATAAAAGAGCTGAGATAGCAAATAAGAATAATGCAGATTTATTTATCTCTATTCATTGTGATTCATTTTATAATAAATCTGTTTATGGATCGACATCTTATCTAATGGGATTAAGCAAAAATTCAGCTAATATGAATGTAGCAAAAAGAGAAAATGCAGTAATTTTTTTAGAAGAAAATTATGAAGAAACATACAAAGATTTTGATCCAAATTCTTCAGAGTCTGTAATGCTTCTTAGTCTTACTCAGAAAGCTAAAGTAGATAATAGTACAATTCTAGCTAATCTTATTCAAGATCAATTTAAGAATAGGGTTGGTATCAAGTCAAGAGGAGTTAAGCAGGCTCCATTTCAGGTCTTATGGAATACAACCATGCCTAGTGTTCTTATAGAAACGGGGTATATTTCTAATTCTGCCGAAGAAAAAAAATTAAATAATAAAACACATCAAGTTTATCTCGCCTCTGCTATTTTTAGAGCAATTCGCGATTATAAGAAATATTTAGAATCAAATTAACTAATTTTGATTTATGAATAAAGAAGTAAAAGTTGGTATTATAGGTGTTGTAGGTCTAGTGTTTTTTTATCTTGGATCAAATTTTTTAAAAGGAATTGATTTTTTCTCTCCTATAAATAGGTATTATGCACTATATGAGAATGTTGATGGCTTGATTGTAGCAAACCCAGTAATTGTGAATGGTTACAATGTTGGAAGAGTAAGCAAAATTAAAATTTTACAGGATAGAGAAAATAAGATTTTAGTTACTATGGATATTGATGAAGATCTTGTAATAGGTAAAAATTCTAAAGCAACTTTAAGTAGTAATGACTTCCTAGGCAGTAAAGCTATTATACTTAGTATTGGAGATATCTCTGATCCTCTAGTTGATGGAGATACTGTCAGTTCCGAAATTGATGGAGGTCTTTCTGAATTACTAGAAAAGGCTACTCCTATAACAGATAACCTTGGTGTTACAATTAGTAGGCTTAATGAAATATTAGATGGTCTGAGAGGAAGTGGGGATATGATTACAAATACTTTAGATAATCTTAATGATGTGTTATCAAATACTAATAATCTGATTGACTCAAATGAAGAGACTATAACAACTACTCTTAATAATTTAAATGATCTAACTATAGATTTATCAAAAAAATTAAATGATATAGATCCAATTATTGAAGGGGCAAGTAGTATGATAAACAATTTTAATAAACTTGATTTTGAGAATACTTTTAATCAAATTGATATTCTCTTGACATCAGTTAATGGTGTTTTTGATGATATAGAATCTGGAAATGGCGGAACTTTATCTTTATTATTATCGAATGATTCTTTATATAATAATTTAAACAAAACTGCTTACGATCTTGACAAATTATTAAAGCATATCAATGAAAATCCCAAGCACTTTTTTGCTCCCTTAGGTAAGAATAGAAAAAAGATTGAGAGAGATTTAAAGAAGCAGAAGGAGGATTAAGTTGTATAGCTAAGTATATGGTTATCAATTTCTTTTGTTGATATTTCAAAACCCTTTTCATTTACTAAACAAGTATAGAGATTTTCAGATTTATTTTTTATAGTTATATTTTTTAGTGGGATTGCACTTCCATTTATTTTGTATAAAGTCTCTTTTATTGACCAGTACTCAACAATTTTTTTTAAATTTTCTCCCACATCTTTTTCTTCCTCTTCATTTAAAAATTTAGATTTTATTCTTTTTACTTTTTCATCTATTTTCTCAATATCAATGCCACATTGTTTTTGATCTATAATAGCTGTTACGTAAGGAAATTTATGAGAAATAGAAATATGGTGATTTGAATTAATTAGAAAAGGCTTGCCATTATTATCTTTTTTTATTCCTTTGAATTTTATATTGAAAACTTCACACATTTTTTCAACTAAAACTCTTGAGGCAAGAAATTCTTTTTGCTTTATTCTATTTTTAATGTTAGTTCTTTCTTTAGTTTGAAGAGTTAATTCCGCGTGTGTCTCAGTTATTTTCCAAACACATACTAATGAATTATTCTTACTAGAAAACTTATTTATTAATCCCATATAACATCTAATTAATATAAAATTATATAATAATTGATTGATTTTATTTAAATTCATATTTCAATGAATCAAATCAACTCAAGAGATCTTTTAAATAAAAAATTTAGTTCAGGGTTTCGTGGGTATGACAAATCACAAGTAGAAAATTATCTTCAGACTTTATCTAGAGAGTTTGAAATTCTAGAGAATAAAATTTCAGATTTAGAAAATAAAATTAAAGAGCAAAAAACAGAGAATGATAAATTCAAAAGTGTTGAGTCTTCTTTAATTAACACACTTAAAACTGCTGAAGATACAGCTAAAAATATTGTAGAGAAGGCTAAGGAAGATGCTAAGGGTATTCTTGATGATGCAAGAGAAGAATTAAGTAATATAAAGGATGAGTATGATAAAATAAAATCATTAAGAGATTCAACAATCCAAGATATAGGTGACCTCAAAGAAAAGATAAATCTAGGTTTAGATGAGATAGGTGCGGAATCTAATTTTAATGAGATTGAAAAAAGTATAGATGCTGTAGAGAAAAATATTGATTCAGATGACATTAACGAGGAAACTCTTGGCGATGAAAAGAATATTTCAAATGATGAACCTAAAATAGATTTAGAGGAGGAGTTATTTACTGAAGAAAGTTTGGACTTAGATTTAGAAGAAGATAAGGTAGATAAGAATACCGAAGAAATAATTTCAGAAAGTGATGAAAGTGAAAGGGTAGATGAAAAAAATAATGAAGAAGAAGAGCAAGCTCAAGAAAAATCTGATCTTGATATTATTGAGGATAAACAAGAAATTTCTGATTTATTTTCAGAAGAAGAAGATAATGATGATCAATATGAGTTGGTAACTGAAAGTGAAGAAACAGAAAATCAAGAAATTATATCTGATAAAAAGGATATGTCAGCAGACGATATTTTTGGAGGAGAAGAAAATTCAGAAAATAAAGTTAAGCTTGAAAAAGAGAATGATTCTACTGAAGAAATTGGTAATGATTCAGCAAACTTTAAAGATGAAAATATAGATGATGAATCAGGCTCTGAAGAGCAAGAGAAGGCTCCTGAAAAAAAGAAGTCTGATGATGTTCAGAGATCATTTTTTGACACATTCGATGAAAATCAATAAATCAACAATATCACTTAATGGTCTAGAATTTAATTCAAAAATTGGTCTTTTAGATTATGAAAAAGAAAATGGAAATACCTTTATTGTTAATATATCAGTTGAGGTGGAAGTAGATAAAATCAATTATGATGATTCAGTCGAGGGGACTGTAGATTATTCAGAAATATTTTCAATTATAAAGTTAGAGATGTCAAGAGAGTGCAATCTTTTAGAGACAGTAGCATATAAAATTTCATCAAGGATACATAAAGAAATAAATAGTATTAAATTATGTAGAATTGAAATAATCAAGAATAGACCTCCTCTGGAAGGTCATGTTGATAACTCAAGTTTTATTTTAGAAACAACTTCATAAAAATGAAAAAAGACAACTCAGTAAAAGATTATATAGCAAAAGCTAAAACTATTATAAATGATGACAAGAAACTTAAAAAACTTATTGAAGATGTATTAAATAAACTTAAAGATTTATCAAATGATGACAAGGCAACATCAAAGTTAAATGATTCCTTGAGAATATTTATAAGAATAATAAATGCCTATACTTCTAAAGAGTATACATATGTTCCGTGGAAGACGATATGTCTACTTGTTGCAGGTTTAATATATTTTATTTATCCTATTGACCTTATACCTGACTTTATTCCAGTTTCTGGGTTGATAGATGATGTAGCTTTTATTGCTTGGATATATGATTCTATAAAAGAAGATATTGATAATTTTCTGGAATGGGAGAAAAGTACTAAGGAGTAGGGCATCTTATTAAAAATTATTTTATGTTTGGAAAGAACAAACAATTACTAAAACCCATATGAGAGGAAGGTTATTTAAAGACCTTGTTAATAATGATAAAGAGCCATTATCTATTTTCGGTACAGTAAATGCATATTCATCAATTCTTGCTAAAAAAAATGGTGTTAAATCAATCTATCTTTCTGGGAGTGGTGTAGCAGCATCATCTTTTGGATTACCTGATCTTGGATTTACTAAACTTGAAGATGTTGTTGAAGACGCAAGAAGAATTACTTCTATATGTGATTTGCCACTTCTAGTTGATATTGATACAGGATTTGGTTCAACAAAATCTATTCAAAATACTATTCAGTCTTTAGAAAAAGAAGATGTAGCAGCTGTTCATATTGAAGATCAGGTAGATTTAAAAAGGTGTGGTCACAGACCAAATAAAAAATTAGTTTCAATCGGTGAGATGCAAGATAGAATTAAGGCTGCTGTAGATTCCAGAAAAGATGAATCTTTTGTGATTATGGCAAGATCTGATGCGTTAGCTGTAGAAAGTGAGGAGATGCTTCTAGAAAGAATTTATTCATACATCGAAGTTGGAGCAGATATGATTTTTCCTGAGGCCTTAGCATCACTAGAGGGGTATAAAAAAATTACAGATGTGTCATCAGTTCCAATACTAGCAAATATCACAGAATTTGGAAAAACCCCTTTATTTACAAAAAAAGATCTACACGATGTGGGAGTATCAATGATTCTGTATCCTCTAACAGCTTTTAGGGCGATGAGTAAAGCTGCAGAAAAGATTTATAAAGAATTATCAAATGCTGAGTCTCAAGAACATGTTTTAGAAGATATGCAATCAAGAGATGAGTTATATGAATACCTTTCCTACCATAAACATGAGAAGGAAATGGATGATATTTTAAATAAAAAAGATGAGTAAAGGATTAAGAGGTATTGAGGCAGGAACAACTTCAATATGTACTGTTGGAGAGACTGGGGATGATCTACACTACAGGGGTTATGACGTTGTTGATTTAAGTGAGCACTGCATTTTTGAAGAAGTTTGTTATCTATTGCTCCACGGAAAACTTCCTAATAATGATGAGCTTAAAAGTTTTACAGATGATATTATTTCTAAGAGATCTCTTCCAAATTATTTAAAATCAGTTCTGGAGAAAATTCCTAAAGACACGAATCCTATGGATGTGCTAAGGACATCGTGTTCTTTCCTTGGAAATATCGAACCTGAGAAGTCATTTGATAATCAGATGCACTGCTCAGAGAGATTACTTGGAATATTTCCTTCAGCATTAAATTACTGGTATCATTATTCTCATTCTGGAAAAAAGATTTCAGAGGAAAATGACTCTGAAACTATTGCAGGTCATTTTCTGCATACTTTACACGGAAGAATGCCAACTGAGACAGAGGAGAAGGTTATGAATATATCTCTTATCCTCTACGCAGAACACGAATTTAACGCGTCGACTTTTGCTGCAAGAGTATGTGCTGCTACACTATCTGATTTTTATTCTTGTGTAACAGGAGCAATTGGTACATTAAGAGGTCCTTTACATGGGGGAGCAAATGAGAAGGCGATGGAACTCATTTCAAGATTTGAAGATGAGGAATCAGCTGCAAAATCTATCTACTCTATGCTTGAAAATAAAGAGCTAATTATGGGTTTTGGTCATGCTGTGTACAAAAAACAGGACCCAAGAAATGATATAATCAAGAAGTGGTCAAAGAAACTATCAGTGGGGAGACCTAATGAAAGACTTTATGATATATCATCTAGAATTGAGAACATTATGAAAGAAGAGAAAGGTCTTTTTGCCAATGCCGACTTTTTTCATGCATCGGCATATAATTTTATGGATATACCTACTAAGCTTTTCACTCCTATTTTTGTATGTTCTAGAGTATCGGGTTGGGCAGCACATATTATTGAGCAGAGATCAGATAATAAACTAATAAGGCCAGGAGCAAAATATGTTGGTAGTGAACCACTTGATTTTGTTCCAATAAACGAAAGAGATTAATATGAAAAATGAGGTTTCAGAAAATTTTATTTCTGATTATGACAAAGAGATAAAAGAGATTGCAGACTATACAGTAAACTTCTCAAATTTTTCAGACCTTTCAAGGCAAACAGCATACCATGTATTTTTAGATAGTATAGCCTGTGGGATACTAGCCCTAAAAAATGAATCATGTAAAAACTTATTAGGCCCAGTCTTTGGTGGATCTAATATAGCTGACGGGGCAAGAGTTTTTGGAACAAATTATACGCTGGATCCGATAAGAGCTGCTTGGAATACAGGCTGTATAATTAGATGGCTAGATTTTAATGACACGTGGTTAGCCGAGGAGTGGGGTCATCCCTCGGATAACTTGGGTGCAATACTTCCTCTTGCTGATTTTATAAGCTTGAAAAGAATAAAGGAAGGAAAAGATCCAATTAAAATATCTGAACTATTAGAATATATTATAAAGGCTCATGAGATACAAGGCGTATTGGCGATTGACAATAGTTTTAATAAAGTAGGTCTAGATCATGTTCTTTTAGTTAGGGTAGCATCAAGCGCTCTCTCCTCATACCTACTTGGTGGTGATTTTGAAGATGTATGTAATACCGTATCTCACGCGTGGGTTGATGGAAGTAGTCTAAGAACTTATAGACATGCGCCAAATACTGGAAGCAGAAAGTCATGGGCAGCAGGCGATGCAACATCGAGAGCAGTTCATTTGGCATGGCTTACAACAAAGGGTGAGGGTGGATACAGAGGTGCTCTTTCAGCTAAGACATGGGGATTTAGTGATGTTAGTTTTAAAAGTAAACCAATTAAAAGAAGTAAAGAGTACCGTTCTTATGTAATGGAAAACATTTTATTTAAAATTTCATTTCCTGCAGAGTTTCATGCACAGACTGCTGTTGAGGCTGGAATATCTTTACATGAAAAGTATGGAGATAAGCTTGATAAAATTTTAAAGATTGAGGTGGAGACTCAAGAGCCTGCAGTTAGAATTATATCTAAGACTGGACCACTACATAATTATGCTGACAGAGACCACTGCCTACAGTATATGATTGCTATAGCATTGATATATGGTAAGGTTGAAGCTAAACATTACCAAGACGAAATTGCAAGTAACCCTATGATTGATTCGTTGAGAGAAAAGATGATAATAAGTGAAAACCCAAAATTTTCTAGTGACTACCTGGACCCAAGTAAAAGATCAATTGCCAACAGCATCACTCTAGTTTTTGATGATGGGTCTAAGTCAGAGAAAATAACTGTTGAGTATCCCGTTGGCCACAGGAATAGGAGAGAAGAGGGGATTCCTCTTCTCATTGACAAATTTGAGGATGCAATAAAAAGTTATTACCCTAGTAATCAATCAGATGATATATTGAATTCCTTTTTAGATATGGAAAGTTTATCAAGTATGTCAGTAAATGAGATGATGGATAAATTAATTATAAAATGAGGGTAGTAGTTCAGAGGGTAAGTCAGTCTAATGTCAAGGTCTCAGGAGAGGTAATTGGTGAAATTAAGGAGGGTCTCATGGTTCTTGTAAGCTTTGTTGATGAGGATAATGACATTGATCTTGAGTGGATGACAAAAAAAATTGTCAATCTCAGAATTTTTAATGATGATGAGGGAAAGATGAATAGAAGTGTCCAGGACGTAGGTGGAGATATTCTTCTTATAAGTCAGTTCACTCTCCACGGGTCAACTAAGAAAGGGAATCGTCCTTCTTTCATTAAGGCAGCGAAGCCAGATTTTGCAAACGTCATGTACATGAAGTTTATTAAAATATTAGAGCAGTCTCTGGGTAAGGGAATTCAGACAGGAGAGTTTGGGGGCGACATGAAAGTTAGTTTAATCAATGATGGGCCTACAACAATTATTATAGATTCTAAGAGTAAGGAGTGAGCTATTTTATTAAATATAACTTTATTTTCTTTGCCACATCCTTCTCATAATAACTAAATTCAAAGTTAATACCATTTTTCATAGGTGGTCCAATTCCTTCAACAAAAACTCCTCCATTATAACTTTCTACGTGACCATCACAATAACAATCCGCTTCCTGGTTTTCATCATCATTCCAACAAATATCTATTGATTGCCCATTAAATTTTTCAATTTCCGATTTATTACTACCTACTCCTAGACCATCTTTTGTCCGGAATTTTTTATTATATGAATAAATTTCCCACCATCCATCATACCAAGACCAATCATCAATATAAAATTCTATATTTTCTGTTTCTATATAATACGATCTATAGCGGTCTCCATCACATGATTGAGCATCGGAAACTTTTACATTATCTTTACCAAATATTGAAAATAAATCATCAATAGTTGTCTTGGAGTTGATTTCCCCAAAATTATTATTAGTAACTAAATACTTATTTTCTATCTCCTCAAACTCATATCGATAAAAATTAACACTATTTATACCTCTCGAAGTAAACACGAGCTCAAAAGCATTATTATCCATAAGGGTAATTTTATAAGTCCCTCCTTCGTATTCCGTACCCTCACTGTAACAGGTACTCTTAAGGCTTAAATGTCTTCCATTAGTAGATTTTTTCCCATAAAGTTTGCAGTATACTCCGTCAGTTAATGAACTAGAATATGAAAATTCACCTGTGACATCATCTCCATCTATGGTAAAATTTACTTTTTCTCCTATCTCTTTCATCCAATCTTCAACAACTATAGATGCAGAATATTTTCCGTCTTTGAAACTATTATTTTGGAACCTGTGAACTAATGTGTGATAAATCCAATGTTCTCTATCATTGTTTTCTCGAATAGGGTAACCCTTCTCATCTAAGTTGAAAAGACTATCTCTAACCATATCCCAGTCACCCCATTTACTTAAATCAGAAATCTCTTCTTTTGTCAATTCTGCTCCTTTGATTTTATACCATTTATTTCCATCTGCAATGGCAGAGTCAGTTATATCTACAGGTGTAGCAGGGTTACTTAACCAATCTGTTTGAAGATAATCTGATTCACTTCCAAAGTTTAAAGCGTCTTTATACCATACCACCTTATTTAATTGGAATAATACCTTGCTCTCACTTACATTTGGTTTGTTTCTTATGTTAACATTTGTTGCGATTATATATGCTATATTTTTTGAACTATTACAATACTGATTGAGAGCTTCTATTGCCGGGGTGACATCATCTTCTACGTCATATCCGTAGTATTCATAGAGATCTTCATTATTAAACGTGTTACAGTCATATCCATACTCGTTAAAAAAATTTTCTATAGATTGATTTTGAGAGAATATATTTATACTAAAGAATAGAAAAAATATTGATAAAAAATATTTCACACTAATTGCTTTTTATAATTCTCTGCATTGTTAATCCTTGAACAAGGATAGTAAATAATACAACAGCGTAGGTAAGTATTAAAATTAAGGACTTTGCGTCACCCATAGTCTCTGGTAAGTTAAGAGCTAGTGCAATACTGAGTCCTCCCCTTAGTCCTCCCCATGTTATAATTTTGGCGGTATTTTTTTCAAATTTTTGGAATTTTGATAGAATCACCACTGGTATTGAGACACCAATATATCTTGCCCCAACTACCATAGCTATTGTTATTATGGAAAGCAATAAATAAATTAAATTAAAGCTCTCGTAAAGTAAGATGATTTCAAGGCCAATGAGGATAAATAATATAGCATTTAGTGTTTCATCAAGTAGATGCCAGAATTTATAAACATAATCACCCATAGCTAACTCAGACTGACCATTTCCACTATCCTCTTTGACATGTTTGTTGAGATAAAGTCCAAGAATGACAACACCTAAAGGACCGGAAAGGTGATATTTATTAGCAATTACTGATACTAGAAGTACCATTGAGAGAGTGATTAGAACTTCTAACTCTACATGCTCATTTTCAATATCTTTAACAAGTTTTAGACCAAGGTATCCAACAAGTGCTCCGAGAAAAATCCCTCCACCCACTTCGGTGAAAAATAAACTTCCTATAGCCTGAATAGATACTTCTGTGCCAGAAGTTTTCATACCTAAGAGGGTTAGGAAAACAACAACTCCAATCCCATCATTAAATAGTGATTCTCCAGCAATTCTAGTTTCAGTCATTGGTGAAAGATTCATTTTTTTTATTATAGATAGTACAGCAATAGGATCTGTTGGCGCAATTAATGCACCAAAAAGTAGACAGTCTATATAACTCACATTTAATGACGCAAGACCAAAAATTGGTAAATTGATCAAATAGAAGGTTAGGGTTCCAACTACATATGTTGAAAATAATACTCCAAACGAAGCCAAAACTAGAACAGTAATTTTATCTTTTTTTAGTAGGTGTACATTAATTGACATTGCACCTGCAAAAAGTAAGAATGGTAGCATCACATTGAGAAGCACAAAATTGAAGTCAAAGCTTACTGTTATAGAGTAGGCAAGATCCATGAAAGTTGGAAAGAAAAATCCAAGAATTAGGACTACTATTGACAGGGTAATTGCCATTATCATTAGACCTATTGTCATAGGTAGTTTTAAGACTCTTAAATTTATTATAGAAAAGAAGGAAGCTAGAATTAGAAGTAAAGCACTCAATTCTAAAATATCCAATTTTTGGGTTTCTAGTAAAGAATATGTCTGGGTTGCTTCTTCCACAAAAAAAAATTTATAAATAATAAATTAAGTGAAATTAAATATAAATTTAAACATGACTATAAAAGAAGCACAAAAACTTGTAGATATATGGATTAAAGAAAAGGGTGTAAGATATTTTAATGAGCTAACAAATACTACGATCTTGATGGAGGAAGTAGGTGAGCTGGCAAGAGTCATATCAAGGAAATATGGAGAGCAATCAATTAAAAAAGAAGAGAAAAATCTAGATTTGGCAGATGAGCTTGCAGATGTGTTATGGGTTTTAGTATGTATAGCTAATCAAACTGGAGTAGATCTTACTGATGCTCTTAAAAAAAATTTAGAGAAAAAAGATAGAAGAGACTCTCAAAGACATATAAATAATAAAAAACTACAATAACTTAATACCGTCATTATCTAAATAAGGCAATATTTCTTGTGTGTCAACTTGAGAACAAAACTCAATATCTTTTACGTTGTCATAACCTGATAATCTTTTTGCATGAGAGGATTTTTTCATGAGAGAAAGTATATCACCTTTAGATTGTTCATATAATTTTTTTGCAATTATTACAGTATCTGAATCATATTCAAAATTTTGTAATCCTGCCACTATTGCTCCAGCACACAAAGTGTCTTCTAGGTTTGTACTTCCTTTCCATCCCGAACATACTAATAGAGCATCATTATTGCTATTATTAATGTATTCTATGATTTTTGATAGATTCAGAAATGATCCTATAAGAGTTATATGAGAGCCTTTCGTTTTGACAATAGCTTTTGTTCCATTACTTGTAGCTATTCCTACATCCTTTCCTTCAAATTCACTCTTTTCAATTTTAGTAGGAGAGTTTCCGAAGTCAAATCCTTCAACTTTCTTACCCATTCTCTCGGCCATGATGATATATCCATGATCTCTAAGTTTCATACATTCATCTAGAGTTTCTACAGGCATTACAGATTTAGCTCCAGAAAAGAGAATAGTATTAATAGTGCTCGTTGCTCTTAATACATCAATCACCACAACATTTTTGTCTTTATGCTGATAATTCTCAAGTTGTTCGTGAGTTAAACAAATTTCTATGGAACTCATATGAAAGGTCTTTTTACAATTACTGCTTCTATTTTTTTTGATCTTACCTCTATAAAAATTTTTTCAGAAAGAGTATCTTCTTTATAACTAATATATCCCATCCCAATAGCCTTTTTAGTATAAGGAGAAATTGATCCACTCGTAACTTCACCAACAAGTTCTTTTTCCTTATTTAAAATTTTGTATCCTTTCCTCGGTATACCTTTATCTTTTAACTCAAATCCAACAAGAATTTTAGATGGGTTATTATTTCTATCTCTATCAACTATTTCTTTACCAATAAAATCTATTTCTTTCTTACATATCCATTCAAGCCCAGCTTCAATTGGATTTATGGAGTCATCAATATCATTTCCATGTAGGCAGAAACCCATCTCTAGTCTTAAGGTATCTCTAGCTCCTAGTCCTATAGGTTTAATTCCAAATTCTTTACCTTTTGAAATCACATTACTCCAAATAGATTCTGCAAATTCATTTTTTACATATAGTTCAAAACCTCCAGCACCTGTATATCCAGTGGCTGAAATGATTACATTTCCAAAGTCACTAGTTTCTCTTTCGATAAATGTGTAATATTTAATACCTGATAGATCTTCATTAAATATTTGATTACAAACGTTTTCTGCATTTGGTCCTTGAACTGCAAATAATGAGTAATCATCTGAATTATCTTTTATTTCTACATTAAGGTTATTATTGTCATTAAGCCAATTAAAGTCTTTTTCCATGTTTGATGCATTAACTACTAGCATGTAATTATTTTCTCCCATGTCATAGACTAAGAGGTCGTCAATAATACCTCCAGAGCGATTTAGAATGGAAGAATACTGTACCTTTCCTTTTGTTAATTTATTAATATCGTTCGTAGTAACCATCTGTAAAAAATCTTTTGCCATCTCTCCAGAAACAAAAAATTCTCCCATGTGAGACACATCAAAAATTCCTACTTTTTCCCTTACGCAATTATGCTCATCAGCTATAGAAGAATACCACATAGGCATATTGTATCCAGCAAATGGAACCATTTTAGCATTATTTTCAAGGTGAAATTTTTCGTTTTGTAAACTTTTGATATTCATGGCTCAAAGATAAGTTTTAAAGATTAATTTATAGAAGTTTAAATGATTTCCTATGATACTTAGTAGTTCCATATTTTTTAATAGAATCTCTATGTTTTTTAGTGGGGTATCCAAAGTTTGATTCCCAGGAATATTTATTGTATTTAATAGATAAATTTTGCATAAGATCATCTCTGTAATTTTTAGCTAGAATTGATGCAGCAGCAATATTTTGAAATTTATTATCTCCCTTTATAATACATTCATGACTAATCTCATTATATGGTTTGAATTTATTACCGTCTACTATAATGAATTCTGGTCTAACTTTTAATTTATCAAGCGCCCTGTGCATTGCCAATATTGATGCGTTAAGAATATTTATCTCATCTATTTTATTATTACTAACCTCTGAAATATTCCAACTAATTGCGTTATCAATTATTTCTTGCCCTAACTCTTTCCTTTTTTTTTGACTTATTTTTTTGGAATCAATAATAAACTTATTCTTATAGTCTGGTGGGAGTATTACTGCAGCTGCAACAACTGGTCCAGCGATACATCCTCTTCCAACTTCATCACATCCGGCTTCTATTAATTTGAACTGATATTGTGCATTTAACATTTTTTAATAATTAATATTTATTCTTCAAGCAATATTTCAAGAACTATGTCGTCTAATAGATATGACAAGTAAAACATTAAATTTTTAATTATGAAAAAAATATTTCTATTTATAGTCACCCTTTTAATTTCAGATATATCGTATTCTCAAATACAAAGAGGAAATAACTTGCAAAGAAGGGGGATGATAGACAGAGATCAGATAAAGGAGAGGTTAGAAATGAGGAAGGAGTCAATGCAAAATAGAGGAAATGACCCTCTAATTTTACTGAATCTAACCGAGGAACAGA
The DNA here is from genome assembly GCA_964467915.1 of uncultured Marinoscillum sp. Lineage (GTDB taxonomy): Bacteria > Bacteroidota > Bacteroidia > Cytophagales > MED-G16 > MED-G16. The sequence continues at coordinate 81,869 of CAYXSW010000002.1, forward strand.
GGAAATCATTTAAAGAGATTAATTCAAAACATCTATCTACTGTAAAAACAATAAAAAAAGAGATGATGAAGAAAAAATTAGAAATGCAGCTAGAGAAGATGGAAGATAAAATTGATATAAGTTTAGTTAATAAGTTAATAGATGATTTGTCTGATCTAGAAGCTGAGTTAAGGAAGTCTGAATTTAGTAGAAATTTAGAAATTAGGTCTCTACTTGATGACGAACAAGAAATGAGATTCGAGAGGATGATGCAAAGTAAGAAGATGATGGAGAAAAATAAAATGATGAGAAGAAATTCAAGAATATGATTCAAGGACATGTTTCATACTAAGTAAGGTTTAACAACAATTCATACCAAAAGCCCGATTTTTCGGGCTTTTTTTTATCTTTGCCAAGATGAAATTGAGTTATCATATAAGAGAAAACCTTCATCTCTCTTTTCCAATCATGATTAGCCAGTTAGGACACATCACTGTTGGTGTTGTAGATAGTCTCATGATAGGAAATATTTCTGTTACTCAGCTTGCGGCAGTATCTCTGTCATCTTCAATTTTTGGATTTATTCTCTTGTTTTGCATTGGGTTATCCTATGGGATCACTCCACTTATTTCATCAAAAAAATCTGATGAAAGTTACATCTCAAATATTTTTTATAATGGCATGTATCTCAATCTTTTTTTTACAATAGCTCTTGTGCTAATAACTGTTTACTCAAAGTTCTTTCTTAAGTATTTTATTCAAGATCTAGAGGTATTATCATTTACCTACAGATACTTAGATATAATATGTATATCTCTCATTCCTTTAATGTTATTTCAAACTTTTAAACAATTTATAGAAGGATTAGGATATACTAAACCCGCTATGTTTATATCGATTTTTTCAAATATTTTAAACATAGTCCTTAATGCAATTTTAATTTTTGGTTTATTTGGATTTCCTAGGTTAGAAATAATTGGTGCAGCTTATGCTACTTTAATAAGTAGAGTTTTAATGTTTCTTCTTATTTTAATTTACTGTCTTAATAGTAAAAAATTTAATAGTATTATTCTTGGGGTTAACACATCATTGAATTACAAATCATTAAGATTAATTTTTGGAATTGGGTTTACTTCTGGCTTGCAGTATATTTTTGAGGTAGGTGCTTTTAGTGTTGCCACAGTTATTATAGGGTCAATGGGTGCTATACAGTTAGCTTCACACCAGATAGCATTAAATTTAGCTAGTATCTCATATATGGTTGCATCTGGTATAGGTTCTGCTTCAATGATATCGTTAGGTCATTATTATGGAATTGGAGACAGAACTGAAATTAGAAAATCTGGCTACTCAAACTTTATACTTGTTTTTATTCTAATGTGTTTTTCTGCTTTCATTTTCATTTATTTTAGAGATATTCTTCCGGCATTTTATGTAGATAATCTTGAAGTAATATCATTAGCATCATCTCTTTTAATTGTCGCTGGTTTATTTCAGTTATCAGATGGTCTTCAGGCTGTTGGACTTGGGGTACTAAGGGGAATAAGAGACACAAAAGTTCCGACGATACTTACATTTATATCATATTGGATAATTTCTATTCCACTTTCTTATTTTCTTGGAGTTAATTATGGATATGGAGTCTTTGGGGTTTGGATTGGGTTAAGTGTAGGATTAACTATCGCCGCAGTTTTCCATGTTGTTCGTTTTCATTATCTTACGACCACCAAAAAAATATGAAAATTTTCACAGTATTATATTCTTTATATGGGTTGCTAGTTTTCTCATCATTATTCATTTTTTTTTCTATCCCATTACTTTTAGGAATATGGTTTAAAAAATTAAAGAGGATGGCTTATTGGGCTCATCATAAAATAGCCAGAATATTTTTCACTTTAATTTTTATTCCAATGAAAATTAGGTACGAGGAAGGGGTTTACTTAAAAAGTCAGTATGTAATAATAGCTAATCATTTTTCTTATATTGATATTCCAGCATTAGCAGCTCTAAATATTCCTTTTAAATTTATTGGAAAAATGCAAGTAAATAATATCCCTGTTCTGGGCTATATCTTCAAAAATCTTCATATAATGGTAGATAGAGACAGTAAAGACAGTCGTAAACAAACTTATATTGAATCATTTAGGTCTTTAGACGAAGGACATAGTATAGGTATTTTTCCAGAAGGTGGAATAAAGACTGAGAAAGTGCCTGCTATGGCACCATTTAAAAACGGAGCCTTTGCTATGGCTCTAGAAAAACAAATTCCTATTCTTCCTGTATCTCTTATTGGTGCATACAAGATTATGAAAGGCTCATTCTACATTAATTGGAGTCCTTGTGAAATAATATGCCATAAACCTATCTCAACCGAGGGGTATTCTACTAAGGATGTTGATAAATTTAGAGATAAATGCTATGAGATTCTTCAGGCTGAGTTAGACAAATCATACGAGGAATAAGATATTTTTTTGATAAATTAATTCCTCTAAAAAAACTAACTTTATTGTAATGTCGACTAATAAATTTAATTACGGAGAAGGTAAGTTGTCTTATCAGGTTGCAATAGATATTGCCGTGGGTAAATTGCAAGGTAAAATATCTTCAAATCAAAAATCAAAAATTTCTTCTTCAAGAAGTAGAGTTGAGAGCGCTTTAACTTCTAATGAAGTTATTTATGGAATAAATACTGGCTTTGGTGCATTATGTAATACTGTTATTTCTCAAAATGATGCTAATACACTTCAAGAAAATCTTCTAAAGAGTCACGCTGTAGGAGTTGGGCCTAATGTCCCAAAAATTGTTTCAAAACTTATGATGATTTTAAAGGTTCATTCTTTATCAATGGGATATTCTGGAGTATCAATTGAGTTAATTGATAGAATTTGTTGGCATATAGACAATGATATTATTCCTGTAGTACCGTCAAAAGGTTCAGTTGGAGCTTCTGGAGATCTTGCACCTTTAGCTCATTTATTTTTACCTTTAATTGGTCATGGAAAAGTTTATTTTAAGGGAAAAAAAATAAAATCAGTGGATGCTCTTTCAATAGAGAACAAAAAAACTCTTGAAATAAAAGAAAAGGAGGGTTTAGCTTTAATTAATGGGACACAATTCATAGCAGCCTATGCTTGCTGTTCTTTGAGTAGATTTTATAATTGTTTACAGAATGCAGATATAATATCTGCTATTTCTGTAGAGGGAACTTTAAGTTCAGTTATTCCATTTACCAAAGAAATTTCTGACCTTAGACCATTCAGAGGATCAATAGAAGTCTCAAAAAAAATAAGGAACTTTTTAGATAATTCTCAGGTTGTAAAATCACATGAGGACTGTGATAAAGTCCAAGATCCATATTCAATTAGATGTATACCACAAGTTCATGGGGCAAGTTGGGATGCTTTTTATTATTTAGAGAGTATGGTAAATACTGAATTAAACTCTGTCACAGACAATCCAATTGTTTTGGAGAATGGTAATGTAGTGAGTGGAGGTAATTTTCACGGACAACCTCTTGCTATACCAATTGATTACAATGTTATTGCTGCCTCAGAATTAGGAAACATTTCTGATAGAAGAATTTATCTTTTACTAAAAGGAAATCATAAGGTGCCTAAACTACTTTTAAAAAATACTGGTTTAAATTCTGGCTTTATGATACTTCAATATACTTCAGCAGCTCTCGTTAGTGAAAATAAAAATCTATGTTTCCCATCAAGTGCAGATTCCATAACAACTTCTCTAGGCCAAGAAGATCATGTTAGTATGGGCTCTATAGGTTCAGTGAAATTATTAAGAATTATAAAGAATTTAGAAAAGATTCTAGCTGTTGAACTTTTATGTTCATCTCAGGCATTTGATTTCTTAAAGCCTCTTACATCTGGCAAAAAAGTTGATAAGTGTCATGATTACATTAGAACAAAAATTCGTCATTGTGAGAATGATAAATTATTTATAGAAGATTTAAGAGAGGCAATCAAAATAATTAAGTCAAAAAAATTAGTTCAATTAATTTCTTGAAATGAATACAGCAAGTTTTATAGATAAGTATGCAAATCACCCCAATTATAAGGCGCCAATGGGAAATAAATTAAATGCTAAGAGTTGGCAGACAGAAGCACCCCTGAGAATGCTTCTTAACAACCTCAACTCTGAAGTTGCTGAGGATCCATCAAACCTTATAGTATATGGTGGTTCTGGGCAGGCAGCAAGAGATACGAAATCAGTTAAAAAAATTATTGATATTCTTCTTAAACTTGAGAATGATGAGAGTTTACTTATTCAATCTGGAAAGCCTGTTGGTAAGGTAAGAACTCATGAGCAGTCGCCAAGAGTGTTAATAGCAAATTCTAACTTAGTCCCAGAATGGGCAAATTGGGAACACTTTGAAAAGTTAAAAAAAGATGGACTTATGATGTATGGTCAGATGACTGCTGGGAGTTGGATTTATATTGGAACTCAAGGTATTCTTCAGGGCACATATGAGACATTTGCTGCATGTGCTAATAAGCATTTTGGTGGAAGTTTGAGAGGAAAGTTATTAGTGTCTGGAGGCCTTGGTGGAATGGGTGGGGCACAACCTCTGGCAGCCACAATGGTTGGAGCAACCTTTTTAGGTGCAGATATTGATCCTCGAAGAATAGAGAAAAGGTTAAAAACAAGATATATTGATAAAATGACAGATTCTTACGTAGAGGCAAGGAACTGGGCGCTTGAATCAAAGAAAAAGAATAAAAACATTTCAATAGGATTAGTAAGTGATATTGGCGACATGCTGGAAAATTTAATTAATGATGGTATTATTCCAGAAGTGTTGACTGATCAGACTTCTGCTCATGATCCTGTTTTTGGGTACATACCCAATGGTATAAACCTAGAAAAAGCTGAGAAGTTAAGAGAGAAAGATCAAAAAAAATACAAGGATTTATCTTTAAAGAGTATGGCAAGGCATGTTTCTTTTATGTTAAAAATGCAGGAAATGGGATCAATTACATTTGACTACGGAAATAATTTAAGAGAATTTGCAAAACAAGGAGGTGAAAAAGATTCTTTTAATTTTAATGGTTTTGTGCCTGATTACATTAGACCATTATTTTGTGAAGGCAAGGGGCCATTTAGATGGGCAGCTTTATCAGGAGATCCTAAAGATATTTTTACTACTGACAGGGCTCTTATTGAAGCCTTTCCAGAAAATAAAGACATGATAAATTGGCTCTCACAGGCTCAAGATAAAATTCAATTTCAGGGATTGCCTTGTAGAATTTGTTGGTTGGGTATGGGTGAGAGAGAAAAAGCAGGTGTGATTTTTAATGATCTAGTTAAAAGTGGTAAGGTGTCAGCGCCTATAGTCATAGGAAGAGATCATTTAGATTGTGGTTCGGTTGCATCTCCTAATCGCGAGACAGAAGGTATGATTGATGGTTCAGATGCTGTATCTGATTGGCCTCTATTAAACTTGATGTCAAATACTGCAGGCGGTGCTACTTGGGTTTCTTTTCATCATGGAGGTGGCGTAGGTATGGGATATTCACAACATGCTGGAATGGTTGTTCTGGTAGATGGGACAGAAAGAGCTGAGAAATGTATAAGAAGGGTTTTGCATAATGATCCAGCTATGGGTGTTTTTAGGCACAATGACGCAGGATATGATGTTGCTAATAAATACTTGAAGAAGTTTAATTTAGATTTATAATATTGAGACAACTTATTGGTCCTTTTACACAAATTATTACAATGGCAAATCTACCTGAAAGGGGTATAATTAACGATGATAATCTTCATATAATTGAGGAAGGAGGTGTTGTTGTCGAGGGTGAAAAAATTTTAGGTGTAGGATCTTTTTCTGAATTAAGTAAGAATATTTCCAATGTGAAAGAAATAGAATTTCCTAGTGTTCTTTTGCCAGGGCTTATTGATTCTCATACTCATGTCTGTCATTATGGGAGTAGATCAGATGAGTATTCTAAAAGAAATTCTGGGGTTTCATACCAACAAATTTTAGAAGAGGGAGGAGGCATCCATAACACAATGATATCAACTTCTTCTTGTTCTGATAAAGAATTAAAAAAAGATACACTAAAAAGACTAAAAAGACATTTTGAAGAGGGGGTACTTACTTGTGAAGTCAAAAGTGGGTATGCACCTAACTTAGATGATGAAATAAGAATGCTTAAAATAATTAATGAAATTGACAATAATAATTTGATTGATTTAATTCCTACATGTCTTGCTGCACATGTAACACCTAAAAACTTTGAGTCATCTGGAAGTTATTTGGATTCAATAATTAAAGATTTATTACCAAAAATAAAAACTGAAAATTTAGCTGATAGAGTGGATATATTTATTGAAGAAAAAGCATTTTCAGTTAGAGAGGCACAAACTTTTTTATCCTCTATAAAAAATGACTTTTCAATTACAGCTCATGCCAATCAATTTACCTCAGGAGGATTAAAAGTCGGTGTGGATTGTGGGGCAGTTAGTGTAGATCACTTGGAAGTGATTACTGATAAAGAAATTGATTATTTATCAAAGTCTGAAACTACTGGTGTTGTCTTACCTGGATGTAGTTTAGGTTTAGGTATACCTTTCGCCCCTGCAAGAAAATTATTAGATAATAATTGTAAGCTAGCTATAGCATCTGATTGGAATCCGGGGTCTGCACCAATGGGAGATTTACTAACTCAAGCTTCTCTTTTAGGGTCAATAGAAAGATTATCAAACGCAGAGGTTTTTGCAGGAATTACATGCAGATCTGCTAAAGCATTATCTTTATTTGATAGAGGGACTTTAGAAGAAGGTAAAATAGCAGATCTTATTGCATTTCAAACAAATGACTTTAGAGAAATTCTTTACAACCAAGGAAAGTTAAAACCTTACTTTATCTGTAAAAGAGGAAAAATCTATAATTAATAATTAATTTTAAACTGTGAATCAAATTATTGAATGTGTACCTAATTTTTCTGAGGGAAGGAATAAAGCTGTTATAAAAGAAATATCTGAGGCTATTTATAATACTAAGGGCGTAAACTTATTAAATGTAGATCCAGGTCAAACAACTAATAGAACGGTAATGACTTTTGTTGGTGATCCCGATTCAGTTATATCTGCTGCTTTTAATGCTATTAAAGTAGCAAGTGAAAAAATTGATATGTCAAAACATAGTGGTGAGCACCCAAGATTTGGAGCTACTGATGTCTGTCCATTAATTCCAGTTTCTAACATTTCTTTTGAAGAACTTATTCCATATGCTGAAAAATTAGCTAATATGGTTTCTAAAAAATTAAACATTCCTATTTATTTATATGAGTATGCAGCAAGAGAAGAGAAAAGAAGAAATTTAGCTAATGTAAGATCTGGAGAGTATGAAGGACTAGATAAAAAAATAAATAGTGAAGATTGGAAACCTGATTTTGGAAAGGAATTTAATAAAAAGTCAGGTGCTACAGCGATTGGGGTAAGAGATTTTCTTATAGCGTACAATATAAACCTTAACACTAAGTCTACTAGACTTGCTAATGCAATTGCATTTGATGTTAGAGAGAAGGGTAGAATTAAAAGAAAGGGTCATCCAGTTATTGGTGAAATTGTTTATGATAAAAACGGTAATCCAGAAACAATTCCTGGATCACTAAAATATGTAAAGGCAATTGGTTGGTATATAGAAGAATTTGGTATTTCTCAAATTTCTATGAATCTAACAAATATTACTGAGACACCTATTCATACAGTTTTTGATGAAGTTGTAAAAAAAGCAAATACAAGAGGGGCAAGTGTTACAGGATCAGAATTAGTAGGTTTAATACCTTTAAAATCTATGATTGAGGCTGGTAAATATTTTTTAAAGAAACAAAATAGGTCTGTAGGCATTCCTGAAGAAGATATTATTAAAATAGCTATTGAGTCTTTAGGATTAAATCAACTAAAGGAATTTAATCCTGATAAAAATATTATTGAATATTATCTAAATAATATATTAGAAAAGAAAAGTAAACTTATTGATCTTTCTGTTACAGGATTTTCTGATGAAGTTTCTAGAGAAACACCAGCACCAGGAGGAGGTTCTGTATCATCATACGTTGGTGCACTTGGAGCTTCTCTAGCTGGGATGGTTGCAAACCTCTCATGTAACACTAGAGGATGGGAAGATAAGGTTGGAAAATTTAGTGAAATGGCAATAAGGGTAAATAAGATAAGAGAGAAATTAATTTCTCTAGTAGACGAAGATGCTAATTCTTTTAATAGCATTATGGAAGCCTACAAATTACCAAAGGATACTAAGGAAAATAAAATAAATAGATCTAAAGCAATAAAAGACGCTACCTTATATGCAGCACAAATACCTTTAAATATTATGATTGAGTCATTCAATTCATATGATATAATTGAGTCTTTATCGATTGAAGGAAATCAAAATTCCATTTCAGATTCTGGAGTTGCTTGTTTGTGTGTTCATACTGCTATTTATGGAGCATATCTTAACGTAAAAATAAATTTGAAAGATGCTAACGTAGGTGATGATATAATGAAAAAAGCAGAAAAAATTATAAAGGAATCACATTTAAGAAAAGAAAAAATAATGAAATTAGTAGAAGAAAAAATATAATTTCTACTTTTATAAAACTTTGATAATATGCAGGAATTTAATGAATTTTTAATTTTTATTGATCAGTACTTAGGAAGTTCTTCTTGGTTTGTCCCCCTGTTATTAGGAACAGGTATTTTCTTTACAATTTATTTAAAATTCCCTCAAATAAGATATTTTGGTTTTGCTCTTCGTGTAGTGAGAGGTAAATTTGATAAAAAGGATGATCAAGGTGATACGTCTCATTTTCAAGCTCTGACAACTGCACTCTCAGGAACTGTTGGAACGGGTAATATCGCCGGGGTAGCTTTTGCGATTCATCTTGGTGGTCCTGCTGCATTATTTTGGATGTTGGTAACTGCAATGGTTGGTATGACAACAAAGTTTGTTGAAGTTACTTTGTCACATAAGTACAGAGAAAAAATATCTGATGGGACAATGTCAGGAGGCCCAATGTATTTTATGAAAAATGCTGATTTTATACTTTTTGGAAAAAAAGTCAACCTGAAATGGGTAGGAATAATGTTTGCTTTTGCAACAGTCTTATCTTCTTTTGGTACCGGTAGTTTGCCTCAGATAAATAGTATATCTAACTCAATGTTTGCCTCCTTCGGGATTGATAAAATGATAACCGGTGGAATTCTTGCAGTTTTATTAGGGTCAGTAATTATAGGAGGGATAAAAAGGATTGCGAGTATAACTGAAAAACTTGTTCCCTTTATGGCTCTAGTTTATGTCATTGGCGCTTTTTCTGTAATCTTTTTCAACTATCAGAATATAATTCCATCTTTTATATCAATTTTTGCAGAAGTTTTTTCTGGTAGTGCAGCTGTGGGAGGGTTTTTAGGTGCATCTATATCCTTTGCAATCTCTAGAGGTGTGAATAGAGGTCTTTATTCTAATGAAGCTGGACAGGGGTCTGCCCCAATTGCTCATGCGTCTGCAAGAACTAATGAACCTGTATCAGAGGGCCTTGTTGCAATATTAGAACCATTTATTGATACTATTATAATATGTACTATAACAGGTCTTGTACTTCTTTCGTCTGGAGTATGGAATGAAAAACATGAAAACACTTTTGCTCAAGCCGACTTATTATTTTTAGACAAAATTTATTATGAGGATAATCAAGACGATGTTAATGTATTATTTAACTATTTAAATGGAAATAATAGTTCTTTAAGTTTTTATGATGGGGAACTTAATATATCTGATGGTGTTTTTAATGAAAAAATTTCTGTTATTCATGCTAGATCTATAGCTGAAGAAATATTAATTTTTGATAAAGATGGTAAATTATTTAGTGGTAATTTAAAGATCGAGAATGGTAAATTTCAGGGTGACTTTATTGTAAAAGGGAAGTCTTTAGTTCATAGCGCTCCTCTTACAGCGTTAGCTTTTGATAGAGGTTTTTTTGGTAATTATGGAAACTATATTGTAAGTATAGGGCTGCTTTTATTTGCTTTTAGTACTGCTATCTCCTGGTCATATTATGGAGACAGAGCTATGACATTCTTATTTGGTACTGGCTCAGTAATATATTACAGAGTTATATATGTTATAGGTTTCTTTGTTGCATCATTTGCGGATACTACTGTTATATGGAATGTCTCGTTAATTACTATTGCTCTTATGACAGTTCCAAATTTGATTGGGTTATTATGGTTAAGAAAAGAAGTTAGGTCTACAATAAAAAAATATTGGGTTGACTTTAAGAAAGAATGGCCTAATGAAGATACTCCAGAATAATCTACTTTATTTTCTTGTCAATTTCACTTATTATATTTTCTATCTTATTAAAAGCATCTTTATTTTCATTTGATGCACTTTTATTGTCTTCGATTTCCACTGATAATTTAAATGCTATCATCGCTAATACATCTTGAAGGTCATCTATATTCATTTCACTCTTTATTTCAGAAATCTTTTTATTTAACTCTTTGCCAATATTTCTTATCTTTTGTTCTTCTTCTATTGGTACCTTCATGGGGTAAGACCTATTTCCAATAACTAATTTTATAGAAAGATTTCCCAATTTATTTTCTAAGGTTATTAATTAAATTATCAATTTCACTTATTGTTGAGTCAATTTCTTCTTTTATATGAGTGGTTTCTGTTATAGGGTTTGGCGTGCCACTTTGATTTTTAATTTGATACTTTTTAATAATTATATCTATTTCTTTTTCTGTGATCTCTTGATTTAGGTTTTGATTTTTATGTTTTAGCTCGTTATATTTTTTGATCAAGAGTGAAAATTTACTCTCTAGTTCAATTATTTTTTTATTTAAACTCTCAGACATAATTATTTTCTAATTTCAGCTCCAAGTAATTTTTCAAAATTTTCCATTAAATTTTCCATTGTACTATTAATTTTCTTCTCTTCCAGTGTTTTTTTAACATCTTGAAGAACAAATCTTAATGCATATGCTATTTTTTTCTCTCCTATATTTTCGCCTTCATAAATATCATATAGAGAATAATTCTTAATGATATCTCTTCTGTTTTTATTAATGATATTTGATATCTCTGAAAATTTTTTATCTTTTGAAAGCACTAAAGAGATATCTCTTTTAACTTCAGGAAATTTAGATATAGAACTAAATGAGAATTTATCATTAAAACTGGTCATATAATTTTGCCAATCTATTTCACAGAAGTATACTTCTTGATCTATATCAAATTTTGAAGATATTTTTCTGTTTACATTTCCAATTTTACAAATGGATTTCTCATGATATTTTATTTCAAAACAATTAGAAAGTGATCTTGATTTATTTTTTTCTATTGAGTAGTTTTCAATATCTGCAATTACTAATAATTTGTTTACTAAATTCAAGAGATCAAAAAATTTAATTTCTTTAGGTTTTGAATTAAAGTGTTCATCCTTTAATAATCCTGTCACATAGATGCCTATTTTTTTTGTTTCTTTAAGTGATTTCTTTTTCTTTTTATAAACCTTATCAAATTCAAAAAATTTTAAATTATTTTGTTTTCTGTTTAGATTATGTCTTATTGATTCAAGGCCAGTATATAAGAGGTCTTGTTTTAAAACAGCATGTTCATCACTAAGTTTATTAACCATTTCAATAGTTGCAGATGTATCCCATTCCTTACTTGTACTATGTTTTAAAGATGTTAGAGAATTAGTTGTTATTTCATAAAATCCACTGGATACTAATAGATCCATAACTCTAGATAAAATAATGTTTTCATATGATCCTGGACGTTCTTCTGATAAATAATCACTTTTAAGTGTAGAAGATAATTTGATGTTATTATATCCGTAGACTCTGAGAATTTCTTCAACTATATCTGCCTCTCTTAATACATCTACCCTGTATGGTGGAACAGTTGCTATTGTAATATTATTATCACTTGTGACATTAACATCAAGTCTTTTTAAAATTTTATTAATTTCTGATTTACTAATATTTTGTCCTATTAATTTATTTATTCTGGCATAGCAAATTTCAATTTTATTATTTTCTATTTTTTTTGGATAAATATCATAAACTGTAGATGTCACTTTTCCTTTACAATATTTTTTTAGTAAAATACATGCTAGTTTCAAGGCATATATAGTAATATTAGGGTCGATCCCTCTCTCAAATCTATATGAGGCATCAGTCTTTAACATATGATTTTGACTGGATTTTCTTACATCTGATGGATTGAAATAAGCACTTTCTAGAAAAATAGATTTTGTTTTCGAAGATACTCCAGAGATCTTGCCTCCGAAAACTCCGGCTATACATATTGGTTTCTCATCTCCATCACATATCACTAAATCATCACTCTTAAGCTTTCTTTCAATATCATCAAGAGATAAAAACTTTTCATTTTCTTTAGCATATTTAACTACAATTTTATTTTTTGAAATTTTATCTAAATCAAAAGCGTGTAGCGGTTGTCCTATGCTATGAAGAATGTAATTTGTTATATCAACAACATTATTGATTGGATTAATCCCAATTGAAGTTAAAAGATTTTTAATTTTATTTGATGATTCTCCTACCTCAACACAATCAATTATACAACCAGCGTATCTAGGGCAAGCAGATCCTTCTTTTATTTCAATATCAATACTTTTCGTTTCATTATTTGAAAAACTTTTAATCTCAGGCAGTTTAATTTTTCTATTATATATGGCTTTAATATCTCTCGCCACTCCAAGATGAGATGTCGCATCAGCTCTATTTGGTGTTAGAGAAATATCATAAATAGTATCAGAAATTATATTTAAACAATCTATTGCATTTTTACCAGTTGCTGAATTATTGGGTAGAACAATTACACCATCATGAGAATTTCCTATCCCGATTTCATCTTCAGAGCAAATCATTCCATTAGATTCTATTCCTCTGATCTTTGTTTTTTTTATTTCTAAAATTTGATGATTATTATTTTTAATTTTTGTTCCGGGTTTAGCAACAACAACTTTCTGACCAACACATATATTTTTTGCTCCACAAATAATTGATAGTTTTTCACCTCCAACATCAACTGTTGTCAAACTTAATCTGTCAGCATTGGGGTGTTTTTTTATAGATAATATTTCACCAACTACAAGACATTTTAGAAGTTCATTGTCAGGAGCTATGGAAAAAACCTCATCAACTTCTAATCCAACCTCAGTTAGAATAGATTCTAAATCTTCAGGCGTCTCGTTGATTTCTATGAATTTTTTTAACCAATTAAGAGAAATTTTCATAACACATAAAGTTAGTAAATAATATTTGTGAAAACATGTGCTTAATTATATAAGAATTAAATTATTTGGATAATTTTTCTCCTGCTATTATTTCCATATCAATGTAATTATTTTTTGGTGGAATTGGACAGCTATATTCTTCATTGTATACACAATAGGGGTTATATGATTTGTTGAAATCAAGTTCTATCCTCCTGGCATTCTCAAATTCAATGTCAATATATCTCCCTCCAGGATAAGTTGATTCATTATTTGTTTTGTCAAAAAAACAAAAGAAAAGGTCACCTTTGTTTATTCCCTCTAAGTATTTATAAACTGGTAAAGCAAATTTAGATCTTCCAAGTTTAAAATTTAAGGTAGCAAAATCTGTAAATCTTTCAGAATTCCCAGTGGATGTTGCCAGTGTTATTGTGTCTATTCTTTCTTTTTCAATTACAGATGCAATTACTTTAAAATTGACATTCGGATCATAATAAGATAGCTTATAATTAGAATTTTTAAGTGGTGATGAAGAGGAGTTGTTTAGGAAGTCATTCCTTTCTTTTCTGTATTCTTTTAATTTAATAGTATAGGTATCATATTCCTTACTTGAGTTATAAAGATAATATGCAATAGATAAAAAGATTGACGTTATTATAAGTGGAAGTGCTCCCCTCACAAATTAAAACTTTATTTAAGAGAATTAACTCTCTTAGTAAGTTTTGACTTTAAATGAGCTGCTTTATTCTTATGAATGATGTTATTTTTAGATAATTTATCAATCATTGAAACTGCTTCAGGTAGCTTTTTTTTAGCTGCAGTTTTCTTTGTTTCTTGCTCTAATTTTTTTATAACAGTCCTAGTAGACTTATGTTGGTACTTATTTCTAAGTTTCTTCGTCTCACTTGACCTAATTCTTTTAATTGCAGATTTATGATTTGCCATAATTATAATTTCGTGTGCAAATCTATATTTTTATTTAACATACTCAAATAATCTTAAGCAAATTTATTACTAAACAAATTTCATTTATATGAGATATATCCTTCATTGTTAATTAATAATTGAGATTCAGGAAAGTCTAATTTTGTTAATTTGGCTATCTCGATTGCTGCTTCGTTTTCAGTGTCTAGAACAGGAACTCCTAGGCCAACTTGTTTTGCTGAAATAATTCTACCATCTATAAATTCACCTTTATTATTAATATTTACCTCAATTAATGGAGCAATTCCTCTTTTTCCTATTAAATTAAATCTGGCATAAGTTGCAAAATTACCAAGGCTATATGCTATAAATCTATTCTTATATATATCAACTGATCTTACCACGTGTGGACCGTGACCAAAAACTATGTCAGCTCCATTATCTATTACTAATCTTGAAAATTCATAAGGATTACCTCTATCTTCTCCAAGAAAGTACTCTCTTTTACGAGTAACCCTATTATAATCAGTTCCTTCTGCACCCCCATGAAATGATACTATGACTATATCACAGTTAGAATCTAAATAGCTAATAATTTCTATTGCTTTTTTATAATTATTTATTTGAACAGTTTCTTTATTTGGAGAAAATGATGCAAATCCATACTTAATGCTATCTTTTGTGAAAATAGTATACGGTTTTTCTATTATCCCTGAGAAATAAATCCCATTTTCTTTTAGAATTTTTTGAGTGTTTTTTCTTCCTATTTCTCCAAAGTCATTTATGTGATTATTTGCTATGCTGAGAATATCAAATCCTGCGATTTTATAATTTTTCACATAATTGTCTGGACTTTTAAAAGCATAGCATTTTTTTGGGTCACTACAATTTTTAATTTCACCTTCTCCTGTCAAAATAGTGCCTTCTAAATTACCAAAAGCTATATCTGCCTCACTTATTACTTTTGAGACATCTTTGAAAATTTCTTTTCCATCATTCTTTGGTAGGTAGCTTTCAGAGGGATAATTTGTTCCGATCATCATATCGCCAACTCCTAATATCTTTATTTTCTTATCATAAGAAACTTCTCTTGTTGACAGATTAAGTAATGCAGTTATAATAAGATATAAGATTATATGCATAATTTTTTAAAAGTTATAGCAATTTAAATATACCTATATATCAATTATTATTATTTTCTTCACGATAAATAAAAAAAAAATTCACTTTTATTTGATTTTTTAAATTTAAAATTATTCTTTTTGCGGATAACAAAAACAATTAAGATGTATTGGACTTTAGAACTTGTTAACCATTTAGAGGATGCTCCATGGCCAGCTACTAAAGATGAGTTAATTGAATTTTCGATTAGAACTGGTGCTCCAGCAGAAGTAACTGAGAATTTACAAGAGCTTGAAGATGATGGTGCTCCATTTGAAAGTATTGAAGAAATCTGGCCTGATTATCCTACAAAAGATGATTTCTTTTTTAATGAAGATGAATACTAGTTTTTCTAAAAGAATCTTAAATCTTTCTTAGTTGTTATTTTAATATTTTGTTCTTCTCCTAAAACTAAATTAATTTTTATTCCCCCTGTTTCAATCAGACTTGCTTCATCAGAGTAATTGGTATCTTCAACTTTACTAAATATTTTTAAAAGCTCATTTACTCTAAATACCTGAGGTGTCTGTATTTGAACATATGATGACCTGTCCACTGAAATTGATTTATTTGATTTCTTATCAAGTTTTCTCAATGAATTTGTTGATTTTGTATAAGGAACTGCATTCCCCTTTTTTTCAGCCTCATCAAATACTTTTTCAATTAGTGTTTTAGTCAAAAATGGCCTTACACCATCATGTATTCCAACATATCCTCTATCATCATTTATAGATTTAATTCCATTTCTCACAGAAATATTTCTTGTTTTGCCTCCTCTAACTAAAATAGTTTTTTCCTCAATGAAATTAGATACGTAATCTCTCCATTTGGAATAATTATCATCAGGGAGAACTATGTGAATTTTTAGGTTTTTAATATTCTTCAGTTTGTTGTATGTGTGTGCAATTATTGGGATGCCATCTATTTCAATAAACTGTTTTGGGATATCAGAATCCATTCTCTCTCCGGTTCCAGCAGCCATCAAGATTATAGTTCTTGTCATGATTTAAATTATAAGTAGAGCGTCACCATACGTATGAAACATATATTTTTCTTTTATAGCTACTTTGTATGCTTTCATAATGGTATCAAAGCCACCAAATGCAGTAGCCATCATAAGTAGTGTTGACTTTGGTGAGTGAAAATTTGTTATCATTCCACTACATATTTTGAATTCATAAGGTGGAAAAATAAATTTATCAGTCCATCCTGATTTTGCTTTCAATGTATCATTAGCATTAACAGCAGTTTCTAATGTTTTCATGCTCGATGTTCCAACAGCAAATATTCTGTTTTTATTTTTAAGTGCATTATTTACTGCTATTTCCGTCTCTATTGGAATTGAATAATTTTCTGAATCCATTTTATGTTTAGTAAGATCTTCCACATCAATATCTTTAAATGTTCCAAGACCAGTATGAGACGTGATATTAACAATTTTAATGCCTTTTAATTCAAGTTTTTTAAGTAAAATTTGAGTGAAATGAAGTCCTGCTGCTGGAGCTGCAACGGCGCCTATATTTTTTGCGTACACAGTTTGGAATCTCTTCTCATCTTTTTTGTCGACTTTTCTTTTTATCTCTTTAGGTAATGGTGTTTCACCATACTCATGAATTATATCATAGAAGTTTTTTTCACTATCTTCAGGGATAAACCTAATAGTTCTTCCGCGAGATGTTGTGTTGTCAATCACCTCTGCAACTAATTCTCCATCTCCAAAGTAAAGTTTATTTCCAACTCTTATCTTTCTAGCAGGATCAACTAGAACATCCCAAAGGTTTAATTCTGGGTTAAGTTCTCTGAGTAAAAAAACTTCAATCTTTGCTCCAGTTTTTTCTTTTTGACCGTATAATCTTGCTGGAAAAACTCTAGTATTGTTAAGTACTAACACATCATCTTCCTTAAAATATTTTATTATGTCTTTAAATTGTTTGTGCTCAATTTTTCCACTTTTTTTGTGGACTACCATTAACCTTGACTCATCTCTATTTTCTGAAGGGTGGATTGCAGTTCTAGTTGAAGCTAACTTAAAATCAAATTGAGAAAGTTTCATATTATTTGTTTAATAAAATTACCTTAGTTTTGAGGTTTGCAAAACTAATTAATTAGTTTAACATACGTTTAATATATGAAATTATTTTTAAGGCTTGTAAAAGAAAGCTTTATTTTCTCCTTTAATTCATTGGTAGCTAATCCTATTAGAACATTCCTGTCTCTCTTGGGTGTAACGATTGGAATTTTCACAATAATAGCAGTTCTTTCAACTGTAGATTCTCTTGAGAGAAGTATTAAAGACAATTTGAGTTTTTTAGGAACAGATAATCTTAGAGTGGAGAAATGGCCATGGGATTTTACTAATCCTGGCTATGAGTGGTGGAAGTTTTGGAAAAGACCAGAACCTATTTATAATGAATATGAGTTTCTTAAAGATAATCTAAGTAACGCAGAATCTGTTGAAATTATAAGTGCTAGAGGAGGCATAAATGTTAAGTATTTAAATAATAATTCTGTCATTGATAACTTAAATGGTATAGTCTTTGAAAATAAATTTTTCTTTGATTGGGAATTTGTCTCAGGAAGATTTTTCACTCAAAATGAAACACTTACTGGTACAAACGCCGCTATAATTGGCCATAAAATAATGAAGGATTTATTTAAGACACCCGAAAATGCAATTGGTAAGCAATTGAAGATAAAAGGCAAATCATTTACAATTATTGGTGTTCAAAAAGAGCAGGGTGAGGCTTTTGGTGGGGGAGATTCTTTTGATAGACAGATGTCGATTCCTTTTAATAGTTTTAAAAAAATATACAAGGTAGGAAAAAAAGGATCTAATGCAGTTATAAGGGTTAAAGGCATTTCAGATACCGATCCTGGGCTAAAGAATCTAGAGTATGAGTTGATAGGTCTTTTGAGAGCTAAAAGAGGTTTGAAGCCTATTGAAGAAGATAATTTTGCTATAAATAGACCTGAGTATTTATCTTCTTTCGTTGATATAATTTTTGTTACAATAACTATTGCGGGCTGGGTTATTGGAAGTTTTTCTATTCTTGTAGGTGGATTTGGAATAGCTAATATTATGTTCGTCTCGGTTAAGGAGAGAGTCCCTATTATAGGACTTCAAAAATCGCTTGGCGCAAAAAAATATTTCATATTGATGCAATTTTTATTTGAGTCATCCTTTCTAAGTATTTTTGGGGGTCTCTTTGGTATTTTCTTTGTTTTTTTACTGACAATACCAGACATTGGATCTTTTGATCTAGTAATTTCATTTAAAAATATCATAATTGGAGTTACTATTTCCTCACTTATAGGAATATTGGCTGGGTTTTTTCCGGCTTTATTTGCTTCTAATCTTGATCCAGTTGAAGCTATTCGCTCTAATTAACTAACTTTTCTTTAATTAATCCTTCAAGTTCAGCGGTTAATTCTGGATTATCCTCAATTATTGTCTTGACAGAGTCTCTTCCTTGTCCTAGTTTTTCTCCTTTGTATGAGAACCATGAACCTGATTTTTGTATAAGCTCAAGCTCAACCCCAAGGTCTAATATTTCACCTGATTTTGATATTCCTTTACCGTACATAATGTCAAACTCTACTACCTTAAATGGTGGAGCAACTTTATTTTTTACAACTTTAACTTTTGTTCTATTACCCATAATACTATCTGGGCTATCTTTAATTTGTCCTATTCTCCTTATGTCTAATCTAACTGATGAATAAAACTTTAGTGCGTTACCGCCTGTTGTAGTTTCAGGATTACCGAACATGACACCTATCTTTTGTCGTAATTGATTAATGAATATACAAACACATCCTGACTTATGTATGGCACCTGTTAGTTTTCTTAGAGCTTGTGACATCAATCTAGCCTGGAGCCCCATCATGCTGTCACCCATCTCACCCTCTATTTCTCCTTTTGGAACTAGTGCAGCAACTGAATCAATAACTATCATATCAATTGCATTAGATCTAATTAAATGTTCTGTTATCTCAAGTGCTTGCTCTCCGTTATCTGGTTGAGATATCAATAAATTTTCTGTGTCTATACCTAAGTTTTCAGCGTATGTCTTGTCAAAGGCGTGTTCTGCATCTATAAATGCTGCTATCCCTCCTTTTTTTTGTGCTTCAGCTATGCAGTGCATAGATAGAGTTGTCTTACCTGATGATTCTGGTCCATATATTTCAACTACCCTTCCCTTTGGTAATCCTCCAATCCCTAATGCTATGTCTAGACTTAATGATCCAGTAGGAATACTTGGAATTTTAACTATATTTTCATCACTAAGTTTCATTATTGTGCCTTGACCGTAAGTCTTCTCAAGTTTTTCGATTGCTAAACCGAGAGCTTTTGATTTTTCTTTTGTTTCTTTCATTGTATCTATTTTTTGCTAAAATAAATAGTAATTTTTTTAAATGCTAATATTTTTAGTAAAATTTAATAAAAATTAACTTAAAGATCTTCAAATATACGTACTTAGGTTATCTTATTTTAATATTTTTGCGACTATAACCATCTTTTCAATTGAAAAAAATAATACTATTTATTTTACTATTTATTTCTCAGCTCCATTTAAGTGGTCAGGAGTTCAAACCTGTTCCTGGTGAAAAAATTGATTTTCTTGTCTCATTTGGAATATTTAATGCTGGAGAGGCGTCTATGATAACTGATACCTCTACTTATTTAATCGTAGATGATAATTCATATAAGATTGATGTATTTGGAAAATCTGTAGGGATATTTGATTTTTTCGCAAGGGTAAGAGATAACTGGGGTGTCTACATTACCTCGCCGGAACTTCAACCAATAAAGTTTTATAAATATTTAGCAGAGGGAAAGTACAGAAAAAATGAAATATTAAATTTTATTGAAGATTCAGATAGTGTCCAAATTGAAATCTTGGACAAACAGTCTAAGGAATTTATTGAAAATAAATATTTACATTTTGAAAATGATATAAAAAAAATAATTAGATCCTACTTCATGAATTACTGGATAGCAAGTTTAGCTTACCTAAGATCTCAAGATTATACTAATTTTTACTCTTCCGAGCTTGTCGATATTCCATACTTTGACGAGAACGATAAATTTAGTTATCAGATGAAGTTTTTAAGGAGGGATACAATAGAGACAAAAATAGGTAATTACAATTCTTTAGTCTTTGCACCAATAATTCCAAAAAATAAATTGTTTGAAGGAGAAGATGCGGTTAAATTTTGGTTGACTGATGATAATTTGAAAATACCTCTAAAGCTTGAAGCAAAAATGAATTTTGGTAGTTTTCTTATCAAAATTTCTGACTACTCTAATATTAAATAAAAATTAACTGTATTTAATCTTTAAATTAATTATTAAAATTTGGAGAAATATTTTTAATAAATATTTAATTTAAATCTAAATTACATTATGTCTAAATCTGATTTTAAGATTCTTACAATTGACGATGAGAAGGATATTCTACTTCTACTGAAATTTAATCTTGAATCTGAAGGTTATTATGTTAAAACTGCTAAATCTGGAAAAGAAGGTATTGAGATTGCAGAAAAAATTAATCCCGATCTAATTCTTATTGATATAATGATGCCAGATATGGATGGTATAGAGACCTGCAGAAGAATGAGAGAAATAGAAAAATTTCAATCAACATATATTCTTTTTCTTACGGCTAGGGTAGAAGAGTATTCAGAAGTAGCTGCATTTGATGCAGGAGGTGATGATTATATTACAAAACCAATAAAACCAAGAGCATTAATTAGTCGAATAAATTCATTTTATAAAAGAGAATCTTCAAAAATAACCTCAAAGAATTCAATTTCTATAGGAGATTTATCAATTGATAGAGATAGTTATGTTGTTAAAATGAATGGGAAAGAGATTTTTTTCCCAAAAAAAGAGTTTGAATTATTATATTTTCTAGCTACAAATCAAAAAAAGGTTTATAGTAGAGACTTGTTATTAAGAAATATTTGGGGTACAGATGTCCATGTGGTACCTAGAACTGTAGATGTACATATCAGGAAAATAAGAGAAAAACTTGGTAAAGATTATATTACTACGATCAAAGGGGTTGGCTACAAGTTTAAAAATTAAATCATAAGTTTACCTTGATTTATCTGCTTGGTGAGATGCTTAAAAATATTAATTAAATTTATTTAATGAATAATTCAAAATCCATATCTGTATTATTTGGTTTAATTGTTGGAATAATTTCACTTTTAACAGCAGTTTTGCTGGGAGTAGTTGATTATGTTAAGCTACTTTCTGCAGGAATTATATCTACATTTTCCTCTACATTATTGTTTGCTATAATTACTGAAAACCTATTCGATAAAAAAATAAGTGAGATATATAAATCTTTTGAAAAAATCAGAAATAAAGAATTTGAAAGAGTAGAGGTAGACAACACACTTCTCAGAAATATAAACCCCCTAAAAGGTATAAATGAGGAAATATATAATTATGCTAATTTAAAGCAATTAGAGATTGATGAATTAAAGAGATTAGAAGCCTTCAGGAGAGAATTCTTACAAGATGTATCTCACGAACTTAAAACTCCAATTTTTGCAGCACAAGGTTTTGTTCATACATTATTAGACAATATTAAAGCAGATGAGGAAATTAGAAAAAATTTTTTAGGAAAGGCTGCAAAAAGTTTAGACTATCTGGATTTATTAGTCAAAGATTTATTAACAATTTCTCAGATGGAAAGTGGAGATATTAAAATGAAAATAGAAGCTTTTGATATTATTTCTTTAGTAAAAGAAACATCAGATCAGCTTGAGAGTATGGCTAAAACTAGAGATATAAAGTTAATTACTGATTTTAATGAAAATAAAATTGTAACTGTTAAAGCTGACTACTATAGAATTTTTCAAGTTTTAAAGAATCTAATTATAAATGCAATAAAATATTCTGATAAAAATTCTATAATTAAAATATCCTGTGAAAAAAGAAAGAAAGTTATTAATATTAAAGTCTTAGATGAGGGTAAAGGGATACCTAAAAATCATAGGAAAAGGATCTTTGAAAGATTTTATAGAATTGATAAGAGTAGATCTAAGGAGAGAGGCGGTACTGGTCTTGGGTTAGCAATTGTAAAACATATCATCGAAGGTCACAAGACAAAAATTAAGTTAAAATCGAAAGTAAATAAAGGTTCTATATTTTCATTTAATTTAAAACTTGCCCCAAAAAGCATTAAGAAAAGAAAATCATTGAAAAAAGTTCTAAAAAAAATAAGGTAAAAATGACATAATATTTACCTGATATCTGTTGTTTTTATTTATTAATAAATCTATTTTTGCTCACTTTTTAGAAACTAATGGATTCAAACAGTTATAAAACAAAGTACTTAAATAAAGAGTCAATTCAGAAGAATTGGTACGTTGTTGATGCTAATGGTAAAACTTTGGGAAGATTCTCTTCTGAAGTAGCTAAAATACTTAGAGGAAAAAATAAAGCATCTTTCACTCCTCATATGGATTGTGGTGATTACATAATTGTTATCAATTCTGATGGTATCAAATTAACTGGAAAGAAGTGGAAGGAAAAAAAATATGTTTCTCATAGTGGGTATCCAGGAGGTCAAAAAATCACTAACCCTCTGGAGATAAAAGAAAAAAAATCTTCAATATTTATAATAGAGAAAGCTGTTAAAGGCATGTTGCCAAAAAATAGATTAGGCAGAGAGTTATTTAGAAATTTATTTGTTTATGAAGATGGTACCCATCCACATGAAGGTCAAAAACCAAAAGAAATTAAGATATAATATGGATTATATAAGCACTGTAGGAAGAAGAAAGACATCTGTTGCTAGATTATACATGAAAACTGGAAAAGGTTCTTTTACTATAAACGGAAAAAATTTAGATAAATACTTTTCTTCAGAGCTTTTAAGACTTATTGTTGAACAGCCTCTAAAACTTGTAGATGCACTAAAAAACTTTGACTTTAAAGTAAATGTTCATGGAGGTGGTTTTAAAGGTCAGGCTGAAGCGGTAAGGCTTGCTGTAGCAAGAGCTTTAGTTAAGAATGATGAAGAGATTAGAGGTGTTCTTAAGAAAGAAGGATTCTTAACTAGGGATCCAAGGATGGTTGAAAGAAAGAAATATGGTAGAAGAAAAGCAAGGAGAGCATTCCAATGGGTTAAGAGATAATATATTATGATAAAAAAATTAGAACATAAGGATTTATTGAAAGCTGGTGTACATTTTGGTCATCTAACAAGGAAGTGGAATCCAAAAATGTCAGAATACATTTTTATGGAAAATAATGGTATTCATATAATTGATCTACATAAAACAATTGATTGTGCATACACCGCAGCAGCATCTCTTCAAAATATTGCTAAATCAGGAAGAAAAATCATGTTTGTAGCTACTAAGAAACAAGCCAAGACTTATGTCTCTGAAAAAGCAAAAGAATTAAATATGCCTTATGTCACAGAGAGATGGTTAGGTGGAATGTTAACTAATTTTTCAACTATAAGGAAATCTTTAAAAAAATTATCTTCTATAGATAATATGCAAAATCAAGATACTTATACTCAAGACTTTTCTAAAAAGGAAAGACTGATGATATCTAGAGACAAGGATAAATTAGAAAAAGCTCTTGGTGGAATTTCTACATTAAATAGAATTCCTGCTGCTTTATTCGTAGTTGATATCAAGCATGAAGAAATAGCAATTAAAGAAGCTAAAAAGTTGAATATTCCAATTTACGGTATGGTTGATACAAATTCAGATCCTAACCAGATAGATTTTGAAATTCCATCAAACGATGATTCATTTACTTCTGTTTCAATAATTATTGACTACATTTCGGAGTCTATTGCTGAAGGATTAAAAGAAAGAGAGAAAATAAAAGAAGAAATTAGAATTAAACAAGAGAAAGAGGCATCAGAGAGAGAAGCTAAAGAAAAAAAAGAGGCTGAGAAGAAGGCAAAGGAATCAAAAAAAGAGGTAACTAAATAAATTTTCAAATATTATGTCAGTAAATATTTCTGCAAAAGAAGTAAATGAACTTAGGCAAAAGACTGGTTCAGGTATGATGGATTGTAAAAAAGCTTTAGTTGAAGCTGGAGGCGATTTTGATAAAGCTATCGATATCTTAAGAAAGAAAGGTCAGAAGGTGTCTGCAGCAAGATCAAATAGAGAAACATCTGAAGGAGTAGTTATATATAAGATTAGTCCAAATGAGGACAAAGCATCTATTCTTTCATTTACATGTGAGACTGATTTTGTTGCTAAAAATGAAGAATTTCAAGGTTTAGCTGAAAAAATCCTAGAAATTGCCTTTGATAATAATATGACTTCGATAAAAGATATTTTAAATTCAGATCTTGAGTCTACATCTGTTGATCAAAATATTGTTAATCTTATTGGTAAGATAGGAGAGAAGATAGAGATTAGAGACTATCAGACACTAAGTGGTGAGAAACTAGTCCCTTACATACACGCAGGAGATAAATTAGGAGTATTGGTATCTTTAGTTAATACAAATTCTGTTGATTATGTAGCAGCAGGAAAAGATGTGGCAATGCAGATAGCAGCAATGAATCCTATTGCGCTTAATAAGGACGGAGTGGATCATTCTGTTGTTGAAAAAGAAATAGAAATTGGTAAAGAACAGGCCCTTAAAGAAGGAAAGCCAGAAAATATTATTGAAAAAATAGCTCAAGGTAAATTACAAAAATTTTTCAAGGATAATACACTTTTAAGTCAACCTTTTGTTAAAGACAGTTCACTCACTGTAGAAAAATATTTAAGTTCATATTCAGTTGATTTGACAGTGGATAAATTTGTCAGAGTTTCAATCGGATAAATATCATTTATTCATAATATCTTCAATTTCATCAGGTAAAATTGGAATATTTTCCATTAAGTTAATATTGTTATTATCTCCTACAAGAATATTATCTTCTAGCCTTACACCTATATTTTCTTCTCTGATATAAATACCTGGCTCAACAGTAAATACATTTCCCGGCCTTAGGTCAACATAAAAGTCTCCTACATCGTGTACGTCTAAGCCTAAATGATGCGAAGTTCCATGCATAAAGTATTTTTTAAAAAGTGGATTTTTTGGATCTTGATTTTTAACATCAACTTTATCTATAAGTTTAATTTCAATTAACTCACTTTCCATTATTTTACCGACTTCTTTATGGTAATCATTGATTGATATGCCTGGCCTCAATATATTAGTTGCCTTATTTTTAACATTAATAACGGCATTATATATTTCTAGCTGTCTTTTTGTGAATTTTCCATTAACAGGTATAGTTCTTGTCATATCTGACTTATAATTAGCGTACTCAGCAGCAACATCCATAAGAATTAATTCTCCTGATTTACATTGAGTTTTATTTTCATTGTAGTGAAGAGAACAAGCATTTATTCCAGTTGCAATTATTGGATGGTAGGCGAATCCTTTTGACCTATTTTTTATAAATTCATGTATAAATTCTGCCTCGATATCAAATTCCCAAATATCAGGTTTTACATATTCTAAAATTCTTCTAAAACCTTTCTCTGTTATATCACATGCCCTCTGAATTAAATTTATTTCAGTTTTATCTTTTACCATTCTAAGGTCACTTAGAATAGGGTATGACCTTTTGATTTTATAGGACGAGTATCTTTTTTCTATTTCAAGGATAAATCTGTCTTGAGGAGTTTGAATTTTTGTACTTGACCTAATATGTTCATTCTTATCTAAATATATATCATTAGATTCAGCTAATATTAAATTGAGAATATTCTCAAAATTGCTATTCCACATTACTGTTTTTATTCCTGAGATTTCTTTAGCTTCTTTTTTTGTCAATTTGTTTCCTTCCCAAATAGATATTTCTTCACTTGTCTCTTTGATAAAAAGTATTTCCCTCATTTTTTTATCAGGAAAATTTGGAGCTAAAATCAAAAAAGTTTCTTCTTGATCGATACCTGTGAGATAGAGTAGATTTGTGCTCTGAACAAAATGTAGAGTCTCGTCAGCATTTGTTGGCATGAACTCATTAGAAACAAAAACTGATGCAGAATTTTGATTTACCTTATCTAAATAATTTTTTCTATTATTTATGTAAAGATTATTATCAATTTTTTCGTAACGCATATATTATATTTTTCTTCTAAAGATACATTAATTGTTAATAAATTTTTAATTTGCCTCATATGGATTTAGTAGATGAGAATATTGAAAATTATGTAGTATCCTTATCAGACTCAGAGACGCCTCTCTTAAAGGAAATTAGTGAGTATACTCAAAAATATGTTCACCAGCCAAGAATGTTATCAGGCCATTTACAGGGAAGAATATTAAGTTTTATGTCAAAAATAATAGCACCAAAAAATATTCTAGAAATAGGAACCTACACAGGCTATTCTGCCCTTTGTTTAGCTGAAGGCCTACAGGAAGATGGAGTGCTAATCACAATTGATAAAGACAAAGGGTTATATGAAAAGGTAAGCTCTTTCTTTAAAAAGTCAGAGTTAGGAAAAAACATAAAACAGAAAGTTGGGATTGCATTAGATGTTATCCCAACTCTTGACTTAAAGTATGACCTTGTCTTTATAGATGCAGATAAGAAAAATTATAAAAATTATTTTGACATGGTAATACCTATGTTAAATAAACGAGGTGTTATAATAGTTGATAATGTTTTATGGAGTGGAAAAGTCACCCAACTTGATAAGTATCAAAATGATAAAATAGCCGTATATATGAATGAATTTAACAATTACATAAAAAATAATAAATATATATCTAAGCTTATATTACCAATTAGAGATGGATTAACTCTAATAACAAAAAATGGGAACTAGGACAAATAAGTTTTTTCTTTTATTTTTTTCGATAACTTTTAATGCTATCTCACAACCATCACCAAAAGTTCCAGAAAAAATTAGAATTGATAATATGGTTCTTCATATATCAGATAATATTTCTACTACATTACAAAGTGAAGTAGATGCACTTCACCTTAACAAGAAATATTTTCAAATATTTATAGATAGGATTAACATATATTTCCCGATAATAGAAAGAATTTTAGAGGAAGAAGAGATGCCTAATGATTTAAAATTTTTAGCTCTTCAAGAAAGTGCATTAATTTCAGAGGCAGTATCTGCATCTAATGCAGTTGGTTTTTGGCAATTTAAGAAGGATACTGGTGAGGATTATGGTCTTATAATTAATGATAAAATAGATGAAAGAAAAAACATTGTATCATCTACAAGGGCTGCTTCAAGATATATTAAGAATAGCAACTTTTTATTTGAGAATTGGGTTTTCTCTATACTCTCTCACTTAAAAGGCTTAAATGGTGCTAAGGCTATAGTTGACCCTAAGCTTTATGGGGCAAAGAGGATGAACATAGATGAGAACACACATTGGTATATTATAAGATTCCTTGCACATAAAATTGCTTTCGAAGGTTATATAAATTCTGATGAATACAACATGAGTTACTCAGTATTTGAAAATAATTCTTTTAAAAGTGTAAAAAAATTATCAAATAACTTATCAGTAAGTTCTGATGATGTTTTTAAATTAAACACGTGGATCAAATCAGATAAAATTCCTACAGATAGAGTATATAGTTTTATAATACCTGAAAAAAAAGAAAATGTATTTACACGAGTAAGTTCAGGTGTAGGTGATAAAATTAATTCATTTATTGAATCAAATTTCACTTCTCCTGTAGATGAAAAGGTTTTGAAAGTATTATCTCAAAAAATAATTCATCTTAATGGGCTTCCAGCTCTTATTGCAGATTCACTTGATAACATTGATAATGTAATTAGTCTTTATAATATATCTAAGAAAAAATTTTTAAGTTATAATGATATTAATAATGATCATAAGATGATAAAAGGATTACCTTATTATCTTTCAAAAAAAAGAAAAAGAGGGAGAGTTCAGTTATATCTAAGACGGGAAGATGAAAGTTTATGGGAAATTTCTCAGCTATTTGGAGTAGAACTAAGTAGCATAAAAAAATTTAATAAAGAAAATAAAACATCTAAAATTTTATTAAAAAGGAGGTCTATTCTTTGATAATTTTTTCAACTATTTTTCCGTCATTTTTATTTTTTAAAATTAATTTTTTATCCCCGTAATGTGTTACTTCTTCCTTTACTAAATAATACTTCTCATTATATTCTTCTAAAGTATTGATTTTTTTAACACCTTCTCTTCCTCTCCATATATCTAAATTTATTTTTTCCCACTTCTTACTTTTAATAGATTTATATGATGCGTCAATTATTGCGTTTACTATATATCCATCGTAAAATGTTTCTGAAGGACTCTCTCCTTTTTCTAACGCGTCAAACATATTTGCAAACATATGATTATATCCAAGCTCATTTAACTCATCTCCAACTGGAAAAATCCATCCAGAATCAGATTCGGCTTTCTCTGCTACATAGTCACTTCCTTTACCAGTTGTAAACATTTCAAATCCTGTTCTTAAAAAGGAATTTACCCAAATAGTTCCTTCAGTTCCCATGACCTCGTCTCTCAAATCTAGGCCTCCTCTAAAAGTCCAACTAACTTCAAATTGACCTATGGCTCCGTTTTCATATTTTACCAATCCTATTGCGTGATCTTCTGCATCTATGGGTTTCACTTGAGTATCACCCCAACACATTACTTCAACTGGTTTAATATCTTTTCCAATATAGTTTCTGCTTATTTCAATACAATGACAACCTAAATCTAAAATACAACCTCCTCCGGCTTGTTCTTTATCCCAAAACCATTCACTGTGAGGTCCAGGATGAGTCTCTCTTGATTTTGTCCAAATAATTTCACCAAGACTTCCTGTCTTGACACTATCTAAAGCTTTAAGAAATTTAGGGGTATAGCAAAGATCCTCTAAGTATCCGGCAAATATCCCAGCTTTTTCAACTGCCTCCACCATTCTCTTAGCTTCTTGTGCAGTTCTTCCTAATGGCTTTGTGCAAATAACTGCTTTATTGTGTTTACAACATAGATGAACAGCTTCTTCGTGAAGATTATTTGGAAGCGATACACAAACAACATCAACATCTTTGTGTGATATAGATTCTTCCATATCGATAGTCCAATGAGGGACACTATAATCTTTTGCAAATTTTTTTGCACTTTCTTCTCTTCGAGAATAAATAGAAACTACTCGGTCTTTATTTCTATAACCATGTAGTGAGTCAGTATAAAACCTACCAATAAAACCAGATCCTAACATTGAAATTTTTTGCATAATTATTTAATTTTTTTCTTTAAAAAATACAATTAAAAATAATAATACCGCTCCTGAGATGTAAGCTGGAACCATCCAAATATCTCCCCAATTTTTTATTGTCTCAATAGTGTTACTATCAGTAATTATACCTGAAAACCAAGAACCAATAGTCATTCCTATTCCATATGTTGCAACGGTAAATAAACCTTGAGCAGCATTTTTAATTTTTTCTCCAGCTTTATTTTCAGTGTACATATATCCAGTTACAAAAAAGAAATCATAGCAAATTCCATGAAGAAGAATTCCTGAAATTATCATCCAGTATGATGCCTCTAAATCTCCATTTGCAAAAAAGAAAAATCTTAATGCCCAAGCTGCTATACCAATAATGAGAATATTTTTTACACCTAATCTATAATATAGAAAAGGAATCAAAAGAATAAATATTGCTTCAGAAATTTGACCGTATATCATCTTGCCAGCTGCTCCCTCCATACCTAAATCATTTAAGAACACATTGGCAAAAGAATAATAGAAGGATAAAGGAATGCAAATTAATATTGCAGATATAAAGAAAATAAGATATGATTTATCTTTAAGTAGAACTAGGCCTTCTAAACCTAATGGTGAGCCATCAGTTTTACCTTTTGGAGGAACATTAGGAAGAGAAAAAGAAAAAACCCCTAGTAGTATAGAGGCTCCTGCGGCAAGATAGAAAGTGTATGCAATGCTTCCAATATTATTTTCTAGTTGAAGCTTCCCAATTATGAATCCAGCAACAATCCAACCAAATGTACCAAAAAATCTAATTACTGGAAAAGTCTTTCCGGAATCACTTACATTGGCAAAAACTATATTGTTAGATAGTGCAACGGTAGGCATATACATTAAGGAGTAGACCAAGACAGTACCAATAAATAGAATGGAAGATGATACATGAGTAGCATATATTAAAAGAAATCCTCCAATTATATGAAGTGCACCCATAGCCTTCTGTGCAGAAAAATACCTGTCAGCAACTGAGCCAACAAAAATTGGTGATAAAATTGCTGCAAATGCAAAAACACTATAAGCCCAACCTATTTCTTCTCCAGATGAATTTAAAATTTGTGCCATGTATGTTCCAGCGGTAACATACCATGCTCCCCAAATGAAATATTGGAGGAACATCATTGATGAAAGTTTAAAGTTTTTCATATTTAGTTTGGTTAATTAGTGTCAACTATTATTAAGTTAAAAAAAAAATTTTTAAATTAAAGTGATTTTATATCAATATTAACCGACTAACCTTTTTAACTGATTCATATGAAAAAAAATAATTCAAAAAAGAATTCAAGAAGAGATTTTATTAAACATGGTACAATTGCAGCTTCAAGCTTTTTTATTGTTCCAAGATATGTACTTGGTGGTGATGGTTATACATCTCCTAGTGATAAATTAAATATTGCAGGAATTGGTGTAGGTGGTAAAGGCACATCAGATTTATGGTATGCTTCAAGTGAAGGAAAAGAAAATGTTGTTGCACTATGTGATGTTGACATGGGTGATATTAGCGCTAAGTCAAGAAATAGATTTCCAAAAGCTAAATTTTATCAAGATTATCGAGTTATGTTTGATAAACAAAAAGACATTGATGCAGTAACTATCTCTTCACCTGATCATGTTCATGCTTTACAGGCGTTAGCAGCTATGGACCTAGGGGTTCATGTTTATGTTCAAAAGCCTTTGACTCATAATATTAAAGAGGCGAGAATGCTTACCGAAAAAGCAAGAGAAAAAAATATAGTTACACAGATGGGAAATCAAGGAGCATCAAATACTGGTATGAGAAAAGCTCAAGAGTGGTTTGATGCAGGATTAATCGGAGAAGTTGATGAGGTATATGTTTGGACAAATAGACCAGTATGGCCTCAAGGTATTCCTGTACCAAAATCAGATGGAAGTTCTGTGCCAGAAGGTCTTGATTGGGATTTATGGTTAGGACCGGCCCCAAAGATAGACTATACTAATGCATATCATCCATTCAATTGGAGGGGATGGTGGGCATACGGAACAGGTGCGTTAGGAGATATGGGTTGCCATCTAATAGATGTTCCTTTTAGAACACTAGGATTACATTATCCAAAAGCTGTAGAATGTAGTGTAGGCCAAGTCTTCATTAAGATGTGGAGTCCAGAATATATTCCAGAAGGCTGTCCTCCTTCTTCTTCAGTCACTTTAGATTTTGCTGCTACTGATAAAAATAAAATTCCTCTTAAAATGAGATGGTTAGATGGTGGTATTAGACCTCCGCACCCAGACTTAATCCCAGCTAATGATTCTTTAGGAGATGAGAGTAGCTCCAATGGTGTTATGATGATTGGTTCTAAAGGGATAATTACAACAGGTGTGTATGGTTTTACTCCAAAATTATATAGGAAAGGTCAGGAGACAGTAGAATTTGATACTTCTAATCAACCAGGTAATGAGTTTGGGCATCAGACAAAATGGGTTAAAGCATGTAAGTCGGGATTTAATAGCTCTGAACATAAAGCTTTAACATCTTCTTTTGATTACTCTGGACCTATGACGGAAACAGTGTTAATGGGTAATATTGCCATAAGAAGTTATATGGAAAAGAAAAGTGGCATTGGAAACTCTTATCCAGGAAGAAAAAAATTATTATGGGATGGCGATGCAATGAAGATAACGAATTACGATGATGCTAATAAGTTTGTAACTAGAGACTATAGAAAGGGCTGGGAAATTTAAAACTCATAGTCAAGTCCTAACTTGTTCTTTAATTCTTTCAAACTACTATTTTTTTTAGATAGATATTCAAACTTATCTTTGTTAGTATAAATTGTTTTTTCTTTTTCTTTTGGTGCTACTTCCTTTTTTACATCAATATTTTCAACAAAAACACTTTTAAGTTTTCTGTTTAGTCTATTCTCTAAATTTTCAAAAATTGTTCCTTCTAACTCATTTTCAAGATGAAAAATAACACTATGTTTTTCTATTGTTTTTTTCTTTTTAAGTATTGCAACTTCAGATTTTTTTTCTTTAAGAGATATAATTAATTCTTCAATAACCTTATTAAAACCTTCAGCAGAAAAATCAATTTTCTCAGATATTATCTCTTTAGCTTCTTCAATTTTATTTACTTTTTGTTTTTTAAATAAATTTTTAAGGTTGGGTGTTTCTTTTGGTTTACTTTCATCTTTATTTAAAGAGTTATCAACTTTCTTTTCCTCTTCAACTTTCTTTTCCTCTTTTTCAAATTGGACTTTATTCTCATTCTTTTGAATTAAAGTTTTTTTTTTATTTATAGAACATAATTTTATCAATCCTATTTCTGTATGAATTTTATGATTACTGGACAATTTGTAATTAATTTCAAATTCATTTAAAATTTCAATTCCTTCAACAATAAAATCTAATGCAATTCTTTTTACTTGATCTAAGTATTTCACCTTATCAGTTTCAGATACTTCCATTATCTCAACTAATTTTTCATTTTGAGATAATAGCAAGTTACGAAAGTGATTTGATAACCCATTTAATAAATTAAAACTCTCAAACCCCTTTAAAATAATCTCATTATGAATAAGAAGTGTATCTGTAGTATTTGATTCATATAAAAGATCTGTAATTTTAAAAAAGTAGTCGTTATCAAGGATATTTAAATTTTTGGTAACATCTTCTAAGGATATTTTAGAGTTTTTTGAGAAAGTTTTTATAAGGTCTAGTGTTGAGAGTGCATCTCTCATGGCACCATCAGCTTTCTGGGCAATTATATGTAAAGCTTCATCTTCATATTCAATTTTTTCTTTATTCAAAATATCTATAAGTTTTGATTTGATATCTGAAATTTCAATTCTATTAAAATCATAAATTTGACATCTTGATAAAATTGTAGGTATCACTTTATTTTTCTCTGTAGTAGCTAAAATAAAAATAGCATATGATGGTGGCTCTTCTAATGTTTTAAGAAATGCATTAAATGCAGCATTAGAAAGCATGTGAACCTCATCAATTATATAAACCTTGTACTTGCCAGCTTGTGGTGCATATCTTACCTGATCAATTAGACTTCTTATATCATCAACTGAATTATTTGAAGCAGCATCAAGCTCATATATATTTAGATTATTATTGTTTTCTAGAGGATTGTCAATATCAAAACCATTAATTTCATTAGCAAGAATTCTTGCACATGTTGTTTTACCAACACCTCTTGGCCCACAGAATAATAAAGATTGGGCAATCTTTTCATTTTTTACTGCATTTTGAAGAGTTGTGGTAACATGACTTTGCCCAATAACATCTTCAAATTTTATTGGTCTATATTTTCTAGCTGATACAACATATTTTTCCACGGATGTAAATTAAATAAATTAGATTTGCGCAACAATATTGTTCTTTGTTTTTTGGGGTCGACTGGAATTGACAGTATGACAAATTTTATTTTTGCATGTCGGGTGAAGGTAACATCCGTAATCAAATACTAAACTTTATAAACGGCGAACGTAAATACGATTACGCTATGGCAGTTTAAATTCTAAGAATTTAAATAACCACATCATAGTTAATTGGTGATCTTCGATTAATTAATATGGTGTCATATGGAGATCTACTGTATGTTTTTTCTATGGTTACTTACAGGAAATTTAGTAGATAAGGATAAATGTTGGTTGATATTTTCCTGCTTTATCTCGAAAATTAAAAATTATCTAAGCATGTAGACGGAATATTATTTCCATAGCTGGACGCGGGTTCGAATCCCGCCGACTCCACTAAAAATAAACCCGCTAATTTTAGTGGTTTTAGATTTCAAAGTTTGTAATACTAATACCTAGTATGAAAACTCTTTTGAATCTAGCTTTCTAAGCTGGTAGTTATATTGTATTAACCCTTTTTCTTTTGCTCTAGAATAAACATTTACTCTTACAATTTTCCCATCTTTAAATTGTACATCATGTACGTTATATTCAAAAATATTATTACCATCAGCATCAACATCATAGTAGTCGTTTCCTGTAGTAAGCCATTGTTCTATCTCTCCATCTTCATTTTCTGCAGAATTAGCAATCATCCACCTTACTTCCCACCTAGGACTTGCATTTTTAAACCAGTTATCTAAGATTGCTATATGAGTATCACTATCTTTAGCAACACTCCCGTCTGCAGTATATCCTTCCCATTTTTCAGCATTAATTTCAGCTATTTTTTCTAAATCTTTTTCATTATGAGCTTTGATATAATCTAGCCAGATTTGTTGATTAGTTACTTCACCTACAGTAATAGATACTACATTTCCAGCATCATTTTTGAAAGATCCTATTACAACGGGATCATTTGATGAATTATCACAAGAAAATAGTAAAATCGATAACACTGATATCATATATATATTTTTCATAGTTTTTTTATTTTTTATTAAACTTAAATATAAGTTACTTTTTTGAAAATTAATTTAGGTCTTTTGTCTTCTTATTTATTTCATCCATTAGCTCTATAATCTTATCCATTCTTTCCATATCTTTTTCGTGATATACTCTGTGGTTATACCTGTATTCTTTAATCATTAGATCGTAATCTAAATCTTTACCTCCGTATACTGTTTCATGAACAATTTGGATAGTGAAAACAGAAAATAAAATAAAGGTAAAACCGCCAATAATTAATGTGGGGATTCCATATGTTATTTTTATATATAAATCTGAATTATAAAATTTATTAATTTTTTTCCTCATCTAAATTCAAATTAATTTCTTCTAAAACTTTAATAATTTCATCCAGTTTTTCTGCTTCTTTTATATGATTATCTACATGCTCCTGCCTTCTCTCTACCTGAGTTGTCTCATTACTTTCAAAAAAAATAACATAAGTGAAAAGGCTTGTTGCCATTAGGATAATTAACAGGATAGACCCTGAAATTATACCAAGACATATCCTTATATAGTTATCTAATTTATTTTTCATATAATTAATTTAATCAAAATTTAATTTATAATCTGGCTTTGAGAACCGGTTAGGTTGATCAAGGTTTATTATTGGGTATTCTCTTTCGGACAATTTAATTTTCCCATTTATATGTGCTTTATTAATAAATGTTATCTCAATTGTATTTGGGAAATTATATTTTGGGATAATATTGCTATAGTTGTTGCCGTGAATATGGACAATATGATATTTTTTTAAAATTTCATTTATTATTTTATTAAAATCATCAGAATTATTATCTATATCGTGAAATTCTACAGCAATTCCTATAATATATTTTCCGGGATCAAATAGGGAGTCAAAAACTTTATATTCGGTTCCTTCAATATCCATCTTAATAAAAATATTTTTGGAATCTATTTTTTTTATACTTTCATAAACAGTTACACTATTATTATCATTATTATGCCATATCCTATTCTTATAATGATTTATATTTTTTTTAAAAAAAGAGGAATAATCTGATATGATTTTTACTCCATCTAAAGAACGGTTTAATCTTTTTTTATCAAAGGTTAATGATCTAAATATCATACCTAGAAAGGACTTAAAAGTGTATTTTATCAAAGAAAAAGATGTTAATGTGTGATCATAACAGTGAACTTTAGATTTTGGATTAATTGAATTAAAATCTTTTTCAAAGGACCAGTCTTTATTGATGCCGTAAGAGAGTAAACTTTTAGATTTTAGTACAATAGATTTAGGCACAATGTAACCTCCATCATTATCTCTGCCAACTCTTATTAGATCTGTTACATGTATTGGTTTTAATCTTTCTATATCTAACATAGAGTAGAATTATATCAATTTCTTTTATCAAGCATGTTTTTAATCCTTTTCTCAGAGATAATTATTTTATAATTTTCTGATATTGTGAATAAACTTTTATTTAGGCTCTCTCTATCATTTTCTATTGTTCTTATCAATAAATCAATTTCTTGATTCTGAAAATCACTTGTATTCTGAGAATT
>CAYXSW010000003.1:0-95586 GCA_964467915.1 uncultured Marinoscillum sp.
ATAGCTCAAGGGAATTATACGGATGCCTATATGATTAATTGGGAATCGAATGTCTTTCCAGGAATTTTAGGCAGAACATGTGATCGACCATGTGAACCGGCTTGTAGGAGGACAAGAACACACGAAAAACCGGTTGCTATTTGTAGGCTTAAAAGAGTAACATATGACTATAAGGGCAATATTCAAGATCGTTTACCAAAAATTCCAAAAAAGAATGGTAAGAGAATTGCTTTAATTGGTGCTGGCCCAGCGTCATTAACAGTTGCAAGAGATTTAGCTGTTTTGGGATATGAATTAGTTCTTTTTGAAAAAGATCCAAAAGCCGGAGGGTTAATGCGGACTAATATTCCAGCATTTAGGTTGCCAGAAAAAGTGTTAGATGAAGAAATTGATCAAATAATTAATTTGGGAATTGAGGTAAGATATAATTCTGAAATCAAAAGCATGAAAGCTTTATTGGAAAAGAATTTTGATGCTGTTTTTGTGGGCACCGGAGCTCCTAAGGGAAGAGATCTTTATATAGAAGGACGAGAAGAAGCTAAGAAAAATATTCATATAGGAATTGACTGGCTAACAAGCATTGCGTTTGAACACACCTCTTCAGTGGGTAAGAAAGTTATTGTATTAGGCGGTGGTAATACTGCAATGGATTGCTGTAGGTCATCATTAAGAATTGGCGCTAATGATGTAAAAGTTATAGTAAGAAGTCCTTTTACTGACATGAAAGCTTCTGAGTGGGAGATCGAAGATGCTATGGAAGAAAATATCCCAATCATTGAAAATCATGTGCCTAAGAAATTTTTACATAAAAAAGGAAAATTGATTGGTATGGAATTCGAAAAAGTTAAGGCATCATACGATAAAGAAGGGAAAAGATCTTTAATTCCTACCGGAGAAGATCCTGTTATAGTAAAATGTGATGATGTAATCATTGCTATAGGACAATACAATGCGTATAAGTGGATTGAAAAAGATATTGGTATTGAATTTGGAGAGTGGGATATGCCAGTTGTCGATAAAAAAACATTTCAATCAACACACGAGAAAGTATTTTTTGGAGGGGATGCGGCATGGGGACCAGAGAATATAATTTGGGCTGTTGCTCATGGGCATCAGGCAGCTATATCTATAGATAAGCTTTGTGAAGGAAAAGACCTATATTCTAGGCCAGACCCTATGACTAATTTAGTAAGTCAAAAAATGGGTGTACATGAATGGTCATATGATAATGATATATCACAAAAGAAAAGATTTTTAGTTCCACATGCGGATCAAAAAATATCATTAAAAAATTTAAAAGTTGAAGTAGAGCTTGGATACGATGAAAATTTAGCTCTTGAAGAAGCGCAGAGGTGTCTTAATTGTGATGTTCAAACGGTATTTGCTGAAAGTAAATGTATTGAATGTGATGCCTGTGTTGATATATGTCCTACAGACACCATTAATTTTGTATATAATGACTCAGAGAATAACTTAAGAGAAAAATTAAGAGTACCAGCAACTAATAAGAATCAAGATATGTTAGTATCAGAAGAGTTGCCAACAAAAAGAGTGATGGTAAAAGATGAAGACTTGTGTGTTCACTGTGGTTTGTGTGCTGAAAGATGCCCTACTGCGGCATGGGATATGCAAACATTTTTATATGAGGAAGCACGAACGTATTCAAATTGTACCACTATGGATATTAAAAAAAACAAACTTAATCATGCATAAAATAAAAGCTGAAAATGAGTTTGTGATTAAGTTCGCAAATGTTAATGGATCAGGTTCTGCAAGCGCTAATCAGATGTTTGCTAAAGGGGTCTTTCGAATGGGTATTCCTGTTAGTCCAAAAAATATTTTTCCATCAAATATTCAAGGATTGCCTACTTGGTTTGAAGTAAGGGTAACAGAGAAAGGGTATTTAGGTAGAAGAGAAGGGATAGATATATCAGTTGCTATGAACCCTCAGTCATATGCTGAAGATGTTTCTGAAATAAGAAAGGGAGGGTATTTATTATATGATGCTTCTTGGAAAAGAGATTTTGGAAGAGATGACATTAATGTTATAGGGATTCCTCTAACCGATATGTGTGTTGAAGCATTTTCAAATCCAAAATTAAGACTTCTATTTAAGAATATTGTATATGTTGGAGCTTTGTCATATGTCTTGGGAATTGGTAAAAAAGTCTATATTGATTTGATTTCAGAAAAATTTAAAGGCAAAGAAAAACTTATTATCCCTAATGTTAAAGCTTTAGAGATAGGGTATAATTATGCAAAAGAAAATTTTAGGAACCAGTGTGAAATTAAGGTCAAAAAATCTAATAAGGCTAAGGGTATGATACTTACAAATGGGAATGATGCTATGGGGTTAGGGTGTGTTTATTCTGGCGCCACTGTTTGTGCCTGGTATCCAATAACACCATCCACTTCAGTTGCTGAGGCATTTACAAAATATTGTGAGAAGTTAAGAGTTGATAAAAGAACCAAAAAAAACAAATTTGCAGTTGTTCAGGCTGAAGATGAGTTGGCTGCTATAGGGATGGCTATAGGGGCAAATTGGAATGGTGCGAGATCCTTTACGGCCACAAGTGGTCCCGGAATATCATTAATGTCTGAATTTTTGGGGTTAGCTTATTTTGCTGAAGTTCCAGTAGTTTTATTTGATATTCAAAGGGGAGGACCTTCAACAGGAATGCCGACCAGGACACAACAATCGGACATATTATTATGCGCATATGCTTCCCATGGAGACACAAAGCATATTGTTTTGTTTCCTTCTAATCCTACTGAATGTTTTGAGTTTTCTGTGAAGGCTTTTGATTTGGCTGATCGTTTTCAGACTCCGGTAATAGTTCTTTCAGATTTAGACATTGGAATGAATGACTTCAGTACAGATAAATTTGAGTGGAATGATAATCACAATTATGATAGGGGAAAGGTTTTATCCAAAGATGATTTGGATAATATAGACAAATTTGGAAGGTATCTTGATGTTGATGGGGACGGCATTCCTTATCGTACGTATCCTGGTACTCATCCAGAAAAAGGAGCTTTTTTTACAAGGGGTTCTTCTCACGATGAATATGCTGTGTACACCGAAGACGGGAAGGCAAATGCAAGAAATTTATCTAGAATATTGAAAAAACACGAGAACGCTTCCCAACACGTTCCAAAACCTGTTATTTTATCGAACAATAACTCTATGGGAGTTATATACTTTGGTGGTTCTCAATATTCAATGATTGAGTCCCTAGATTATCTTAATTCGGAAGGAATATTACTGGATTCTATGAGGATAAGATCTTTTCCTTTCAATGATGAAGTTGATAATTTTATTACAAGTCATGATCTAGTTTTTGTAGTTGAACAAAATAGAGATGCTCAAATGAAAAAACTATTATTAGCTGAATCAAGAGCAAATCTGTCTTCTGATAAACTAATCCCCGTTCTTTGTTTTGATGGAATGCCAATAACTGCAGATTTTATAAGTTCCGAAATCATCAAATTCTTATCGGAAAAGAAAATAAAAGAAATTTTAAATAAAAAATAATATGACTTACATAAAAAAACCTGCTAATTATCACCCAAAGCTTAAAAAAAACAAGCTAGGCCTTACAAGAAGGGATTATGAAGGACCTATTTCTACTCTGTGTGCTGGTTGTGGTCATGACTCAATAAGTGCAGCCATTGTAGAAGCCTGTTTTCAGCTTAATATTGCAGGCCATCAGGTAGCAAAATTATCAGGTATTGGGTGCTCTTCTAAAACCCCTGGATATTTTTTAAAGCAGTCTCATGGATTTAATTCTGTTCACGGTAGAATGCCTTCAATTGCTACAGGAGCAAATCTTGCTAATCATGAATTAACCTATCTTGGTGTTTCTGGAGATGGAGACACAGCCTCTATTGGTATAGGTCAGTTTGTGCATGCTGTAAGAAGGCAATTAAATGTTGTTTATATTGTTGAAAATAACGGAACCTATGGTCTTACTAAGGGTCAATTTTCCGCAACTAATGATCTTGAGTCTAAAGGTAAATATGGAGATGATAATCTTTTTTCACCTATTGACTTAGTGGGAATAGCTATTAATTTAGGAGCAAGCTTTGTGGCAAGAAGTTTTTCTGGAGATAAAAGCCAATTAGTCCCATTGATGAAAGCAGCTTTAAAACATAAAGGATTTGCTCTTATTGATGTGATCTCTCCTTGTGTGACATTTAATAATCACAAAAATTCTACCAAAAGTTATGATTATATCAGAGAACATAATGATGCAGTGTCTTCGAAAACGGATTTCGTTGCAAATGAAAGTACCATAAAAGCTAGTTATGGATCAGGAAAAAATCTTGATGTAAAATTACACGATGGTTCAATAATCTCTCTTCAAAAAATTTCAAAAAATTATAATCCAGAAAATAAAATTGAAGCCATTAATAAAATTCAACAATCTTATGAAAAAGGAAAAGTATTGACGGGACTATTATATATAAATCCAAAATCAAAGGATCTTGCTGAAACATTAAATATAGTTGATAAACCGCTTAATGCATTAAATGAGGAAGACCTCTGTCCAGGAAAATCGGAAATTACTAAAATAAATGCTAGTCTAAAATAGCATTCTTATTTCCCTCCTGGCGGGCAGTTTTTTCTTAAAAAATCTGTGAACATTAGTCTAACATGAGGATAGGCATTGTCCTCTCGGATTCCGTGTGATCTATTAGGATAAGATAACATATAGAAAACTTTTTTGTGTTTTATAAGTTCGTTTGCTAGCATTTCAGCATTTTGATAATGTACGTTATCATCTCCAGTACCATGAATATATAATAAATTACCCTGT
This sequence comes from uncultured Marinoscillum sp., assembly GCA_964467915.1. Taxonomy (GTDB): domain Bacteria; phylum Bacteroidota; class Bacteroidia; order Cytophagales; family MED-G16; genus MED-G16. Next base: position 4,821 of record CAYXSW010000003.1, read on the forward strand.
AGGTTTTTTGCATACTTGATAGGGGATCCGTCTACATAGTCCTGATAACTTTCTTTGGGGTCACCCATATACCTTTCCTGATAAATGTTGTCATACGTTAATTGATTAGCTACTGCCGCAACGGCTATTCCTGTATGGAAAATTTCAGGGTATTGGAACAAACAATTTAATGTTGCGGTACCTCCTCCACTCCATCCGTGAACTGCCACACGTGAGGTATCAATAAAATCATATTTTTTAAAGACAGCCTTTGCGCCCATTGCCATGTCTCTGACATTAATTCTTCCTATTTTTCTGTAGATAGCTTTTCTCCATGCTCTGCCTTTTGGAGATGGGGTGCCCCTTCCATCAAATGTCACATAAACATATCCGTCTTCTGCTAAGCTTCCATTATATAAGCCATTGTTCCCGGCCCCATATCTGTTTACACCTGTTTGCCCTGCAGGCTCACTATAAAAGTAAAATAACACCGGATATTTTTTATTTTTATCCATATCTTTTGGCTTAACTATCCAACCTTCCATGGTGACATCATCAACTGTGGTTATCTGAAAAAATTCTAGGGGATGATCCTTTTTCTTTTCCTTATCAAATTTATTTATCATGTTCTGGTCTTCATTTATAAATCTGTGATCAGGCAATGAGACTATTGCCTGCATAGGTTTGGTATAATAATTTGAGAAAGAATGGAATGCGTATTTTGCTTTAGTACTTATCTGATAGTTATGAGAACCCTCAAGTATACTTGGTGTAATTCTCTTAAGACCTCCCTTTCCCTTTGCGGATGTTTTGTACAGATATCTTTCTGTTGGTTGATCAGGAGAGGCAATAAAATAAACTTCATCGGATTTTTTATCATAGGCCAAAGGCTTTACTACATCGTAATTGCCTTTAGTAACTAAATATTCAGTTTGTTTTTTAATATTAAACCTGTAGATATGAGACCATCCGTCTTTTTCTGTAGTATATAAAAATTCTTTACCATCATTTATAAATTTCCATCCTGCCTGAACTTGATATGGCCAAGAGCTTCTTAGGTCAACCCACGCATTATCTTTTTCTTCCATCAACAATTTACTTTCTCCGGTGTCTGCATCAGCCACATAAATTTTGCTATGGTTTTGTTTTCTGTTTAGTTGTTGAATCATTAGCTCCTCTTTTTCAGGAACCCATGTCATTCTTGGAAGATAGAATTTGTGTGACTCTCCAGGAATTTTCATCCATTGTATTTCTCCATTATCTAAATCAATTACACCAATCTTTGCGGGGGTTAAGTCTTCTCCAACTTTCGGGTATTCTACTGGTATGGTGTATGAGTAAATAGAGTCTGTATTATTTATCATATAAAAATCTCTGACCTGATTTGCATCTATTTGCCAGAACGCAATTTTATTTCCGTTATCATTAAAAATAAAACCATCTCTACAGCCAAATTCTTCTTCATAAACCCAATCAAAAGTTCCGTTAATTAATTTTTCAGTTCCATTAGAAGAAGTAAGTTTTTTGATAGAATTATCTTCTAAGTTTTCTATGTATATGTTAACACTTGTGCTGCTATTTCTAACGTTACTGTTAGACTTCTCTTTACTTACAAACGCAACAAACTTTTCATTGGGTGAAAATTTTGCGAACATTAAACTAGAGTCTGGCATTGAGTTTCCTATTCTCTTTCCTTGTTTAGTCTCAAAATCATAAACCCAATAATCTCCCCTGGTGTTGTACCTCCAGACTTTAACGGACTTTGTAAATAAAAGTATTTTGTTTTTATTTTTAGAAAACAAGAATGATTCAATCTTTATGTCTCCAACGTCTGATGAGGACAAAATGAGCTGATCTTTTTCACCCTCTGTGCTAATTAACATTATGTCGTTTTCTTTTATTGTATAGTAACCCGTCTCTTCTTCGTTCCACACAACGTCTTGAGGCAGAACTCTTGCTTTTAATGAATATGAAAAAAGAACTATGATAAATAATGAAGAATGAATGATTTTTAGCATGATGATTTTTTTGAATAATTTTATAAAAATAAAAATTATAATAAATTGTAATGAATTACAATTAATATACCATGAATAGAATAGGATTTCAAATAAATAATTCGGGAGAAGAAGATATTTTTAAAAAATTTGATGAGTATGTGGATGCTAGCAAAGAAAAACTAACAAAGGCAGCTGACAAATTATTAAAATTATATAAGTCAGAAGATTTAGATGATGATGACAGGAAGACGCTTATAGAATTTGAAAAAAAATTACGATTAATATTTAAACAGGTAGACGAAATAGATCAAGACGTAGAGGTGATGGCAAAGAGGAAAAGAATGTCTGAGAAAAAATAATCATTTACTGTATCGTTCCCCATAGGTAGGATAACTAGGCCGTATTGGACTTTTAATTTCAAATAAACTTGATTTGTTTTCTGATAAAATTGTAAGATGGTTTGTTTCAGATATTTTAAAAAAGTCTCCTTTGCTAATGATGACTTTATTTATTTGGATTTCTCCGTCAATTAAAAAATAGGAATAAATGTAGTCGGAGTCTAATTTTAATTTTAGACTTTTATCTTTAGCGATTTCATATGAATTGATGTCTATTCCTTCAGAGTCCATCTTCATCACTGACCCCTTTCCTACAATTTTTTTTATCAAAGCCCCATCTAAGTTTTCTGTTAAAAAGTCATCAGAATTATAGTCATCATAAGAGGCTTCTTTTTCTATAGATTTTCTGATATTTGGATCAAACCATATCTGAAAAATTTCTGACTTTTTATTAATTTCTTCTGCATGTGATATCCCGTTTCCTGCTCTAATGATTTGCACATCTCCTTCTTTAAGGCTAATCCATTTATCTTGTTTTGTGTCATAATGGTTTATTGATCCACTCAACACGAAGCTACATATTTCAAAACCTTGGTGGGGATGAAGTCCGATAGTGCTTTTGTTTTCAGGTGTCCAGGCGTGTGCCCAATAAAAAATATTTGAGTATGGTCTTGAAGTACCTCCGTCTTGAGGAAAACCTAAAGGTTTTTTTTCTAGAATTTCTCCATCATTAAAACTTCCACTTGCCTGATCTGCTTTTTTTAAGATTTCAAGGTTCATAATTTAATATCATTACATATGTGATTCCAAAGTTTAATTCTCATCCGAATTGATTCTTTTGCTATATTAATTACATCTTCCCATTTCTTTTCATCATCACTGCATAAATTTTATGATTAACTAGTATTTCTTGAGTTGATGCTATTTGTTCAATAACTCTTTGTGTTTTCATAGTTTTTTTCTTACGATAAATGCATTATTTTTGCTAAAAAAAACAAATATGGATTCTAATAATATTAATTACAAAGAAGAGGTAGTAAAAGCAGGTATTATAATGGCTGGCGTATCAATAATGATGACAATGTTAGTTTATGTTATAAATATTGAGCTAATGGTCTCTTGGTGGTTTGGACTTATGAGCCTTGCACTTTCTATGGGAGTAGTAATCTATCTAGGTATCTCTTACAGAAACTTATGTGGGGGTTTCCTTTCATATAAAGAAGCTCTAAAATTTACTTTCTTAGCGTTTCTGGTTTCGTATGCAGTTGGTATTGGTTTTAATATTTTATTATATACGGTAATTGACCCGGAACTACCTGAGATAATTTCAGATTTAACTGTAGAGGCAACAGTTGGAATGATGGAGTCTTTCGGAACTCCTCAAGAGGCAATTGACGCATCAATAGTTGAAATTGAAAATAGTGTTAAGGATTCAACAACTCCTGCTGGAATATTAAAGTCTTCACCTTGGGGAATTCTTTTTATATTTATTTTTGCTCTTATTGCTTCTATTTTCATTAAAAAGAATGAGCCTGTATCTGATCGAATTAATTGATATTTTTTAGTATATAATTAATTTCGCAAGCAATCATAAATGAAGTTTTATCATACTCTTCAGCCTCCCTATTAGAGTTATCGTATCTCTTTGGGTCTTTGTAAAATAATTGGAGGTTAATTAGTGATCGGGGGTCAAAAGGACAAGTCTTTTCATAATTTGAGCATGTCATAATTGAGATAAACTGTTTTTTGTTGATGTCGGATAATGTTTTAGAGAAAGGTATTATGGTTATATTTTCTATATTAATGGATGAGTTTCTATCAACTTTCACGCCCACTCTTTCCAAGGACTTATAAATTTGTTTGTGAACTTTGGTTTTAACAGCACCTGCAGATAAAAAAGTTATACTTTTCTTGTAAACCGATGAAAAATAATTTCCCCATATCTCACAATACTGACTTCTTCTTGAGTTGTGTGTGCACAAAAAAACAACCGTATTACATTCACCAATAAATTTATCAATTCCTCTCACAACATGGTCAAGTCTTTTTATTTGATTGCCAGATGGATTGAAATTTTTTACCCGTCTAATAAAACTTTTGAAATTGGTGTTCATAATATCAATATAATTTTAACAATTTTTAGCATCTTATTGATCCCTGATAAGATTATTTAATAGTTAAATTTGCTCAAAATTTTTTATATGAGTAAAAATTATTTAAAAGTACAAAATGTAGTAAGTGAAGTAAGTAAAGTTGTGGTTGGTCAAGATTATATGGTTAAGAGATTACTCATGGGTCTCTTCACACAGGGTCATGTCCTACTTGAGGGAGTTCCAGGTCTAGCCAAAACACTTACTGTCAACACCTTATCGGATGTTCTCAAGCTTGATTTTAAAAGAATACAATTTACACCAGATTTACTTCCATCTGATGTAATAGGAACAATGATTTATAATCAAAAGAAAGCCTCTTTTGAAGTAAAAAAAGGTCCAATTTTCTCCAATATAATTTTAGCTGATGAAATAAATAGATCTCCGGCAAAAGTGCAGTCTGCACTCTTAGAGTCCATGCAAGAAAGGCAAGTAACTATAGGTGACGACTCTTATAAACTTGACATACCATTTTTGGTCTTAGCCACACAAAACCCTATTGATCAAGAAGGAACCTATCCTCTACCCGAAGCTCAGAGGGACAGGTTTATGATGAAGTTAAATATAAGTTATCCCTCTAAAGAGGAAGAATTAAAAATTATGCAGAGGATGGCTGATATGAATTTTAATAAATCTATTAAAACAATATTGAACAAAAAAGACATCCTGTCAATTCAGAATGAAATAAATAATGTTTCTATTTCTGAGTCAATAGAAAAATACATTATTGAAATAGTAACCGCTACAAGGAACCCATCTTCGATCAAACTAGATGAATTAAAGAGTTTTATTTCCTTTGGAGCATCTCCAAGGGCAAGTATAAACCTCTCACTTGCAGCTAAGGCAAATGCGTTCTTAAGTAATAGAGATTACGTCATTCCGGATGATATCAAAGAAATTGCAAATGATGTGTTGAACCATAGGATTATATTAAACTATGAGGCGGAAGCTGAGGGTATTAAATCAGAGTATATTATAAAACAAATATTAGATAAGGTAGAAATTAATTCATAATCAGAAAAGCAGCTGTTTTGGTTCCTTTTTTAGTTAGCTTCTTCATTTTTACTAGTTATTTTAAATAAAGTAAATCTCACCCCTACATTAGTAAAAGACATATCCTTATTAAATAATGATTGATTGATAAAAAAGTTAATAGGATAACTTGTTGGTTTAAACATAAGCATAACAAAAGGTTTTGTATGGGGTTTTTTTGCTAATTTCCAATCGTTTATGCTTACTCCAGCTCCTGTTGTTAAACGCTTACTCAGATTGTATCCCATAAAAATCATTCCTGAAGTTTTGAAGTTTTCTGGATTAGTCATTAGGGTTACACCATAAACTATTCTTGGTTCATGATGTGATTTAGCTATACTCAGCCCAAGCATACCTATCTCATTTATAATTTTTGAAACTTTTAATTTTTTCTCTTTACAAACATTAGATAAAATTTTACTCCCTCCACAACAAAAATCAATACCATATTTATTTAAAATTGATGCTGTTCTAATATCTGCAGCTACTATGTCTGCAATTTGTTTTTCTTTCATTTTTTAATTAATCTATTAGACCAAAGTATTTGATTCTCACTATTTAAAAAATGACAATTGTCATATAGTTATTTGGTCCATGGTTCAAGTCCTGGACGGGACCACCAAAAAGAAACCTACTCAATTGAGTGGGAGTTTATTTAATTGAGTTGTAAAAAAGCTTAGTTTCTTCTAGTTCCTCATACAATCTTTCTAATGCTGCTTTCAAACCTACTTTTTTTGATTCTTTGTTTTGATAAAATTTATAAAAGAGGCCAGAGTTCATTAAAAGATTATTTGGGTTATTTCTAATCAATCTGTTTTGTTTTTTATCTGTTTTTTTAATATTTAATTCTAATTCCTTAATGTAATCATTCAAAAACCTTCTCATTAGAATTTTTTTGAATGAATCTTGTAAGTTTTCAACAGAAGACTCTTCTGACAAAGCCTCTTTTTGGGCTACATACAAAAATGTTCTCTTGTTCTTTTTCTCAACTGACAATTTTAATGATAACCCAACACCTTTAGCCTTAATTACACTACTGAAAATTTTTTTTTCTTTTTCATAACTCCCAAGGTTTTTATAAAACTTTTCAAGTTCTTCTAATATTGTTTTTTTAGGAACCAGACTTGAAAAGTAGATTGATTCTAAGGAAGTCTCATTGAAAATATGGGTTGTTTTTTTAAATGAAGAAAAAACATTACCAGGAATTTTATTACTTGCATTGTTTTGACAGTAAGCTATATTGCTATTAATTAAAATAATAATCAAAATAAAATATCTAAGTAAAGACATCATTAAATCCATTAACTACGTATTAGAATTATTTGCAATAATATGAAATCTATTTTAATTACAGGCGGGACCGGACTAATTGGAAAAAAGCTAATTAATAAATTAAAGAAAAAACAATATAATATTTATGTCCTGACAAGAAGAGGTCCGTGTGTCCAAGATGGTGTGAACTACTTAGATTGGGACCCGGAAAATTCTATACTTGATCTAAAAGGCATAAATAATTTGTTCTCAATAATTCATCTGGCTGGAGAGTCTATTAACGGATCAAGGTGGACCAAATCTTACAAAAAAAAAATATTAGATAGCAGAATTGATACCACTAAACTCTTATTCCAAAAAATAAAAAGCTTAAAAGTAAGACCTAAGAATTTCATCTCAGCTTCTGCCGCTGGATATTACAGAGCAGATACACACTCAGCCCAAGAGGAGTCTGATCCACCAGGTAAAGGTTTCCTCTCGGGAGTAGTTAAGAAGTGGGAAGATGAAGTATTAAAATTTAATAGCATAAATGTGAAGACAACAGTTTTGAGAATCGGGTTAGTTCTTTCGAAAGAAGGAGGTGTCCTCAAAAGCTTATACCCTATATTTAAATTATTTCTAGGAGTTCCCGTGGGTTCAGGAAAACAAATGATGAGTTGGATACACGAAGATGATATGATAGACATAATCATTAAGGGTGTTGAGGATAATAAGTTTAAAGGAATTTTTAATTGTGTTGCCCCAGAAAAAGTTTCTAATCAAACATTTTCCAGAGTTCTTGCAAAATCATTGGGGAGGTTTAGATATCCTAAATTTGTTAAAGCTCCGTCATTTATAATTAAATTACTTTTTGGTGGACAATCGGTGTTAATTTTAAATGGCCTAAACGTATCTTCTAAAAAGATAATAAGCTCAAATTTTAAATTTAAATACCCAAAATTAATGCCAGCCTTGAAGTCGCTTTATAGTTAATGAAATGAGAAATAAAATTGAAATTTTAGGGGCTAGAGAGAATAACTTAAAAAATGTAGATCTTACATTTGAGAAGAATAAGTTAGTAGTTATTACAGGAGTTTCTGGAAGTGGAAAAAGCTCATTAGCTTTCAATACTATATACGCAGAGGGTCAGAGAAGGTACATGGAGAGTTTCTCAGCATATGCTAGATCGTTTATAGGAAATATAGAACGTCCTGATGTTGATAAGATAAACGGCCTATCACCAGTTATTTCAATAGAACAGAAGACTACATCTAAAAACCCTAGGTCTACGGTTGGAACTTTAACTGAGATATATGATTTTTTGAGGTTGTTATACGCAAGAGCCTCTATAGCGTACTCATATTTATCAGGGAAAAAGATGGTTAGGCAGTCACTAGATCAAATTATTGAAAACATAAAAACAGATTATAAAGACAAGAAGGTTATAATTACTGCGCCAGTTGTAAAAGGAAGGAAGGGCCATTATAAAGAGTTATTTGTTCAAATAAGAAAAAAAGGTTTTGCTAATGTTCGTGTTGACGGAGAAATCATGGAGATTAAGAAAAACATGCAGTTGGATAGGTATGTTATCCATGATGTTGAAATAGTAGTAGATAAACTAACAATTGATGATTATAATACGGGAAGGCTATCTAATTCTGTAGAGATTGCTATTAAGAGTGGAGACAAAACACTATATGTAATAGATGAGAACAACAACTCGAGGTTCTATTCGAAGAGCCTTGTTGACCCTGATACTGGAATATCATACGAAGAACCTTCTCCTAATAGTTTTTCGTTTAATTCACCCTATGGCTGGTGTGATTCTTGTAAAGGACTTGGTGTAGAAGATAAAATTTTAAAAGAAAATATTATTGAAGATGATAACCTAAGTATTAGCCGTGGAGGCATACTGCCTCTCGGAGAATACAGGGACATGTGGGTCTTTAAGAAAATTGAAGCCATATTAAAATCTAAAGGTTTAGACATATCTACCCCCATTAAAAACATTCCTGATGATATATTAGATGATATTCTCTTCGGAAAAGATATAGAGGTTGCTGTCGAATCTACAAAGTATCCAGGGACTCTTTGGCACACAAAATATAATGGAGTGACTGGGTTTATCAGAAAGACATTAAAGTTTAGATCAGGCAAGATCAAAGATTTTATGGACGACTTTATAACTAAAACTAATTGCGGAGCTTGTTCAGGTAAGAGATTAAGAAAAGAATCTTTATATTTTAAAATTAATAACACATCAATTTCAGACTTGAATTCTATGGATATAAAAAAGCTGAGAAGATGGGTTGGCAATGTTTCTAAATCGCTTAATGATCAGCAGTTAATTATTGCAGAGCCAATACTAAAAGAGATTAACCAGAGACTTGACCTCATGTATAATTTAGGCTTGGAATATTTAAGTTTAGATAGGCCACTTAGAACTTTGTCCGGGGGGGAGGCTCAAAGGATAAGGCTTGCTACCCAGATAGGAACAAAGTTAGTTGGTGTTCTCTACATATTAGATGAACCTAGTATTGGACTTCATCAAAGAGATAATAAAAAATTAATTGATTCCTTAAAAGAACTTAGAGATTTAGGGAATACTGTTATAGTAGTAGAACATGACAGAGACATGATGGTTAATGCTGATAATATTATTGATGTTGGTCCGGGACCAGGATCAGAGGGGGGGGCTATTGTTGCCCATGGTAAACCGGATGCATTTTTAAAAAAGAAGTCTTTGACTTCCAGGTTTTTGAGGCGGGAACTGAATATTCCCATCCCCTCTGTAAGAAGAGAGGGAAATGGTAAAAAAATTGATCTAATTGGAGCTAGCGGAAACAATTTAGAAGAAGTGAACTGCTCCATACCATTAGGATGTATGGTCTGTATTACTGGAGTTTCTGGAAGTGGAAAATCATCATTAATTCATGGTACATTATCTTCAATTATTAAGAAAGAATTATATAATTCAAGGAAATTATCTCTTCCATATGCTTCTGTACAAGGCCTTGAAAACATCAATAAATTAATTGAAGTTGACCAGTCGCCAATAGGCAGGACCCCGAGATCTAACCCAGCAACCTATACAGGAGTTTTTACAGATATAAGGAACCTTTTTGCTTCACTTACTGAATCAAAAATTCGTGGACTAAAACAAGGAGCTTTCTCGTTTAATGTAAAAGGTGGACGGTGTGAAACTTGTAGAGGAGCCGGAGTAAGATTAGTAGAAATGGATTTTTTACCAAACGTTTTTGTTAACTGTGAGTCTTGTTATGGAAAAAGATATAACAGAGATACTTTGGAGGTAAGGTTTAAAGGAAAGTCTATATCTGACGTTCTTGATATGACTGTTTCTAATGCGGTTAGTTTTTTTAAAAAACAACCTAAAATATCAAATAAGCTGAAGGCATTACATAACGTAGGCCTTGGATATATAAAATTAGGCCAACCCTCTACTATGTTATCTGGAGGAGAGGCTCAAAGGGTTAAGCTTGCCTCAGAGTTATATAAAAAAGATACAGGCAACACATTATTTGTTTTAGACGAGCCCACTACTGGGTTACATTTTTCTGATATCCAAAATTTAATGATTGTTCTAAATCGGTTAGTTGAAAGAGGGAACACTGTGCTAGTTATTGAACATAACATGGACATAATAAAATGTGCAGATTATATTATTGATCTTGGCCCTGAAGGTGGAGATAAAGGCGGAAAAATTATTGCTAAGGGAAAGCCAGAATTCCTAACTTCTCAACATATAAGCCAGACTGGAATCCATTTAAAAAAGGAACTAACTAATACATAATTTTTTCGGTTATATAATCAGCTATTTTTTTCCCTTTATCAGTTAATTTTAATTTCAATTTATTATATGAAATCATTTTTTGTTTTTTTAAAAAAAACAAAATCTTTTCTTTATCACTTAAAAAATCTTTTTCAAATCTTGTGTTTATTTCATTAATGTCTATGCCTGAGATAGTTCTTATTCTTGTTAATATAAACTCATTTATAATTTCCCTTTTAGTTAGCGTTTCTTCCTCATAAACTTTAAGATTATTATTAATATTTTCTATGTATTTTTTGTTGTCTTTTATGTTCCAGTACCTTCTTTTTTTATCATATGAGTGGGCACCTGGTCCAAAACCTAAATATTCTTTACTCTTCCAATAATTTGAGTTGTGTTGTGATTCATATTCTCTTTTTGAAAAATTTGATATTTCATAGTTAATATATCCCATGGATTTCATTTTTTTTAAAATAATATCATACTGATTTAAAACAATGTCCTCGTCTGGTAAAATTATTTTATGATCTTTTAGTAAGTTGTAAAAGACTGTTCTCTTCTCTACTGTCATATTATAAATTGAAACGTGAGGTGGGGCAATCTTTTTTATTATATCTAAATCTTTTTTAATACTTTCAATGCCAGATTCTGGCGTGCCAAACATTAAATCAACAGAAAAATTTTTAAATGTTTTATTAATTTTTTCAATGGCATTGTGACTTTGCTTTGATGTGTGTATTCTGTTTAGCTTTTTTAAAATTTTATCGTTAAATGATTGGACGCCGAGACTTATTCTATTAAAACCAATTTGCTTCCATTTTTCTAATTTTTTTAAAGAAATATCATCGGGATTTGCCTCAATTGTTACTTCACAATTGTTTTTGATATTGAATTTATCTTTGATTTTGGTAAAAATTTTATTTAGTAAATCCCCTTCAATAATTGACGGTGTCCCTCCACCAAAATATATAGTAGAAACATCACTATATTTAAATTTTTTTTGATTGGCATCTATTTCATTTATAATTGAACTTATTAATTCTGAATAATTACTTAATGTGCTGAAATGAAAATTACAATAATGACAAGCCCTTTTACAGAAGGGAATATGTACATAGATTCCTGGCATTTATTTTTATCTTTTATTCAAACACAAAAAAAATCAATTTATGATTATAACTCTATTTTATTGTCTGTTTTTCTAATTTCATTAATTCTAACATATTATAAAATTAATTATCCACTGTTCTTTAAAAAATATTTTAATATTAGAAACATTTTCTTTTTGGGTAGTAAAGACGATTTTTTTTATAGAAGTCAGATTTTTTCTTTGTCGAATATTTTCCCTCTTTTTATTTATGCTCTAGTAATATCTTTTTTCTCAGTGTATGTGTTTGAAGACTCAAACTTTATAGTTTTTGAGTCTATAGGCAAACTAAATCTCTTTCAGAAATGGATTTTTTTCTCATTTCCTCTAATTCTTTACATCGCTTTTAGAATATTAATTATTTTTATTGTCACCTATATTTTTAACTTTTCAAAGCAACTTAAAAAGATTTTTCTTTTAAATTTTTTAAGGCTTACGATTATACTAAGTTTTATAAATATTTTTTTTTCTTACATCTTATATGAACTTTTCTCTTTTGATGTTGCATATAATTTTTTTATTGTAATGAAGTTGATTGTAATATTTATTAGACCACTGATCTTATTTAATCACTTAAATAAAATATCTACTCAAAAAAGTTCGAATCTTATCTTGGTTATTTTAATTGCTGGCCTTCTTCCGTCTGTATTGTTTTTTGATATTGTCTTAATAGTTGATTTTTTTGATAATTTATTAGCGTATACTGATCTTGCTAATTTTGAAATCATTTCGTTAACTTTACAGCTAAATAAATTCATATGATGAGTGAGATAAAATACGATAAAAAAAGATTGAATCCCGTTAAATCAATTCTTGTTTCACAGCCTGACCCTAAGGATGATAACGCACCGTTTTACCGTCTAGCAAGAAAATATGATTTAAAAATTGATTTTAAACCCTTTATAAAAATTGATCCGGTTTCAATTAAAGACTTTAGAAAACAAAAAATTAATATTTTAAATCATACTGCAATAATTTTCACTAGCAGGAATGCTGTCGATCATTTCTTTAGAATTGCAGAAGGTATGAACGTTACAGTGCCTACTGACATGAAATATTTTTGTAACTCTGAACAAACAGCAAATTATCTTCAGAAGTATATAGTTATTAGAAAAAGAAAAATTTTCACAGGAGAGAGAACCATCGCCCAACTTTTAGATGTGATGAAAGATGTAATGGTTAAGTTTCCAGATGAAAAATATTTGTTCCCTTGCTCTAACATAACTAGAGATACAATTTCACAGTTTTTAAAGGACAATGAGTGCACATATTCTGAGGCTATAATCTATAATACCGTCCCAAGTGATCTTAAGCGATTAAAAAAGGTTTTCTATGATATCCTTGTGTTTTACACGCCATATGGTATAGATTCTTTAGTTAAAAACTTTCCAGATTTCGAACAAAATAACACAAGAATTGCTGGTTTTGGTAAGAACACAGCCAAAGCTATTAAAGAAAATAATTTAAAGTTAGACATAAAGGCACCTATGAAGGATGTTCCTTCTATGACTCGAGCAATTGAATTATATATTAAGCAGTCTAATAATCTATAGTATTAATGAAGAAAAATTTTTTATTTTTTATTTTTTTATTTTTCGCGCAAACCGGATTAAAAGCTCAACAGGATCCATATTTTAGCACCTACTTAGTAAACCCTTCACTTATTAACTCAAGTCTTTCCTCAATTTATGATAACAATAACGTTACGCTAGTTTATAGAAATCAATGGGCTAATTATAATCCAACTAATCTCTCAAATTCATCCGAATCACCTACAACAGGAATGTTTTCACTGAATTTAAAAAGTAGAGATAAGGCTTACTCATTTGGGATTAATGTTGTATCTGATAACTTAGGCCCTAAAGAGGTATTTAACCTCTCACCTTATTTTGGTATAAAGAAAAAAGTAAACAATTCATATATAAGTGTTAGTATATCCCCATCATTTAAGAGTACAACTTTAAATTTTGGTTCTTTAATTTTTGTTAATCCATCTGATCCATTTAACGTGGGTAGAAGTGAGACTCAGTCTAAACCTGATGTTGGATTGGGATTTTCATATTTTAACGAGAAGTTTTTAGTGAGTCTATCGGTAAAGAACATTACAGAATCATCTTTTGACTTTGGTATTGATGACTTGAAAAATATAGAATTTAGAAATTTTTCTTTTTTGGGTAAATATTTGATTGAAGTTGATAGGGACTTAACAATTGAGCCATATTTATTAGTTAGGTCTGACTTTACATCACATACTTTTGATGTTAGTGCGTTAGCTACTTATCAAAAAAAAATGAATATCGGAGCATCTTATAGGTATGATGAAGCCATTGTTGGATTCTTAGGTTATCATTTCTTAAAAAAGAACAAGTTATTTGTTGGATATTCTTTCGATTACGTTGTACATAATGTAAACGCTAAGGCTCCAGTATCTCATGAACTTGTTGTCAGATATGACTTGCCAACCCCTCAGTTGAAAAAACCTATAAGAACACCAAGATTTATTTACTGATTTTTTAATTTTTCAATCACTTGATCAAATTTAGCTTTGAAAGATAGTTTTACTATATTTGTCCAACTATCTAACTAAAAAATTTATCATTAAAAACAATAATTTAGATAATTTGAAGTTAAGTTTTAACTTTGCGTTTAGTTATGTTTAAAGTCATGAAAAAATTTTCAGGTTTAATATATACTCTATTGCTTCTATCATTGGGCGCTTGTGGCATTCTTGGTGGCGGCTCAAGCAAGAAGAATCCGCGTGGACAATTAGTTGGAACTCTAGACAGAGATGGCTTTGAAATGTCAGCACAGTATGGCATGGTATACATTCCTACCGGAAGGTTTTATATGGGACAAGCTGATGAAAATATTCAATCGGATCAAAGTAACTTTAACAGACAAGTAACTATCAGCGCATTCTATATGGATGACACTGAGATTACCAATGATGAATATAGACAGTTTATCCAGTTTATTGAAGAGAATCCAGATTATGAACTATCTGAGGGAATGACCCTTGAGGGATTAAAACCTGATACTACTGTTTGGTCAAGTGACTTTACACATCATTATGGAGACCCTCTACTTGCTTATTATTGGTCACACCCCGCTTTTGATGACTATCCAGTTGTTGGTGTATCGTGGGAGTCATCAAGAGAATTTGCTAGGTGGAGAACAAGTTTCTTAAACGGTTATAGAAAAGAAGAAGGGCTTTTGCCTTTTCCTTCATTCAGATTGCCCACTGAAGCTGAATGGGAGTATGCGGCAAGGGGAGGAAGAGATAATGTTAAGTATCCTTGGGGAAATCCTTATACAAGAAATTCAAGAGGTTGTGTCCTAGCAAACTTTAAACCTGGAAGAGGAAATTATGTTGATGATGGGTATGCATACACATCTCCAGTTGGAGTATTCTTCCCTAATGATTTTGGTTTATATGATATGTCTGGTAATGTCGCTGAGTGGTGTGAGGATGCTTATATTGACTCCTATAATCCAATAGTTTGGGATTTGAACCCCATTTACAGAGATGACGCTAATGACAAAAAAGTTATTAGAGGAGGCTCCTGGAAAGATATTGCCTTTTTTATTGAGGTTGCAACAAGAACTTTTGAATATAAAGACTCAACTAGAGCTTTTATAGGCTTTAGGACGGCAATGCCTCATTTGGGTAGAAACTTAGAAGGTTTATAGAAAAAAGATTAATTTTAAAAATAAAAAGAACAAATAATTAAACAGTATAAAAAATGATAACTAAGAAAAAATCAAACAATCCTGCTCTGGCTTGGCTTCAGAATGAGGATAATATGAATGTGATTTATGGTTTAGGAGCTGCCGTAGTAATACTAGGAGCACTCTTTAAACTACAGGGTTGGCCATTCGCTAACTTAATGTTAATAGTAGGTCTTGGGACAGAGGCGTTAATATTTACTTTAAGTGCTTTTGACCCCCCAAGTAAACACGAGTGGGACTGGAGCAAAGTATACCCAGCATTGGGATCAGGGTCTGAAGGAACTTCTGCATCGCAAGTGGGAAATATAATGAAAGAAGCTAAACTAGATCCGGCTGTACTTAAAAGTGTTGGAGACGGTATGAAGAAAATGGCTGCGCAAGCTACTAATATAAATGATCTGGCTGGAGCTTCTGTTGCCGCCAAAGCATATGAAGATAGTATAAAGGGAGCCACTGAGTCTCTTAACTCTGTTAATGAGTCTTACAGTACCATTTCATCTACCGCAAAAGACTTAGCGTCTTCTTCTTCGAGTGTAAAAGAAGCCGTAGGTTTAACCGAAGAGTATAAAGAAAATTTAAAAAGTGCCTCAAGTTCACTCGGAGCTATTGTCACTGCTTCAGGACAAATTACTGAGACTGCTACTAGTATGACTAAGGCTCAAAATGATGCTTTAAGATTGCAGAAAGAGTTACAAGATCTTACTGAGAATTTAAATAAACTTAATAAGATTTATGTTGGTATGTATGATGCCATGCATAAGTAGAAATTAAAATAACTTTTAAATAAATAAATTATGGCTGGAGGAGATAGCCCTAGACAGAAAATGATTAACATGATGTACATTGTGTTAATTGCTATGTTAGCCCTTAATGTTGACACAAAGGTGTTAAAAAAGTTTATTTTAATAAACGAAAGTTTCGAGGCTACAAATAGTGAGAAAACTGTAGATAACGCCAATAAAGTAGAGGCTATTAGATCTGCGGTTGATGACTCTGGTAACAGGAAGGAGGATATCGATGTTTTAAAACTTTCTGAGTCAATAAGAGAAAAGTCAAACGCTCTAATTAACCATATGGGAGATATTAAAAGCCTTATTGTACAAGAGACCGGAGGAAAATCCGAAAAGACAGGCATCAAAGGGTATAAAAATATAGACTTTGTATATAGCTATATGAATAAAGATGAGAATAAAGACAACCTAACTAACGGTGATGATTTACAAATATTGATAAATGAATTTTCTACTTTTGTACTAGATTCAGTGTATAACGGTGACAAAGAATCTGGCGTCCATGATCTTGCAAGAAACGCTGATCAGATACCTATGTATGCTGATAACCCACCAACTGATCCTTCTTTTTCTACTTTAAATTTTGGTTTTGGTACTTCTGCTGGCGCGGGTCTTGCTACAATTAGTCAGCTTCAGGCAGAGGTTATAAACCTTGAGATTAAGGCACTTGATAAACTTGCTGCTTCTGTGGGGGCTGCAGATTTAAAGTTTGATGTTGTCTCATTAACGACATTACCAGATCAGAAAGTTGTTGCCGCAGGCGCAAAATATAAGACTCAATTATTTTTATCTGCCGCTTCTTCAGCTATAGTTCCTACTATGACTGCTGATGGGGATACTTTGGAGGTATCAAATGGTAGAGGATATTATGAGTTTGTCGCTAAAGGAGGCAATTATGACAAAGAAGGTCTTTCAAAACAAAGTTATGTTGGTTCAATTAGTGTAACTCTCCCAGGGGGTAGAGATACAACTTTTATTGACACAGTTGAATATTTTGTTGCCAGACCTGTTATCCAGATTCAATCTGCATCAGTTCAGGCGTTATATTTTAATTGTGGTAATGAGTTAACTGTTAATGTTCCTGCGTTAGGATCAGAATATAATCCTACGTTTTCTGCAAGAGGTGGAGATGTAATAAGAGGTTCAAAAGCTGGTGTTGTGACAATCATTCCAAAATCTAAGAAGGTTGATCTAAATGTAAGTAATGCTGGAAACTTTATCGGATCTCAATCTTTTGGGGTTAGACAAATTCCTGCACCTGAGATTAAGGCGAGAATTAAAGGTAAAGAGATTGATGCTAAATCAGGTATTCCAGTTAGCACACCAAGTTTTAGCTTGGACGCAATTGCTGACGCAAGTTTTATGGAATTTTTACCAAAAGATGCTAGATTTCAAGTTCGTGAGGCTGAAATAAACCTAGTTAGAGCAGGTAGAGGGGTATCTAGACAAAGGGTTAATAGTAAAAACGTTAACCTCAATAAACTTGCTGGTAAGAGGAAAGGAGATAACATTGTTATTGAAATTAAAAAGGTAGCCAGGGCAAACTTTAGAGGAGAGGTTGAAGAATTTAAGAATTTTGCTCCTAGGTATATAACTATACCTTTAAAATAAAATTATGAAGAAAATAAATAAGATTCTTGTACTTTATTTTTTGCTTTCAGTTTTATCTGTAGATGAGACCTATTCTCAGGTAACATTTCAGGAAACTATTGGCTCAGAATCAAACGGGTATAATCCATTGTCTTTAAGACAAGTACATGAATCTTATTTAATGTGGAAGAAAACACTTTGGAGAAGAGTAGACCTTAAAGAAAAACAAAACAAACCTTTTTTCGCTAGAAACAGAGAGATATCTAAAATCATTATAGAGGCTGTGGAAAGAGGTGTATTGATCCCGTATAGCAGTGACTCCGTTAATGATAGTAATGTAATGTCAAGAGAAGAATTTGTTGAGAATATACAGCAAGTCGATGAGGAAATTGAGGAAGAGGAGGGCTTTGACTTAGATGATCCTTTTGCATCATTCGATGAGGCTGACCCATTTGCTGAGGAAGTTGAAGAAGTTGAGGTTGGGCCAATTTTTATACCTAAAAGAGAGTTTTCGATTTTTGAAATTAAGGAGGATTTATATTTTGACAGAATTCATTCAAGAATTTATTTTGATATTCAGGCAATTACCATGTTTTTACCTGGTGATAGCTTTTATAATCCTGCTGGATTTGAGAAGCCTATAGCCTCATTTAGATTTATTGATCTTTACAACCTCTTTAAGTCTATGCCAAAAGGAGCTATATGGTTTAATGAAAACAATATCGCTCAACATAAGAATTTAGGAGATGCATTTCTTTTAAGATTATTTAAAGGAATCATAGTAAAAATTGCTAATGCAGATGACATAAGAGTCTCTGAATTATATGCTAGGTCTAGAAAAGAAGGTATAATGGCTAGCTTTAAGGTAGAGCAAGATCTTATGGAGTGGGAAGCTAATCTCTGGGAATATTAATTAGACTCATCTCTAAAAAAGTCTCTTATATCATGTGCTCTTTTTTTACCAACAAACTTAGATAACGTTTTTATATCCTGAGTTATAGTATTTTCAACCGATCCAAATTCATTAATTAGTTTTGATCTGGTTTTTTCACCAATACCTTTTATTTCTTCAAGTTTAGATCTAAGAAAAGTTTTACTTCTAAGTTGTTTGTGATAAGTTATTGCAAATCTGTGGGCTTCATTTCTTATGTGTTGTATAAGCTTAAGATGTGCAGATTTTTTACTTAGTAATACGGGTATAGAGTCATTAGGAAAATATATTTCTTCAAGTTTTTTAGCAATACCTATAACATTCATTTTATTATAAATATTTAATTCTTTGAGCACCTTACAAGTAGAACTGAGTTGACCTTTTCCTCCATCAACAATTATGAGGTCAGGAAGATTTTCTTGATCTTTAATTATTCTTGAGTACCTTCTGTGGATTACTTCTCTCATAGATTCAAAATCATCAGGCTTATTGACAGATCTTATTTTAAACTTTCTATAGTTTTTTTTACTTGCGTAGCCATCTTTAAACATTACCAATGAAGCAACTGTGTGCTTTCCTTGAATATTTGAGACGTCAAAGCATTCAATGTGGAATGGAATTCTTTTAAGGTTTAGTTTATTTTTAAGATCGACTAAAATGGATATTTTTTTAGTTTTTCTTTCTTTCTTTTCATTATATAGATTCTTTTTATAAAAGAGGACATTTTTTAGACTCATGTCAATTAATTTTTTCTTATCTCCGGATCTAGGGATAGATGATTTAATTTCATTTGAAATTATTTTTGATAGATCTATGTTACTCAACACATCATTTTTTACACTTCTATATTTGAATTTTAGATCAATTATTATTTGCTCAACTTCTCTGTAATCAAAATTTAGTTTCTTTTTTATTTTATTTGTCTCAGAGCTGACAATCATTCCATTATTAATTTTCATAAAATTTACATAATAATATTTTTCATCATCGATTATACCAATTACGTCTATGTTATTTACTTTAAAGCTGACAACAATAGACCTTGAAGTAAAAGATTCAAGCTCATTTATCTTCTCTTTAATTCTTTGTGCTTCTTCAAATTCTAAATTTTTTGATAAAGTTTTCATTTCGTTATTAAGCGATTTTATTAACTCAATGTTTTTCCCATTTAAGATATTTTTGATTTCATCTATTTCTTTATTATAGTCATGCTCCTCTTGATATTTTTCACAAGGTCCTTTGCAATTTCCAAGGTGATACTCTAAACATACTTTGAACTTTTTATTCTTGATATTTTCTTCACTTAGTAGGTAATTACAATTTCTTATTTTATATAAATTTTTAATAAGTCTTAGGATCCCTCTCATAGATTTAACATTTGTGTATGGCCCAAAAACTTCTTCTTTTTTTATTTTTATTTTCCTAGTTGTATAGACCTTTGGAAACCTTTCTTTTGATATTGCTATATATGGATATGTTTTGTCATCTCTAAGCAAAATGTTATATTTTGGTTTGTTTTCTTTTATCATATTATTCTCTAAAAGAAGAGCGTCGTGTTCTGAATCAGAAATAACAAAATCAATCTTTACAATTTCTTTTACCATCTTTGAAATTTTATTATTATGATGTTTTTGGAAATAACTCTTGACTCTTTTTTTTAGATTTTTCGACTTTCCAACATATATGATCACTGAGTTTTTATTTAGGAATTTATAAACTCCAGGAGAGCTAGGTAGATCAGTCTTTTTTAAGTTAATCATTTAATTAGAAGATGTCAGAAGCATCAATTTTATCTAAAATAAGATCTAACGAGTCAGATTTTATTTCATTGTTATATACGGAGCAATCAATCTCGACATTTATTTTCTTGGTGGGTTTGTCAAACCTTCCTTTTTCAATATTCAAAGTATTATCCGCATAGATATTTAGCATGTATTGTTGCCATATTGGCATTGCTGTTCGGGCCCCTTGTCCATATGCCCAATCTCTAAAGTGGATACTTCTATCATCACCACCCACCCAAGCACCTGAAACAAGGTTATGAGTTACACCAATAAACCACCCATCAGACGCGTTTTGTGTTGTGCCTGTTTTAGCTCCAACATCATTATTGAAAGTTAACTCTGGATTTAGTCCTCTTGCAGTACCACCTTCTTCTTCTTTTGACCCCTTTAACATATGGAGCATAAGATAAGCGGTCTCTTCACTAAGCGCCTCTTGTTTTGTTGGTATAAAATCTTGTATTAAGTTACCATACTTGTCTTCAATTCTTGATATGAAAAAAGGTTCTGTCCAGATCCCCTTATTAATAAAGGTACTATATGCCCCAACAAGCTCAAATAGAGACACATCTCCTCCAGCTCCAAGACACACCGCCGGGACAGGATCTAATTTACTTTGCACCCCCATTTTTTTTGCATAATCTACTACCGTCTTTGGTGATAGTTTCTTTGTCATAAACGCAGTTATTGAGTTAACTGATTTAGCCATAGCTTTTCTTAGCGTCATAGTCTCACCAGTCCACTTACTGTTATGGTTGTCTGGTCTCCAGTATGGAGGGTCTTGTCCTGGTAGTTCAAAAACTACTGGCGCATCAACTACTGGGTAGCAAGGAGAGTACCCATTGTCTATTGCAGCAGCATAAACTATTGGCTTTATGGTTGATCCAGGTTGCCTTTTCCCCTGTTTTACATGGTCATATTTAAAATATTTATGGTTTATTCCGCCTACCCAAGCTTTAATATATCCCGTTTTGGGTTCGATAGAAACAAAGCCAGCCTGAAGGAAGTTTTTGTAATATTTCAGAGAATCCATTATACTAAACACTGTATCAATCTCACCCTCCCAACTAAAGACTCTCATCTTTTTCTTTTTGTTTAATATCTCAAAAGTTTTGATGGTATCGTTATCATTGTCTTTAAGAACATTTTTATAGTATCGTGTTCTCTTAATAGTGTTCTCTAAAAAATCTTTTATTTCAAACCCCTTCTCATCAATCCATGGGTTTTTCCCATCCCAGTGATCACTAAAAATATTTTGTAATCTCCTCATCTGATCATTTAATGCTTTTTCTGCGTGCTCTTGCATTTTACTATCTATTGTGGTGTAGATTTTTAATCCGTCAGAAAATAAATCATATCCATTTTCTTTTGCCCAGCTAATCAAATAGTTTCTGACTACAGTTCTGAAATATGTTGCCTGACCAACATTCTGGTTCTGTACTTTATAATTTAAATTTAAATCTGTAAGAATTAGAGAGTCATACTCAATCCTATTTACAATATTGTACTTATATAGATTATAAAATATTTCTGATCTTTTCTCCGTAGCATTTTCTGGATTAAAGAAGGGGTTATATTTTGTTGGTTTATTTAATAAGCCCACGATAATTGATGACTCATTATAATTAAGTTTAGAAGGATCTTTATTAAAGTATGTTTTGGCAGCAACTTTTATTCCGTAGGAATTACTTCCGTACTCTGCTGTGTTAAGATACATTGCAAGAATTTCTTTTTTAGTGTAAAACTCTTCAAGTTTTACAGCAACAATCCACTCTTTTACTTTTGATATTATTAACCCTAAAAAAGGCACAGTACTTAATTTGCCTTTTTTTTCTTTACGAATTTTAAATAAGTTTTTGGCTAATTGTTGGGTAATTGTACTTCCTCCACCTTCAAGTCCACTTGATCCAAATGTTGCAATATTTTTAAAAACCCCATAAGTTGCCCTGACAAGTCCTTTTAGATCAATACCAGAATGATCATAAAATCTTATGTCTTCTGTTACTAAAAGTGTAGTTACTAATTCATCTGAGAGTTCATCAAATTTTACTGGTGACCTGTTGAATCTAAAATATTTTCCGAGAAGGATATTGTCACTTGAGTATAACTCTGATGATAGTTCTGATTCTGGTTTTTCTAAATCTTGAAGGCTTGGCATTCCACCAAAAAGATTAGAAACATTATAGTTAACCGAGAAAATGAATATAGTTATGAATGCTATCCCAGACAACAGGATAATCCACAATCTCTTTATAATCCTTTTAAATTTATTCATCTACTATAAAATTTTCTAAACTCATCAATATTTTTAGATCTAAAAATTAAGTTCATGTTTTTTTCTCCAACAACAAAATTAGCGTTTACTTTTATTTCTTTAACATCTAAATTAGAATTGAATTTTTTTTCTATTTCTTTCAGTGACTTTAGATTATTATATGAGATAGCATCAAAGTAAGTTGTTTCATTAAGCTTGAATGAATAAATAGGAATTTTTTTATCAAGTTCTTTTAAAGTTCTTTCAAGTGTTGAAGAAATATCATCTTTTTGTTTTTCTGTTTTCATTAGTATAAAGAAATATTTTTCATCTTCATTATCTTTAAAACTAGGTAGTCCGCTAAATATAAAATCATTATGGACAGATTCTGCAGAATTTAAAAGTGATGATGCATAATCAATAGTTGATCTATCTTTAGCTACATTTAAATATTTTTTCAACTCAAATTGTAACGAAAAATTTCCCCCTTTTTTGCCGACAGCAATAGATTGAAGTAAACTAATATTTTCAAAAAAAGGATTTTTAGAGTAAATATTACGTAATGAATCAACTTTATTTATTACAAAAATGTTTTCTTCATTTTTTAATTTATTGTACAGTTTTCCATAGAGACTTCTTAATAAATTATATTCCCTAAACTCATCAACTTCAAAATCTGGATTTACAATTAATTTATAAAAAATTGTTTCTTTAAAGTTTGTAAGAATAATGTTTTTGTATTTTTCATTTTCTTCATCAATTAGATATAGTTGATAGATGATTTCGGCATAAAACTTAGAATCTTCGAATCTTTCTATGAATAATTTAAAGGTATTTATTCCTTTTGTTTTTTCATCTAATTTTTGCACGTATATTTTACCTATGGCCACATATGCTTTTTCTGTTTCTTTATTTAATTTGTCTTTATCTTCTTTGCTAAATGGAAGTACAGAAATTAAATCTTCTGCATTCATTTTATATTCTTCCTCTGTGCTCCCATCATCAGGAATCTTTTGCTCTCTCTCTTCGCTACTATTATCTGCAGATGTAAAATTTATTTTGGAACTAATTCTCCAATTATCTGATAATTCTCTAGTCCCCCATTTTCTTATAAATTCATCTCTTCCAGCGCTAACCATTGAAGGGTTATTAAAATACCAACTTCCTTTATTATCACTATTAATAATTTTTGGTTCAGTTAACAGAAAGTTTTGACTTTCTTTATTGACTTTCCTTTCCCTTTGTTTCTTTTCACTTTTCTCTATGTTTGTTTCGATTATTTTTAATAGTTCGTCTTCTGGGATTGTTGTCAAATAAATTAAACTATCATTTTTTTCTATTATTTCAAGATTATTAACAAGATCTGTTAAAACATCACTCTTTTCTTTTAAAGAGTTATAATCTTTGTTTTCTCTGTTTATGTTAGTTAATGCGCTATCATAATATAGTTTTGATGACTTATAGTCTATCAAATTATCATAATAAATATCAGCTATATTTTTAAAAGAATTATATAACAATTCTCGTTTAGATTGATTCTCTGAAACGGATAACTTAAAGTTATCTAACGCATTATTATAATTTTCACCTTTTAAATTAAATAATCCTATTTCATAGTATATTCTATCAAGCTTATCCTCGTTTTTTTTATCTTTTAAAAGTTTTTCAAAATATTTTTCAACCTCCTCAGAAGGAGAGTTAAAAAGTGATTTAGAATAAAATATTTTAGCATTAAATTCCATGTCAAAAGTTGGATTGTTTTTAAGACATTTTTGGAAATACAAAGCTGCTATGTCATATTCTTTTTGTATCAAGTATATCTGCCCTATAGCAAAGTAAACTTTATTTATTAGTCTCCTGTTTTTTACTATCTTTTCTAATTCAAATAAGGTGTTGAGGGTTTCTGTAAGATCGTTTGTTTTTTTATGTAAGTAATGAGCGTTTAGATAATACTCTATTGCTAAACCTTTTTCAATCGTGAGTTTTTTTAAAAACTCATTAACTTCTAATGCTGAAGGATAATCTTTCTTTTCAGTATAGGCTCTCATTAGATATATTAATGACATTTGTTGGGCAGTAGAGCTATTCGTTTTAGAGTTTACATATTTTAGTGTTGTTATTGACTGAGCAATATCTAAAGCAAGAAGTCTGCTTTTACCGATTAGGGCATAACTAGGGTATACATATTTTGAGTTGGGATGTCTTTTAATAAGTATAGAAAGTTTTTGAATGCTTTTATCTTTTTTTTCTTTTAATCCCGATACTTTATTTGTATCAATTTCGTACGTGAGATTTATTAGGCTATCATAATTATATTCTGCTGTTTCAAGCAGTTCTGACTCGATTTCGCTAATAACTTCATTGGCAATAAAATACGCATTATATCTTGCCGTTGTATCATCATACACTGAATTAATAACCGAATTACATGAGTATAATAATAAGATAATAATAAGAGATGAAGGTTTAACTCGCATTGATTTTATTTATACATAAGGTGAAACGTACCTATTAAATATTTATTTTTACATTTTACTTTAAAGAATAACAAATTTTACATTGAGAAACAAAGTTATTAAATGGTTCAGAAATAGACTTCAAATAATCTTTAGAAATAAAAGAGATTTTAAGGACCTTTCTCTTTATGAATTTTCTAATTTTAGTTTAGTTATTTACACTATAATATTCATTTTAACAATCTTTTCTATTTCTTTTCTGTTGTCAACAACAATCTTGAGTAAGTGGTTTGACCCAAGATATGTTGAAAAGAAGGCAAATGAAGAGTTGATTAAACTTTCTAGCTCTATTGACTCCTTAATACATGAGTCTGAAATTAAAGATCAATACATCGAAAATATAATGATTATTTTGTCAGGGGGAGAAAACGAATTTCTTGAAAAAAAATCTGTAAATAACAATTCAGAGTTGAAATCTCTTACTAACGACTATTCTGCAATTGATTCTTTTTTTAGGGAAGAATACGAAAGTAACTTCTCTTATTCTGAGATAATAAGGTCTATTGATTCTGAACAGAATATTCTTTTAATTTCACCTGTTTCTTCTGGTATTGTTTCCTCAAATTATGATCCGATAAATGGACATTTTGGTGTTGATTATGTATGCAAAAAAGAAGAACCAATTAAAGCTGCTTTTGATGGTACAGTTTTACTGTCTTCATGGACCAAAGATAGTGGGTATGTGATTAGTATAATTCATCCAAATAATTTGATTTCTGTTTATAAACATAACTCTAAAGTCTTTGTTGAGCCAGGGCAAATTGTTAAAACAGGAGAGGTTATATCAATAATAGGTGATACGGGTGAATTATCTACAGGGCCCCATCTCCATTTCGAGTTGTGGTTAAATGGTAAATCTATAAATCCTTCGGAATTTATTTCATTATAATTAAGTTTGTAAAAATTTAAATTTATAGTTGTGGAAAATAATAACGGTTCAAATAATATTATAGGTGAAGGAAGTGTTCTGAAAGGTAATCTAAACACATCTGGAAATGTTAGGCTAGAAGGTAAAGTAGTAGGTGACTTATCTTCAACATCAAAAGTTGCTTGTGGTGAAACATCAGTTGTTGATGGAAATGTTATTGCAGATAATGCTGAGATAGCGGGGAAGGTTACTGGAAAAGTTACCGTCACAGAATTACTTATTCTTAAGTCTACAGCTTCTATTCACGGTGATATTTCTACAAATAATTTAATAATTGAATCTGGCGCTAATTTTAATGGGGCATGTTCTATGGGCAAAGAAGAAACCCTTGAAGAAGACTCTTTGGAGGATAATGAGCAATAATAATTACCTAAAATATTTCAATTTAAGTTATCAGTTTTTTTTAACCATTATAATTTCTGGAGTTTTTGGGTATTTTATTGATAATTATCTAAATCTTGGGTTTTTTATTTTCACATTTATTTTTCCTATTCTAGGTTTTTTTTATTCATTATATCGTGTATATAAAAGTATGAAGTAGTGATTATTCTTAATAAAAAGAGTTTTTATTTTTATACTTCACTTATACTTATATATTCATTAACTGTATTATTTAAGCCAGACTACATTCACAAATATTTTTTTTATATTTTCTTTTATAATATTTTTTTAGATCTAGGATTTAAATTTTTAAATAAAAATGCTTTTCAAAAAAAAAATCACACCGTAATAATTGTTATTCTATCTACCTTTTTGAGGTTTGTTTTATCTATAGTTTTTGTCTTTTTATTTGGTCTAATTGCAACAGAAAACTTTATGTTATTTACAATTAATTTTTTGATTGTCTTTTTATTATTTATATTATTTGAAATAACAATTCTATTAATTAATTTGCATCGTGAATAGCTAAATAATGAATCCCTTTAGACCTTTTTTTCTGTATATAATTTTCTTTATTTTTTTGTTTACCTCAAGTGTTTATGCGTCTGAAGACGCAGCTAAGAGTGAAGACGGAAAAATAGATATAGGTGGTATGATAATGCATCATATTCTAGATGACTATCAATATGAAATCACACATGGCGTTGTGATTCCTCTACCTGTAATATTATATGTTAAAAACGAGGGGTTAACTTTATTTTCCTCATCTAATTTATTCGATGAAAATCATGAGCCACTAAAAGAAGGATATAATGGTTTTTATTATGATCACGGCAAAATATACCCATTAGATAAGTCTGCTTCTTATATCGATTTATCTATAACAAAAAACGTTTTTTCCCTGTTTATAACCGCTATACTTATGCTAGTGATTTTTCTTTTAGTTGCGTCTAAATATAAAAATAAGATGGAGACACCAAAGGGGATACAATCTCTTTTTGAGCCATTAATTATTTTTATTAAAGATGATATAGTTAAACCTAATATAGGACCAAAATACGAGAAATATCTTCCTTATATGCTCACATTATTTTTCTTTATATTCTTTGGAAATGTTTTAGGCCTTCTCCCAGCTGGAGCTAACTTAACAGGAAATATTGCAATAACTATGGTATTAGCTTTAATCACATTTTTTATGACAAATCTTTCTGGAAACAGGAATTATTGGAAACATATTTTTTGGACACCAGACGTGCCTCATGTGATGAGAATAATTATTTTGCCAATTGAAATTATTGGTCTTTTTACAAAACCATTTTCTCTGATGTTAAGACTTTTTGTCGCAATCACTGCCGGTCATATTGTGTTGCTGAGCTTTATTGGAATGACTTTTATCTTTGGTAGTTATGCAGTTGGAATTATGAGTTCCTTATTTGCCGTTGCCCTTAATATAATTGAATTACTTGTTGCAGGTATTCAAGCGTACGTGTTTACAATGTTTTCTTGTGTGTATATAGGGTTGGCAGTTGAAGAGGGACACCATTAAAGATATTTTTATGTTAAATTTTAAATTAAATTAATTATGCTAAGTTTTTTAATACTTGATATGAGCACAGCTTTACTTGGAGCAGCAGTTGGTGCTGGTCTATCAGCAGTTGGTGCTGGAATTGGAATTGGAATTATTGGTGGGAATGCTATGACGGCAATTTCTAGACAACCAGACGCTTATGGTAGAATTTTTCCTACTATGTTAATTATTGCTGCACTTGTAGAAGTAATTGCCTTAGTTGGTTCACTTGTAGCCATGTTAATTGTATTTGGTGTAGTCCCAGAAACATATTTATAATTTTTAAAAAAAATTAATTATGGATTTGCTTACACCAGGTACTGGTTTAATTTTCTGGCAACTTCTCGTTTTTTCTACACTTTTTTTGGTGTTAACAAAATATGCTTGGAAGCCAATAACACAGTCACTTAAAGAAAGAGAGAAATTTATTGACGAATCTTTAGAGTCTGCAAAAAAAGCAGAAGAAGAACTAGTGAACCTTCAGAAGAAAAACGAAGAATTATTGTCTGTGGCTAGAAAGGAAAGGGAAAAGATTTTATCTGACGCAAAAAATGTTTCAAATTCAATGAAAGATGAAGCAAAAGATAAAGCAAAGGAAATGGCTGATAAGATTATTAATGAAGCAAAATCAGTTATTGAATCAGAGAAAAATAAAGCTATGAAAGATGTTAAAAACACTTTAGCTGAACTTTCTTTAGATATTGCAGAAAAAATAATTAGAAAGGATTTAAGTCAAGACCAATCACAGAAAAAATATGTTGAGGATTTAATTAAAGAAATAAATAAATCAAAATAATGAAAAACGCAAGGGCTTCTGAAAGGTATGCTAAATCTTTACTTCAATTATCTATAGAAAAGAAGATATTAAAAGAGGTAAAGTTAGATATAGATATGCTAATTAAAGTTTTTACAGAATCTCGAGAGATTTCTAACTTATATACGAGTCCTATTATTCCAATTAAACATAAAGTAAAAATAACTAACAAGGTGTTTTTAAATAAAATAAATGAAAATACATTAAACCTATTGCTTAATGTAATATATAGGAAAAGGGATAATTTACTTCAGTCAATTTTCTCAAAGTTTAATGAGTTATATAATGTTCACAATAACATTGAAGAATCCTACATAACCACCACTTATGATTTAGATGATGATATATTGAATGATATTAAAATGTTTGCTGAAAAAGTTTCTAAGAAAAAAATTTCATTATCACATAGTATAAACAATAAAATTATAGGTGGATTTAACTTAAAAATAGGAGATAAAATGATTGATTGTACTGTTTCAAGTAAGATCAATGAATTAAGAAAAAAATTAATTAATAACTAAAAATAAAATAATGTCAAATATTAGACCTGATGAGGTTTCTTCAATAATAAGAGACCAACTATCAAATTTCAAATCAGAATCAGAATTAGAAGAAGTAGGCACCATTTTGCAGGTAGGTGATGGAGTTGCTAGAATCTATGGATTATCAAATGCTAAAGCTGGTGAACTTTTAGAGTTTGGAGGAGGAGTTAAAGGATTAGTGTTGAATTTAGAAGAAGATAATGTTGGTGCGGTTTTAATGGGGGACTCAAGTAATATTAAGGAGGGAGATACTGTAAAAAGATCAGGAGAAATTGCGTCAATAAACGTTGGAGATGGAGTCTGTGGTAGAGTTCTTGACACTTTAGGTAACCCAATTGATGGGAAGGGAGAAATTAAAGGGAAAGTTTATTCTATGCCACTCGAAAGGAAAGCGCCTGGGGTTATTTATAGACAACCTGTAAATGAACCATTACAGACTGGAATTAAGGCAATTGATTCAATGATTCCTATAGGAAAGGGTCAAAGAGAGTTAATTATTGGAGATAGACAAACAGGAAAAACTGCTGTAGCTATCGACACTATTTTAAATCAAAAAGAATTTTATGATAAAGGGGAACCGGTTTATTGTATTTATGTTGCTTGCGGTCAAAAAGCGTCTACAGTTGCTCAGGTAACTAAGATATTAGAAAAAAACGGAGCTTTACCTTACACAACTGTTGTATCTTCACCATCTTCTACTCCAGCTCCAATGCAATTTTTTGCGCCTTTTGCTGGCGCTGCTATTGGTGAGTATTTTAGAGATACAGGTCGTCCGGCATTGGTAATTTTTGATGATTTATCAAAACAAGCTGTTTCATATAGAGAGGTGTCTCTTCTTCTAAGAAGACCTCCAGGAAGAGAAGCATACCCGGGAGATGTGTTTTATTTACATTCTAGACTCCTTGAAAGATCAGCTAAAATAATAAACGATGATAAACTTGCATCTGAGATGAATGATTTACCAGATTCACTTAAAAGTCAAGTGAAAGGAGGAGGTTCATTAACGGCATTACCTATTATTGAAACTCAAGAAGGAGACGTTTCTGCATATATACCAACCAATGTAATTTCAATTACAGATGGTCAGATATTTTTAGAGTCTAACTTATTTAATTCAGGAATAAGACCTGCAATTAATGTAGGGATTTCGGTTTCTAGAGTAGGAGGTTCTGCCCAAATTAAATCTATGAAGAAGATTGCGGGTACATTAAAATTAGATCAGGCCGCATTTAGAGAACTAGAGGCTTTTTCTAAGTTTGGATCTGATCTTGATGCTGCAACACAATTAATTATTGATAGAGGTCAAATTAACCAAGAAATTTTAAAACAACCTCAGTATTCTCCTCTGAGAGTTGAGGAACAAGTTGCCGTGATTTATTGTTCATCAAATGGTTTTTTTGATGGTGTGGATTTAAGTAAAATATCAAAACTTGAAGAAGAATTTTTACAGTATGTTAATTCAAAGTGTAAAAAAGTTTTAGATGAATTAGTAAGAGGGGAATTAAAAGACAAAAGTTTAAAAATACTTGAAGATTCCGCAAGAGAAATTGCTAAAAATTATAAATAGTATTCTATGCCTAGCATAAAAGAAGTAAAAAACAGAATAGGGTCTGTAAAGTCAACTCAGCAACTTACTAAGGCTATGAAAATGGTTGCGGCGGCCAAGTTAAAAAAGGCACAAGATAAAGTGCTTCAATTAAGACCTTATTCTAGAAAGCTAAACGAAATACTTTCTAATTTATCAGGCTCTGTTAATAACGATCTGTTTTTTGAAAAAGAAGTAAATAATGTGCTAGTAGTCATTATTAGCTCTGACAAAGGCTTATGTGGTAGTTTTAATAGTAACCTGGTTAAACAGTTTAGGGCATATTGTGATAATTTAAATACTAAAAATATTTCTGTTCTACCAATTGGTAAAAAAGCACATGATTTTTTTAAGAAATCTGAATACAATTTAATTTTAGATTATTGGCAGTCATTGAATGGATTTAATTATGAAAAATCTTCTGAAATTTGTGACTTTATTATTTCTTCATTCTTAAGTTCTAAATATGATAAAGTAGCTATAATTTATAATGAATTCAAAAATGTAGCTGTTCAAAAGAGTGTAGTAGATAATTTTTTGCCTGTTATTCCAGAAATGAATGAAAATAAAGAATTGAATAACAATTATATTTTTGAACCTAATAAAAATAAAATTGTTAATAATTTAATTCCACAAACTTTAAAAACGCAATTTATTAAAGCGGTTTTAGAATCAAATGCTTCTGAACAGGGCTCAAGAATGACCGCAATGAGCCAGGCAACAGATAATGCTGGGGAGTTATTAAAAGAGCTAAAACTCACTTATAACAGAACAAGACAAGCCGCAATCACAAAAGAAATTTTGGAGATAGTTGGTGGTGCTGAAGCGTTAAACAATTAGTTTTATTTTTTAAGTATTCTCTCTACAGGGATGGACCTATCAAAATTGTATCTATAGGTGTGGTGAATCTTTGAAGGTTTAATTTCATTAGTAGCCTGAACTTGAGTCGCTACCCTAATCATAGCTTGATTAAAATCTGGAATCCAGTTCAGTTCCATATCTGTGTATGCTAACTCTTTTTGAATTGTGTTACTACTTGCCATAATTAGCGCACCATCAACACCCTTGCCTTGGTGTTTAGGGA
The DNA here is from genome assembly GCA_964467915.1 of uncultured Marinoscillum sp. Taxonomy (GTDB): domain Bacteria; phylum Bacteroidota; class Bacteroidia; order Cytophagales; family MED-G16; genus MED-G16. The sequence continues at coordinate 37,001 of CAYXSW010000003.1, forward strand.
CAATACCAAAAACTAATCCTATAATTTTTTTACATGATTTTTTTATTTTTAAATGATAATAAGTTTTGATTTTCCCTATTAAATCTAGTTTGCCATTTACGTGCTTAAAAATTTGATTCATCTCCGGAATACAAATAAAAAACCCTATAGGTTCCTCTTTTTCATAAGCAAACCATAGTATTTTTTCATCAAGGATTGGTTTTAATTGTTTGAATATAGACTTTGCTTGAGGTAATTTTAAAGCAGAAATACCTGGGTACTTTGCCCAAGCTTCGTTATAAATTTTCATAAAGTCTAAAACATATTTATCTAGACGTTTCCTCTCTAACATTCTAAAATTATAATCAGGGTTTTTTAGAGCCTTATTTGCTTTATATTTTAATTTATCAGATAAAGGAGTTTTAACTTTTTTAAAGAATGTAAGTTGTTTAAATAGAATCTGAAAGCCGTAGTTCTCAAATAATCTTGGGTAGTAATCTTTCCCATAGTTTTGAAGATAATTTGGCTCTATTTCAAAACCTTTATATAAACACCCCCACCACTTATCTCTCTCTCCAAAATTTACTGGTCCTTCCATAGAGTTGTATCCTTTTTCTTCAAGCCAGCCTTTAGCTTTATCAAATAATAAATTTGCGGCACCTTGATTGTCTACACATTCAAAAAAGCCACATCCCCCAACTTTTAAACCATTTTTATCCTCTTTTTTATCGACATAAAAAGCTGCGATTCTTCCGATAACTTTGCCATTATCTTTTAAAAGCCAACGAACAACATCACCTTTTCTAAACGCTTTATTTTTGTTTTTGTTAAATATAGCATCAATATCTTTATCTAGCGGTCTGATCCAGTTTTTCTCGTCTTTATAAATCTCAACAGGGACCTTTATAAAGGTTTTTTTGTCTTGTTTTGACTCAACTTTAACAATATTCATTTATATAGAAATACTCTTTTATTAATAAAAGTTTCAATAATTTAGTTCATATTTTTACTAACTAACACAAACCCCAAAAATATTTTTATTAAATGGAAAATGATTCAAATTTGACAGTGCTTATTAACATTCTAATCAACGGAATGCTCACGGTGTTTTTTGTGTTATTTTTTGTCTTTTTTTTAGGAAAAATAATAATAAAATATTTTGAGTTTTTTTCAATTGAGAAAAACAATGAGAATAATGATACTGAACAAATTATAAATGAAAAAATTCAAAAGATTTCTAATGGTAAAGGGAAAGTCTTGAGTTACAAAAAACTAGATTAAAGATGTCTAAGGAAGTTAAACTTTGTCTGGTGTATAGAGATATGTGGCAATCTTCTGGAAAGTATATGCCAAATGCTAGTCAATTAGTTAAAGTAGCTGAACCAATCATTAGTATGGGTTGTTGGGATCGAATTGAAACTAATGGAGGAGGTTTTGAACAAATTCAACTCCTTGCAGGGGAAAACCCAAATGATGCTGTTAGGAAATGGACTAAACCATTTAATAAAGCGGGAATTCAGACTCAGATGTTAGAGCGGGGATTAAATGCTTTAAGCATGTTTCCTGTATCAAAAGACGTTAGAAAGTTAATGTTTACTGTAAAAAAAAAGCAGGGAACTGACATCGCAAGATCTTTCGACGGATTAAATGATATAAGAAACTTAAGATTGTCAATAGATTACGCAAAAGATGCGGGAATGATTTCTCAGTCTTGTTTATGTATAACTCATTCGGAAATTCATACAGTAGAATATTATATCAACTTAGCTAAGCAGCTAATAGATTTAGGTACCGATGAAATTGCAATTAAAGATATGGCTGGAATAGGAAGACCATCATCTTTAGGCAAAATAGTAAAAGGGATTAAAAAGTATAATCAAAATGTTATAATTCAATACCATGGCCACTCTGGCCCTGGATTCTCCGTCGCGTCTTCTTTAGAAGTTGCAAGAGCAGGGGCTGATATAATTGATGTTTCGATGGAGCCACTTTCTTGGGGAACTACTCACGCTGATTTATTAACAATTTATGAAGTCCTAAAAGATGATGGATTTTTGATAAAAGACTTTGATAGAAAATCTTATATGGAAGTAAAAAAAATAACACAAGAATATATAGATGAATTTTTAGGTTATTATATCAACCCAAAAAACAGACTAATGAATTCATTATTGATAGATTCAGGTCTTCCGGGTGGGATGATGGGCAGTTTAATGAATGATTTAGAGAATAGTCATAAAAGTATTAATAAGTGGCTTAAAAAAAACAATAAAAAAGAAATTACTATTGATAACCTGTTTTCAAAATTACTAGATGAGGTTAATTTTATTTGGCCAATTCTAGGTTATCCACCATTAGTTACACCCTATAGTCAATACGTAAAGAATGTAGCTATTGTAAATGTTTTAAATAATATTAAAGGCAAAAATAGATGGAGTTTAATAGATGATAATACATGGGACATGCTGCTTGGAAAATCAGGTCAACTTCCTGGTGAATTAGGAAATGAAATTATAGAATTATCTAAAAAATTAAATAAAACTTTTTATAATGGTGAGCCTCAAGACTTAGTTAGAGATGTTCTTGATAAAAACAGAAAAGAGATGGAAGAAAATGGATGGGAACCTGGTAAAGACGAAGAAGAATTATTAGAATTTTCTTTACACAAAACTCAATACATAGATTTTAAATCTGGCAAAGCAAAAAGAAATTTCGACAAAGATGTTTTAAGAAAAAAATCAGATAAAAAACATGACCATATTCCAACATTTCCAAATCCTAAAATTGTTGAAATTTTAGAAATAAATAACGAGAAATATGAAGTCGAATATAAAATAGAAAATGATGAGTCCTCTCATAATGATGTTCATGGAAATGGAGAAAAAATGTTGTCACCAATTGAAGGAAGAATTTTTTTAACAAAAGAATCTAATGATATTCCTATTAAAGTTAATGATGTTGTTAATAAAGGTGACGTATTATGTTACATTGAGTCTATGAAAGTAATTAATGCCATAAAATCAGAATACTCAGGAAAGGTAGTCAAGATTTGCTTTAATGAAGGGGATGATGTATTTGATGATGATATTTTATTTATTATAAATTAGTATTATGGAAATTTTTCAAAAAATAATTGAGATGACAAGTTATAATGAACTTATAAATCAACCCAGTCATCTTATAATGATATTCATTGCTGCTTTCTTGCTTTATTTAGGTATAGTTAAAAAATATGAGCCTCTTCTTCTAGTTCCAATTGCTTTCGGTGTTTTAATTTCTAATATTCCTGGTTCTAATTTAGGAGTTGTTGAATTAGACGAGTCTATTGGTTTAATTAAAATAGCTCAAGAGTATGGGATAATTAATTTCTTATATTATTCATTGATTAAAACGGGTTTTTTGCCGCCATTAATTTTTATGGGAGTAGGAGCTTTAACAGACTTCGGCCCTATGTTAAAAAACCTAAGGCTTGTGTTTTTTGGTGCGGCTGCCCAAATTGGAATTTTTTCTGTTTTAATTATTGCGTCTGTACTTGGTTTTACCAATCAAGAAGCTGCTTCTCTTGCAATTATTGGTGGCGCTGATGGACCGACGGCTATCTATACATCAATAATCTTAGCGCCTCATCTTCTGGCCCCTATTGCAATAGCTGCTTATTCTTATATGGCATTGGTCCCGGTAATTATTCCTTTTATAGTAAAATTTACGGTTTCTAAAAGAGAGATTTTAATTAATATGAAAGAACAAGATGAAATAAATCCAAGTAATAGTGAAATAAAAAACTTAGATACAATAAAAATTATATTCCCTGTTTTAATGACCCTTGTGGTTTCTTTAATTGTTCCTTCATCAACACCTTTAATAGGCTTTTTAATGTTTGGCAACTTGATAAAAGAAATTGGCTCAAGTACTTCTAGATTATCTAAGGCAGCATCTGACAATATTTTAAATACAAGTACTGTATTTCTTGGCTTATCAATTGGAGCCACGATGACTCCAGTCTCATTCTTAAATATTCAAACTTTAGGTATTATAATAGGGGGCTTGTTGGCTTTTATTATTTCAATTACAGGAGGAATCTTTGCTGTCAAATTATTTAATTTATTTACAAAGAAAAAAATTAATCCATTGATCGGAGCTACAGGGTTAAGCGCTGTGCCTATGGCTAGTAGGGTTGCAAATGATATTGCACTTAAATATGATCCAAATAATCATTTGATGCATTATGCAATGGCTAGTAATATATCTGGAGTTATTGGGTCAGCTGTAGCTGCTGGAGTTTTAATCTCTTTCTTAGGTTAAGCTAAAGATATTTCCTAAGATCTTCTATTTTAGTGATTGTGATAATTTCTTTGAAAATATCTGTATATAAAAAATTATTAATTTTCATAATCTCAAACTGTTTAAATAAAAAATCATAGTAACCGTCAATATTTATTACAAAAATTTTTTTATTTTCTATACCTAAAACCTTCCATGTAACAACTTCTGCAAATTCTTCTAATGTTCCAATTCCCCCAGGAAGAACTATAAATGCATCACTTAAATCATACATTTTCTTTTTTCTTTCGTGCATATTTTCAACTATGATAAGATCTGTTATGTTTTTGTTTATTATCTCTTTAGTGGATAATACTTCTGGAATTACGCCTGTTACTTTTCCACCTAAATCAATCAACTTATTTGATATCAGTCCCATTAATCCAATACTTGCTCCACCATAAATTAATTCTAGATTTTTGTCAAAGACTATTTTAATCATTTCGTTAACCTCTTGTTCAATTTTTGAATTATTATTTGGTTTACTTGATCCACAAAAAACACATATTTTCTTAATCATATTATATAGTCTTATTTTGTACCTTTGTATCTAAGATTGTAATCTATTGGAATTTTTTAATAATTTTTCTTCTGACTCAATATTATTCCTAATTACATATTTTATAATATGTGTTTCTTCATTTCATTTGAGTGGCTATTTTAAAAAACTAGGCCTTCCGGCTGTAACGGGTTTAATTGTATTAGGTGTATTAGTTGGTCCTAGCTCATTAGATATATTAGATAAAAGTGCAATTCAAAGTTTACACTTTTTGTTTGATCTTTCACTCGCTTTTATTGCTTTTGCTGCGGGATCGGAGCTTTTTTTTAAAGAGATTGAAGATAGTTTTAAAAGCATAAAGTGGAATACATTAAGTAGTATTTTTATTACTTTTTTAGTTGGATTCTCCCTAGTGGGGATATCATTAATTTATATTCCTTTTTTTGATGAGGTTAGCACAACCATAAAAATTTATGTTTCTCTACTTTGTGCTTCTATTTTTGTAGCTAGATCTCCTGCCTCTGCTATTGCTGTCATAAATGATTTAAGGGCAAAAGGCAAATTCACCTCGACATCTATGGGTGTATTGTGCTTATCAGATTTTGGTGTCATATTACTATTTGCAATAGTATTCTCAATAATTAAGTCTGTAGACTCAGGGACTTTTCAATTCTTTAATATTATTATAATAGTTTTTGAAATTATTATCTCAATTGCTTTGGGATTAGTTTATGGAATATTCATTAACTCCTATTTAAATATTAGTATTAAAAAGTATTTTAAATATTTTTTAATGATTTTAATTGGGTTTTCTGCTTTCTTATTTGCTGATTATATAAGAGAAATTTCTGTAATATCATTTGATAAAGAAATAATATTTGAGCCATTACTTATTTGCATGGTGGCAGGTGTTTACATAATTAACAGAACAAACAAAAGGTTAGAATTTTTAGATTTCATTCAAGTTTCAGGTAAATACATATATGTAGTCTTTTTTACTTTAGTTGGAGCTAGTTTAGATATTCAATTAGTGCTAAATGTTTTTGAGTTCTCTTTATTGTTTTTTTTCCTTAGATTAATTTCACTTTTTATTTCCGCGTATGTTGGCGGGACTATTGCAAAAGATGAGTTTAATTATAAAGTGTTGGGATGGACCCCACATATCACTCAGGCAGGAGTGTCTCTTGGTTTAATTCAAATTTTTCAAACAGAGTTTAGTTATTGGCCAAATGAAATTACCAGTCAGATATCTTTGATTTTGATTTCTTCTATCATAATTAGTCAGTTTATAGGCCCCACAGTTTTTAAGTGGACGCTTAATTTTTTGAAGGAAACAAATAAAAGAAAAAAAATAGTTTTATCTGAAAAGAAGAGGGTTCTTGTTTTTGGTTTAGAACCTCAAAGTATTTCACTAGCTTTAATTTTAAAGTCTCGAAATTATATAGTTGATATTATTTCTTTCGAAAAAAAACCTTCTATTAAAATCCCAAATGGCATTGGGCATCAACTTATTAAGAGTGTAGATAAATATAACTTTGATGCTATTGATTATTTTAATTCTGATTCTGTAATTTGTTTATGTTCAGACAACTTAAATGAAGAAATATGTAATTTATCTCATTCTACATATGGGAATAAAAATCTTATTGTTAGGATTAATGATCACCTTAGGGCTGATTTCTTTTTAAATTTTAATGTAAAAATAATTCATCCTTCTGACGCAATAATTAATCTGATAGATCAGTATGTGAAGTCTCCACAAGGGACCTCTCTTTTTTTAGGAGAGGAAAAAGATAAAGAGATAAGAGACATTAGATTATTAAATGATAATATTTCAGGATCTTTGCTTAGAGACTTAAAACTTCCTCAAGACGTTTTAATGTTGTCAATTAAAAGAAATGATGAGATTATACTTAGTCATGGTTATACTAGGCTCTTGAAAGATGATATAATTACTTTCATAGGGTCAGTTAATAGCCTAGATAAGTTAACATTAAGATTTGATAGTTAGTTTAAAAAAAATTGTAAAGGTATATTTGTTGAATGGATAATAATGATTTCTTAAAAAAAGTAATATCACACTCAAAAGCAAATGGATTTATATTCCAGTCCAGTGAAATTTATGATGGCTTAAGTGCAGTGTATGATTATGGCCCTTATGGAAGTGAATTAAAAAATAATCTAAAAGATTTTTGGTGGAAATCTATGATACAACTTCATGATAATATAGTTGGAATTGATTCAGCTGTATTTATGGAACCCACTACTTGGAAAGCTTCAGGTCATATAGATGCGTTTAATGACCCTCTTATTGATAATAAAGATTCTAAGAAAAGATACAGGGCTGATGTGTTAATAGAAGATTACATAACTAAAATTAATTCTAAAATTGATAAAGAGATTGCTAAAGCAAGGAAGAGATTTGGAGAAAAATTTGATGAAAAAGTTTATAGAGAAACTAATGAAAGGGTAAAAAAGTATATTTCTCAAGTTAATGAAGTATCATCTAAGATGAATGATCTTCTTAAATCTAATGACCTGAAAGGATTAAAAATTCTTATTGATGAGCTAAAAATAAATGACCCAGTTTCTGGTACTTCAAACTGGACTGATGTCAAGCAGTTTAACTTAATGTTCTCAACAGAAATTGGAGCTACATCTGAATCTTCAAAAAAGATATTTCTTCGTCCTGAAACAGCTCAAGGAATTTTTTTAAATTTTTTAAATGTAGTGAATTCTACAAGAGTAAAAATTCCTTTTGGTATTGCACAAATTGGAAAAGCTTTTAGAAATGAAATAATTGCTCGACAGTTTATATTTAGGATGAGAGAATTTGAGCAAATGGAAATGCAATTTTTTGTTGAGCCTGGAAGTGAAATGAAATGGTATGAGGAGTGGAAAGAAAAAAGAATGAAATGGCATAATGCTCTTGAATTAGGTGAGGGTTTATATAAATTTCATGATCATAAAAATTTAGCACATTATGCTAACGCTGCGTGTGATATTGAGTTTAATTTCCCAATGGGTTTTAAAGAGCTTGAAGGTATTCATTCAAGAACTGACTTTGATTTGAAAAATCATCAGAAATATTCCGGAAAAAAATTAAACTATTATGATCAAAAATCAGGTTCAAGTTTTATTCCATATGTTGTGGAAACCTCTCTTGGCTTAGATAGGCTCTTTCTTGCAGTAATAGCAACCTCATTACAAAACGAAAAACTTGAAGACGGATCAGAGAGGGTAGTACTTAAGATTCCTTTTGAAATTTCTCCAGTAAAAGTTGCTGTTATGCCTTTGAACGCAAAAGATGGACTGCCAGAAAAGGCGATAGAAATTTATGATGAATTAAAGCTTAATTTTAAAACTCAATACGACTATAAAGATTCAATAGGAAAACGATATAGAAGGCAGGATGCTATTGGAACTCCATTTTGTGTAACCATTGATTATGATTCATTAAAAGATAATTTTGTAACCATTCGTAACAGAGATTCAATGGAACAGGAAAGAATACCAATTAATATACTAGTAGATCATATTAACAAGTTCACCTCAATAAATAATTTATTAAAGAAAATTTAATGGCAGAAAAATTTTCAAGCTTTGTTTTAAATAACAGAAAAATTTTCATTTTAATAATTCTGCTTTATACTGCATTTATGGGCTATAAGGGCCTAGATGTTAAATATAATTATGATTTTTCTCAAACTGTTCCTGATACAGATGAGGAAATGTTGTACTACAATTCTTTTAAAGAAACTTTTGGTGAAGATGGCAATGTATTGGCCATTGGTTTAAAAGACTCTTCTATTTTCTTAATTGATAAATTAAAATTGTACAACAACTATGTTGAAGATATTCAAAATGTATATGGAGTTAAGGGCGTATTAGGCTTGCCTAAATTACAAGTTTTAAAAAAAAACAATCAAAACAAAAATTTCAATTTTATTGATGTATTTGAACCTTTTCCAAACAATCAGAATTCATATGATAGTTTGCTAGATTTAATAAGTAAAGAAAAATTTTATGAGGGAAAGATTTTGAATGATGAGGGTGCCTTAACCCTTCTAGTTACCATTGATAAAAATATCTTAAATTCTGAAAGTAGAAATAAGTTAATGATTGACTTGATTAAAAAGAGTGAGGAATTTCAATTACAATCTAACATAAAACTGCACTATGCAGGCCTCCCATATTCTAGATATGTAATAGCAGAGAGTGTTAAAAAAGAGCTGACTAATTTATTAATTGTCTCAATAGTAGTCGTAGCTATTATTTTATTTTTCTTTTTTAGGTCTCTAGACACAGTATTTGTTCCTTTAATTATTATTGGAATAGTTGTCACCTGGGTGTTTGGAACTCTAGCTTTATTTGGATTTAAGATCACGCTATTAACTGGTTTGCTCCCACCAATAATTGTCGTTATAGGGATTCCAAACTGTGTATACATGTTAAATTATTATCATTTCTCAATTGATAAATTAAAAGATAAAAAGAAAGCAATTGTAAATGTTATAAAGACTATTGGGTTAATTACATTAATTACTAATTTAACAACAGCTGTTGGTTTTTTTGTCCTTTCTACTACAGACATAAAAATATTAACTGAATTTGGAATTGTTGCTGGAATTAATGTTTTAGCCACTTTTGTAGTAAGCATTTTTCTTTTACCTTCCATTTATTTAGCACTTCCTAAGCCAAAAAGTAGTCAGGTGAATTATTTAAATTATAGTTTTATAAATAATCTCATCCTTTACTTCCGCTATATTTCTTTTACTCATAAAAAAAGAATATTCTTTATTTTTTCTTTAATTATATTATTCTCATTATACGGTCTTTCAAAAATTAGATCAGCTTCATTTTTAGTAGACGATGTCCCTTCAGAAAGTGCTTTAATGAAAGATCTTAAGTTTTTTGAGTCTAATTTTTCTGGAGTTATGCCCCTTGAAATTGTTGTAGATACCAAAATGAAGAAAGGAGTTCAAAACCTTAATCTGCTAAAAAAAGTTGATAAGTTTGAAAGGTTTTTAGAAGATAAGGAGTACGTGTCATCCCCAATATCATTAGTCACATTTATAAAGGCATCTAGACAAGCATATTATAATAATAATCCTTCATTTTATAGTCTTCCTAATAATAGAGATAAAAATTTTATTTTCAGATATTTATCAGAAGGGTATCAAGAAAATGTTTCTAATGATAATATTTCAAAATCGTTTGTAGATTCTGTAGGTCAAAAAATGCGAATATCTTTAAATGTAGCTGACTTAGGTTCTTATAAACTTGATTCTATAGTTAAAAGTGTTTTCAGACCAGAAATTGAAAAAATATTTTCAAATTCAAAAGCTGAAGTAAAAATGACGGGCACTACTTTAATATATATTAAAGGAATTAATTTCTTAGTTGAGAATTTACTTCAAAGCATGTTATTAGCATTTATAATTATTAGTATAATAATGTCACTACTTTTTAAAAATATTAAAATGGTAATAATTTCTTTGATCCCAAATATTATACCCTTAATAATAGCTGGAGGGATTATGGGCTATTTTAATATCCCTTTAAAACCTAGCTCTGCCTTAGTTTTTAGTATTGTTTTTGGAATATCAGTTGATTATTCAATTCATTTTCTTGCAAAATTTAAAAACGAATTACTTACTAAAAGTTTAGAGGATTCTATTGTTAATACCATAAATCAAACTGGTAGATCAATGATTTTTACTTCCTTTATTCTATTTTTTGGATTTATAATATTTGCTTTTTCTAATTTTGGGGGAACAATTGTATTAGGTGTATTAACATCTATTATATTATTTGTTGCTATGATTACTAATCTCACTTTGTTGCCAAGTATAATTTTACATTTTTATAAAAAGTAATATGAGAAGTGTTAAAAAATTTAATGAATATAACTCAATCAATTACTATGATATAAGTAAGGAGGTTATATCATTCTGGAAGAAGAATAAAATTTTTCAAAAATCAATAGAGACAAGGTCAAAGGATAAAATATATCCTTTCTACGAGGGGCCACCATCTGCAAATGGAATGCCTGGGATTCATCATGTAATGGCCAGGACGATTAAAGACATATTTTGTAGGTATAAAACACTTAAAGGATATAGAGTATACAGAAAGGGGGGTTGGGACACTCATGGTTTACCTGTTGAATTACAAGTTGAAAAAAAATTAGGTATCACAAAAGATGATATCGGGAATAAAATATCGGTTGAAGAGTATAACAATGAGTGTAGGAAAGCTGTAATGCAATTTAAAACAAAATGGGAAGAGCTCACAGAGAGTATAGGATATTGGCTAGATATTAATGATGCCTACATTACTTTTGATAATAATTATATTGAGTCTATATGGTGGTCATTAAAAAAGTTATATGATAAAAACTTATTATATAAAGGTTATTCAATTCAACCCTATTCACCTGCTGCTGGTACGGGCCTAAGCTCTCATGAGCTTAATATGCCTGGTGCATATAAAACAATTAAGGATACTTCCTTGACAGCACAGTTTAAAATATCAAAAAACGAAAAATCAAAAAATATATTTGGGGATCAAGAATGTTACTTTTTAGCATGGACTACTACACCATGGACACTTCCTGGCAATAACGGTTTAGCAGTTGGAAAAAATATAGAATATGTTCTTGTTGAGACGTTTAATAAATATACTGAGGCAAAAATTAATGTGGTTTTGGCTGAAAGTTGCATAAATAAATTTTTTGATAAAAAGAATGAAAACAAAAGTGATTCTATATCTTTTGATAAGAAAAAAATTGAATATAGAATTCTAGAAACTTTTAAAGGAAAGGATTTTATTGGATTAGATTATGAGCAACTTCTTCCTTATGTACAAGCTGAAAAGCCCGCATTTACAGTTGTAGAAGGAGACTTTGTGACAACGGACGAAGGAACAGGGATTGTACATATAAGTTTAACTTTTGGTTCTGATGATTTTAATGTTTCTAGAAAAAATAATCTGCCTGGAATTTTTGTTTTGAATGATAAAAATGAAAATGTTCCTATTGTAAATAAGTCAGGAAAGTTTGTAGATGAAATAACAGATTTTGCAGGACTTGAAGTTAAGAAATTTTCTAAATCGGATGGTTTAACAACTGATGAAAAGATTTCGATCAAACTTAAAGAAGAAAATAAAGCATTTGACGTTCAGAAATATGAACATAGTTATCCTCATTGTTGGAGGACTGATAAGCCAATATTGTATTACCCTCTAGAATCTTGGTTTATAAACACCACAAAATTAAAAGGAGAACTAATCAAAAAAAATGAAGATATTAATTGGCAGCCACCATCCACAGGAACCGGTAGGTTTGGAAACTGGCTCGAAAATTTAGTTGACTGGAATTTGAGTCGGTCTAGATTTTGGGGGACACCGTTACCTATATGGAAAACAAGGGACGGTAAAGAAGAAATTTGTATTGGAAGCATTGATCAGCTTAGGTCAGAAGTAAAAAAATCTTTTGATAATGGTATTATGGATAAAATTTTGTCTTCAAATATTGATCTTCATAGACCTTCTGTAGACGAAATTATTTTATCTACAAAAGAAGGAAAACCAATGTATAGGGAGAAAGATATAATTGATGTTTGGTATGATTCAGGATCAATGCCTTTTGCACAATATCATTATCCTTTTGAAAAAAAAGATGTATTTGAAAAAATGTTTCCAGCTAAATTTATAGCAGAAGGGGTTGACCAGACTAGAGGATGGTTTTTTACAATGCATTCTATTTCTGTAATGCTTTTTGGAAAGGTTAGTTTTGAAAATGTAATCTCTAATGGTCTTGTTCTAGATAAAGAAGGAAATAAAATGTCCAAGAGATTAGGCAATGCTGTTGACCCATTTGAAGTAATTAAAAAATATGGACCTGATGCCACCAGATTATATATGATAATTAACTCAAATCCTTGGGATAATATAAAGTTTGATATAGATGGTATAAGTGAAATTTTAAGAAAATTTTTTGGTACTTTAAACAACACGTATAACTTCTTTTCATTATATGCAAATATTGATGGGTTTACCGGCGATGAGGAACTTGTTCCATATGAAAAAAGGAGTTTTGAAGACAAATGGATCATTAGTAAATTACATACAATTATAGGGTTAGTATCACAGAAACTTGATGATTATGATCCAACAAAAGCAGCAAGAATTATAAATCAGTTTATTAATGATGATCTTAGTAATTGGTACATTAGACTTAATCGTAAGCGATTTTGGAAAGGAGATCTTACTGAAGATAAGTTAATGGCTTATCAAACTTTATTTGAATGTTTAAAAAACATATCAATAATATCTTCTCCTTTTATCCCTTTTTATGCTGAAAAATTATATGGTGACTTAAATAAGTTTGATGATAAAAAAATTAATTCCGTTCATCTCTCTAATTTTCCAATAGTTGATAAAGAACTTATATCCCATTCTTTAGAGAGGAAGATGTTATATGCCCAAAAAATATCTTCATTAGTTCATTCCATTAGAAAAAAAGAAAAAATTAGAGTTAGGCAACCACTGTCAAAAATATCAGTTCCTATAAAATCTAAGGATATAGAAAACGATATTAAGTCTGTTGAGAATATAATATTATCAGAAGTGAATGTAAAAATAGTTGAATATATATATGATAACTCTAAAGTATTTGTAAAAAAAATAAAACCTAATTATAGAGAGTTAGGAATGATTCACGGGAAAAACATGAAAATAGTTGCAGACAGAATTAATGCAATGAGTCAAGATGAAATCATTAAACTAGAATCAGATGGAGAGATTAACCTCACGCTAGAAAACAAATCTATTATTAACTTTTCTTTAAGTCAAGCCGAAATTTCTTTTGGTGAAATAAAAGGCAAACAAGTTGCTTCCAATGATATCTTTACAATAGCATTAGACATATCAATTGATGAAGACCTTTTGTCGGAAGGTATAGCAAGAGAATTTATAAATAAAATACAGAACGAAAGAAAAAACATGTCTCTTGAAGTTACTGATAAAATTGAAATTCATATTATAAAAAACAAGTCATTTTTAAATGAGTCTTTATCAAAACATAAAGACTTCATTTGTAATGAGGTTCAAGCATTAAATTTTTTACTAGTTGAGAAAATTAGTCACCCAAAAATTATGGATTTAAATATTGATAGTGGAGAATCCTCTCCTAAGAATATAAATTATCTAATTAAGAAATTATAATCACATGAAATTAAAATATTTTCTTTTAGTAATAACATTAATAGTATTAGATCAAACTGTTAAAAGTATTGTTCATTTTAATATGCCTCTTCATTCTGAAATTACAATACTTGGAGATTTTTTTAAATTGCACCATCTAGAAAATCCCGGCATGGCCTTTGGTATTAATTTTGACTTTAAGTACACTAAATTAATTTTAACTTTATTTAGACTTATAGCTTCTTTTGTAATTGGGGTATATCTATATAATTTACTTAAAAAGAAATCTAATTTTATTCTGTTAAGTTGTATATCTCTAATTTTGGCTGGAGCTATAGGTAATGTTATTGATAGTGTTTTTTATGGTATAATTTATAATAACTTTCCATCAGATGCACCCTTTAGTTTATTTTATGGTCAGGTAATAGACATGTTTTATATAGATATTTGGGAAGGAAATATCCCATCACAAATTCCGTTAATTGGCGGCTCTTATATCTCTCTTTGGCCTGTTTTTAATCTTGCAGATTCCTATATTTTTACTGGAGTTATTACCTTACTAGTTTTTCAAAAGAAATTTATTGGAGAATTTTAAATAAAATATATCTTGTTAAGATATTTATGTTCTTCTTTGAACTTTTCTAGAAGTACTTTTTTCTTATTAGAAAGCTCATTTCTTAAAGGGGCAGAATTAACTTTAATATATAGGCTGTTTTCTTTAACAAATAATTTTTTTGTTCTTGACTGAATCTGCTTACTTGTAATTTTGTTCCATGTGTTTGTTATTTCAACCTCATTAATTCCCTTTTTCATTTTGTCTGAGTTATAGAACTCTGATGTTAAGTCTTTAATTGATAATAGTTTAGACTTTCTTTTATTCTTCATTTATTATTCCTTTTTCTATTTTAATTACTTTAATTGGCTGAATTAATTTTTTTACTTCATTTAATCTAGCCTCTAATGAGTCAGATATAAAAATTTGAGAAAAATTATTTACTAATATATACTTTACAAAAGTATTAATTTTAGTGTCATCAAGTTTGTGAAATATGTCGTCAAGTAATAGTATAGGGTCTATTAATAATTTCTTTTTTAAAAGATAAAACTCTGATAGTTTTAATGATATTATGAATGTTTTTTGTTGACCTTGGGAACCCATTCTTTTAATTAACCGATTTTTCATCATAAATGTATAATCGTCGTTATGGATACCAATATTTGTTTTTTTTGTATAAAAATCTTTTTCTAAATATTTTTCATACACATCACAATTCATTCCCTTATTAAAATTTGATGAATAATAGACATTGAAATTGTCATTTGAGTTATTTAATTCAGAAGATATTTTATTAAATGATTCATTAAATTTTTCTAGCTCACTTTCTCTGAAACAATAAATATTATTATTTAATCGTATCAATTTTTCGTCGTAAATTTTAAGATAATTTTTATCTATACCGTTTATAGTAGATACACTCTTTAAATAAGTATTTCTCTGCTTTAATAATCTGTTATATGAAATAAGGTTATTTAAATAACTTTTATCGATTTGTGAAAATAATTGATCAAAAAACCTTCTTCTTTCACTGCTATAGTTTCTTATTAAATTAATATCATATGGGGTTATAAAGACCAAAGGTATTTTTCCTAAATGATCTTTAACTTTTGAGTATTTTTCATTATTCTCAAATATTTTTTTAACATTAGGCTGTTCAAAAGTGCATTTATAAGACTTATTATTTGAGTAATCACCTTCTATTCTAAAAAATGATTTTTTTTCTAAAACATTATCTGAATCAAAATTATTTATAGCACTTTTCCCATACGAAAGGTAATAAATAGCATCTAGTAGATTTGTTTTGCCAGCACCATTTTTACCAAATAAAAAATTAATTTTATTTGAAAACTTGACCTCACTAGAAATATAATTTTTAAAATTATTAATCTTTATTTTATCAATATGCATATATATTTGTGCAAAAAATAAGAATTGTTTCTAATGTAAATAAACTAAAATTTATTAGAGATTTTTTATTTAATATTAAAATATGCCAGCTATTAAGGAAAAAAAAGTTAAATCTAAGTTAAGAGAAGAGTTCGATACAACTACTTATCTGTACTGGATAAAGTCTATGCTTCTTATGAGAAGGTTTGAGGAGATGGCGGGGAGGCTGTATGGGCAACAAAAAATTAGAGGTTTTTGTCATTTATATATTGGCCAGGAAGCTTGTATTTCAGGAGCTGTTTCTGCTTTAAGAGAAGGGGATAAATATATAACTTCGTATAGAGATCATGCACATCCTTTAGCTCTAGGAACAAATCC
Source organism: uncultured Marinoscillum sp. (assembly GCA_964467915.1). Lineage (GTDB taxonomy): Bacteria > Bacteroidota > Bacteroidia > Cytophagales > MED-G16 > MED-G16. The sequence continues at coordinate 53,329 of CAYXSW010000003.1, forward strand.
TGATAAAATTATGGCTGAACTTTATGGAAAAGTAACTGGTATATCTAAAGGTAAGGGGGGATCAATGCATATGTTTGATAAAGAGAAGCATTTTTATGGTGGCCACGGAATTGTTGGAAACCAAATTCCTATGGGAGCAGGAATTGCTTTTTCAGAAAAATATAATAATACTGGGAATGTATGCCTGACATATTTGGGGGATGGAGCTCTAAGAATAGGAGCTTTTCATGAAGCAGTTAATATATCTATGTTTTTAAAACTTCCTGTAATTTTTATTATAGAAAATAATGGTTATGCAATGGGAACATCTGTAGATAGGACTTCTAATGTAACGGAGCTCTACAAAACTGGATTATCATATGATATACCATCTGAACCTGTTGATGCAATGAATGTGATTAAAGTTCATAGAGCTGTAGCTAAAGCAGCTTTTAGGGCAAGAAACGGAGAGGGACCCTCACTTTTAGAATTCAGAACATATCGATATAAAGGACACTCAATGTCTGATCCTGCTAAATACAGATCTAAAGATGAGCTGCAGAGTTATAAAGATAAAGATCCTATAGAACAAGTAAAAAAAATGATTTTATCAAAGAAGATATTAAAACTTGATGAATTAGATGCTGTAGATAAAAATATTAAAGAACAAGTTAAGAAGTCAGTAGAGTTTTCTGAGAATTCTGATTATCCTTCTCCAGAAGAAGCTTATAATGACATCTATGTTCAAAAAGATTATCCGTTTTTAAGAGAATAATAATATTATGGTAAAAATAAGAAAACCTAAAAAAGACAATAAAGAAGTACTTCCAATTGAAAACGCTGAAGTTCTCAATGAGACACTTAGCAAATCAGAACAATTTATAAATAAAAATAAAAACATGATTTTTTCTGTTTTAAGTGTTGTTGCAATTATTTTCCTCTCCTTTTCATTCTATTCATATTTTAAAAGAACTCAGAATATAACGGCACAAGAAGAAATGTTTCAGGCGGTATATTATTTTGAGAAAGACAGTTTAGTCCAGGCATTAAATGGGGATGGAAATAATTATGGGTTTTTAGAAATTATTGATGAATACTCTTTGTCTGATGCCGCTAATCTATCAAAATTTTATGCTGGATCTTCATATTTAAAACTTGGAAATTATGAGAATGCTATAAAATATTTAAAAGATTTTTCTTCATCAGACCTATTAATTCAAGCTAGAGCTTACTCACTTATAGGTGATGCATATGTAGAAATTTTAGATTTTGAAAATGCTATATCTTATTTTAAGAAAGCTTCTAACGAATCTCCAAATGAATATTTTACACCAACTTATTTATTGAAGCTTGCTTTAGTATATGAGGAGGTTAATAATTTAGAGTCAGCACTACAATCTTATAGTAGAATAGTAGAAGACTTTAATGAATCCTCTGAATATCAATTGGCTGTAAAGAATAAAAATAGGATTGAAGGTTTATTACTATGAGTTTTGATACCCCCTCTGTAAATAACAACTTGCAAAACAAAGATTTCAGTAGTTTTAAAGTAGGTATAGTAAGATCATTATGGAATACCAGCATCACCGATATTCTTCTTTCATCTTGTATAACGCAACTTAAAAGCCACGGTATTATCTCAAAAAACTTAACACTGAAAGATGTCCCGGGAAGTATGGAATTAGTTCATGCAGCTAATATTGTATTATCCAATGATGATTTAGATGGGATTATAGCTTTGGGATGTATAGTTAAAGGCGAAACTGATCATGATAAATATCTATCTTATGCAGTTGCTAATGGATTAGTCAACGTATCTATAAAGTATAATAAACCAGTAATTTTTGGGGTATTAACTACAAATTCTATTAACCAGGCACTTGATAGGTGCGGAGGTAAACATGGTAATAAAGGAATCGAATCTGCTGACACACTATTGAGCATGTTAGATTCTTTTTAAGAGCCTAATATCATAGTTTGGAGTATGTAAGTGGCTGCACCACATATATAGCCAATCACAGCATATATAGATATTTTTTTCATGTACCAAAAGAAAGGTATTTTCTCTAGACCCATAATAGCAACTCCAGCAGCTGAACCTATTATTAAAGCACTACCCCCTGTTCCTGCGCAATAAGCTAAAAATTGCCAAAACAATCCGTCTTCTTGGAAGAAACCAGTCATATCTAGGGGATACATTCCGATAGCAGCAGCAACTAATGGAACATTGTCTACTATTGCAGATAAAAGGCCTATAATTAGACCAATAGAGTATACCCCATTGGAAGTATCCGTCCCTATATTATTATCAAGAAAAACAGCCATTTGATTTAACTGACCCGCAGCTTGTAAACTGCCCACTGCTAATAAAATTCCTAAGAAAAACAATAAAGTGGGAACATCCATTTTCTCTAATGCATGATATGCAGAAAAATGTTTTCTGTCTTCTTTATTGTCTTTTCTATGCAGAATGTCTGTAAGGAGCCATATGAAACCTAAACTTAACATCATGCCCATGAACGGGGGAAAATGAGTTATAGATTTAAATATTGGGACAAATAATAAGGCGCTAACACCGCTAAAAAAAACAATTTTTCTTTGTCTTTCAGATGTATGGTGAGAAGTAACCATAAAATCTTTATCTGGTCTCTCAAATTTACCTTTAACTTTTGGCGACATAATTATTAGAGGTACAATCAGACACACCATGCTTGGTAAAATTAATTTTGTTACAACTTCATAAGTAGTAATTTGTTTTCCTATCCAGAGCATAGTAGTGGTAACATCACCTATAGGAGACCATGCACCCCCTGCATTAGCTGCTATTATTATCATTCCAAGAAAGAACCACCTATCCTTTTTATCAACAATAAATTTTCTTGTTAGAGAGACCATTATTATTGAAGTGGTAAGATTATCTAATAAGGCTGAAAAGAAAAATGATATAATTCCCAGTATCCAAAATAGTTTTAGCTTACTGGTTGTCTTAATTCTATCTGTGACCACACGAAAACCACCATGAAGGTCAATGATTTCAACTATAGTCATTGCGCCCATTAGAAAAAAGAGTATACTAGATATCTCAGATAAAATTTCAAAAAGCTGAACTTCAGTTACATAATGTTGAATTATTTCTATTTTACTTTTATCAATTTTATCAGATGTTTTAACAATTTCATCAGGATAAATATTGCTAAATTCAGTTGCAGCATAATCTTTAACTTTACTTAAGTCTACAATTTCTTCCTTTCCAAACACGAAAATAGTCCAACAGAGTATACCAGTAATCAAAGCAATAGCTGCCTTATCTACTTTTATAGTGTGTTCAACTGTTATGAACGCATAACCTATAACAAAAACTACAATCATTAATTCGTACATCTCTATATAATTTTATTATTAATAATCAGGCCTGATGATGTTGATCTGGTAGAGCCAGTAATTACACTATCAACATTTTTTATATTTAATAGCCTCAGTAATCCAAGGTATCCAAATATAATAGCCTCTTTAAAAATAATTAATTTTTTGTTTGGAATGATAAAATTTAAATCAAGTTTATTGAATTTATTTAAATTTTTTATGATTTGACTATTAAAAACTCCTCCACCAGTTAATAATACCTTTGATTTTTTTTTATTTATAGCATTATTTATTTGAATCGCCATGTGATTTATATAGGTTTTTAATACGTCTGTTGGCTCATAATTCTTAAAAAGAGGATAATAGTTTTTCTCTATATACAGGAGATCTAGACTCTTTGGATAATTTTTTTTATAATATTTTAAGTTATTTAATTTTTTAAGTAGCCCTTCTTTTAATTTACCACTGATTGATAATTTGCCGTCTAAATCAAAATCATAATTAAGCTTTCTTGAGTATTTGTTTAGTATAATGTTTGCTGGACAAACATCATAACCATAGAAGTTGTGAGTGTCGAGAGAGGATATGTTAGCTATTCCACCTATATTAATACAATAATCATAATCATTAAATATTTTGCTCTCTCCATAAGGCACTAGCGGAGCCCCTTGACCATTAAATAAGACATCAAGTTCTCTGAAATTATAAACCGTTGTGATTTTAGTGTTTTTATATATAATTAATGGATTTCCTATTTGATAATTTAATTTGAGATTTATATCGTGAAAAACAGTATGCCCATGTGATGAAATTAGATCAACAGATATTTTATTTTTTTTTATAAATTTCACTAAGCATTTAGAAAAAAACTCTCCTAGCTCATTATCTAATATTTTTAAGGATAAGGAGTCTGTCTTGCTACAGGATATTAATTTATTTTTTAATTTTTGAGAGTAGCCGATGCTTTCTGCATTTATTAACTTGTATCTCCATTCATTCTTCTCTTCCCAAAAATGACAGTGTGCTAGATCTATTCCATCACAAGAAGTGCCTGACATTAAACCAATTACACTATATGTCCCCATATTCATGTTAAAATTTTTATTTTTTATTTATGAACTAAAGAATGCATCTTTGCATTTCAAATAAATAACAAAAAAAGGATGCATAGAATTCACTTTAATATATTTCTAATATACTTTTTTTTTCTAACTAAATTATCAGTTGCACAAGACACAACCCCGTTTAGTTCAGTAAACCCAATTGGAGAAATATCAGACAACTCATTTGCAAATAATTTAGGAATGGGCGGAGTTGGTATTAGCAATGGTTCTTATTGGCATTTAAATAATCAAAATCCAGCCGCATTGGTATATAATAGGTTTACCATATTTGAAATGGGGATTGCATCGGATGTAAGGCAAATTGTAAATAGTAGCACTAAAGATATTACAGGTAATGGAAATATAAATTATATAGGTTTTGGTATTCCTATTATAAAAGGCGGTAAATGGGTCACTTCTATTGGGTTCAATCCTTACAGTAATACTAATTATAAACTTTTTTCTCAAGAGCAAGTACTTGGTATTAATGGGGATCCAACTTCAGCATTAGTAAATTACAATTATGATGGTGCTGGGGGGCTGACTGAAGTATATTTTTCAAATGGATTCAAGCTTGGAAATGATTTTTCATTTGGAGTTAAGGGTTCTTATATTTTTGGAAAGATTACTAGTAATATCTCTTCAAGTATTTCAAATGAGCCTCAATTTTTTTCTAATTTATTTGAGAGAGCATCATTTAAAGATCTCTCCTTATCTACGGGAGTATTTTATAAGAACGAATTTAAAAAAGATAATTTTTTAAAGATAGGTTTAATATATGATCTAAATTCTTCTCTTGATGCAACTAGGTTTTCACAACTTGAAAGAAAAATTCCAAACTCTCTTTCGGTCCTTGTAATAGATACAATTTATAATAATGAGTCTTCTAAGTTTAATATTCCTAGAAATTTTGGTATAGGAGTTTCATATGAAATTATTGATAAATTATCTGTAGGTATTGAGTATAGATCAAGATCTTGGAATAGTAGTAGTGGATACGGTGATAATTCTTCTAAAGCATATAAAACGGAATTCCAATTATCTACAGGAATTGAGATTATTCCTGATGCTGAAAATGTAAACAGCTTTTTTAAAAGAGTTACTTACAGAGGAGGTCTGCTATTTAAAAAGTCACCTTTTTTAATTAATTCTGAAGAATTATATACTACAGCTTTTACCTTTGGCGTGTCATTGCCAATGAGTGCTATTTCAAGAATCAACTTAGGTGTAGAAGCTGGTAAAAGAGGAAATGTTGATAAATTAGCAATTAAAGAGAACTATCTAAAATTCATTATAGGAAGCTCAATCAATAATATTTGGTTTATTAAAAGAAAATTTGATTAATTTTATTATTATGAAAAATTTAATTGTAACACTATTTTTATTTTTTAACACTTTTTTTCTGATAGCTCAACCTGGTTGGAACTGGCCTGAAAATAAAGAAGATGCTGAGGAAAAAAATGTATTATACACAGATTATTTAAAACAACAAAATTGTGAGGCAGCAGTAGAACACCTTGACTGGTTACTTGATAATGTTCCTAATCTTCATGTATCAATTTATCAAAATGGCATCAAGATTTATAGGTGCCTAATTGATAAAGAAGAGGATCCAATAAGAAAAAACGAATTAATTCAAAAATCTTTGAGCTTATTTGAGGCAAGACATAAAAATTTTGGGAGAGAAGCTTATGTTAAAAACAGAAAAGTAACTTTTGCTTATACATTCTATAGGTCTGATAAGACACAGTACGAATCGCTATATAATATGTTTAAAGATGCCTATAATCTTAATGGCAATAAAATAGGCAATAGCAATTTAGTAGCTTTTATGGATATTGTTAGAAAACATAAACTAACATCAAAAACTATAACGGATGATGAAGTTTTAAATATTTACGATAATATATCAAAAACTATTGCATTCAAAATTGTTAATGAACCAAAGAATAAAGTTAGGTTAAGAAAATACCAAGATAATATTGATAAACTTTTGACAGCTACAATTACTGTTGATTGTAATTTTGTCGAGAATACTCTAGGCCCTAAATTATTAGAATTAACAGCAGCTCCAGCAGATGAAATTGTTGAAACAGATTATGAGACATTAACTCCGGTTGATATTACATATTCGGATGAGATAGTGAACTTGGCAAAAAAGATTTTCCAATTAAGTATTACTGGCAAGTGTACTTCGTCTGAAATTGCTTTAGAAGCCGCCAAGATAATGTTCTCAAATGAAAAAGATTTTGCTATAGCAAAATTTATTGCTGGTAGAGAACAAGCTAATAAAAATTATGTATCTGCTTTAGAATATTATGACGGAGCTATTGATTCTTCAGATGATAATGTTCAAAAATCTGAAATTTATTTAAACAAAGCTCAACTTTATGCTGTTATTGGAAATAAAAACAAATCAAGAAATAACGCTAGAAGGTCTATTTCTTTAAATTCTAAAAATGCTGATGCATATAAATTAATTGGAAATTTATATATGGGTTCTTATGATGACTGTAAAGAAGGCAAGAGCAGAGTTCAAGACAGACTGGTTTTTATAGCAGCTTATAATATTTTTAAAAGCGGTGGATTAACATCTCAAGCTAATCAGGCAAGAGAACAATTTCCTTCTATGGAAGAAATATTTAATGAGAATATGGAAGTAGGAGAGGCTATGAATACAGGATGTTGGATTAATGAAACAGTAACGTTAAATAAGAGATAATGAAAACATTTAATATACCTGAGTTTATAGAAAGCGTTCCTGTACTAAGGCTTTTTGGAAAAAACCTTGCACTTAACGCTGGTATTGCTTTTGTAATCCAGGATTTTTTAATACCACTCTATTCAAATTATATTTTTAACATAGTTTTCGGACTTGTGTCTTTTGGAGTTCTACTAACAGGGTATTGGTTTTTTATTTATAAGAGCAAAAGTAAAAACTTTGCTCATTTCTCTTTTCAAGCAGCTATAGTTTGTATTATTTTATCTATAATGGTTGGAGCTCTAAGCTCAGTCTCAAAAGCACTGTCTTCTGATGACAGAGGTATATTAGCGTCTAATGTAGATTTTGTGGCCGATTTACAAGACAACACAAATGTATATAACGAAGAATTACAATCTTTGGGCAGAGATATCTCAAAAGTTTCTAGTCAGTTCTCTGAGCTTCAGAGTGATCTTTCCACTTTATCTGAACAAATCTCCTCTCAATTAACTGATGAAGGGAACCCATTAAATAATGAAGAGTTTTTAGATAAGATATCGACATTAATTGAAGAGAAAAGTTTAACTAATAATAGTACAGTTGTTAGTGTAGATGATTCTGATGAAGTCAAAGAACTTAAGAAAAATCTTGATATTGCCACTGAACTATTAAGACAAGTAACTCTTACTAATGTTAATCTTCAAAATAGAGAAAATGAAGTTTCTGAAACACTTAATGCAGACAGCCTTATATATTACATAGGAGATTTAAAAGAAGACGTGAGTGATTTGCGTAATTTTTCTTTACAATTATTAGCGAACACTGCACTTGCAGATACTCGCTCAGAACTAAACACATTTAAGGTAGAGACTAAAAAAGACTTAGATGAATTTAAATTATTTACATCTAAAGAAATTGATGAAATTAAAGAATTAGCTAAAGAGATTTTAAATTCTAATAAAAAAGGCTCTGGGAAATCTGATAATAATCTTTCTAAAGAACTAAAAGATTTATCTAAGGCAATGGAAAAAAGCAATTCCAATGTCTCTACGATTGATGAAAATTATCTTGAGGAGATAGTTTCAACTTACCAGGAGCTTGCTGAGAAAATAGATAACAGTTCCGTTCAAAATGATTTGGAAGAAATTAAAAAAGAGATTGCTAATTTATCATCAAATAAAAGTTCTTCTCTTGCCCCTGAAGTGTTGGAAAAACTACAGTCCGCACCAGATGGAAATTTAGATAATTCAGCAGGGTTATCTGAATTAAAATATTATATAGTTGAGTTGATGAAAGATCAAAATGAAATCAGGCAAATCGTTAAAGATTTAAGAGAATTGCTTGAGAAAAGTGAGGAAAATTAATGTCTCGACTTCTAGTTGTTATCTTATTTTTTTCTTGTTCACAAAACAATTTCCAGAAAATTGATAAAACATATGACGGCCCAATAATTGAAATAAAAGATTTAAATACTTTTTTTTCTGATTCTGCCCAAGTTAAATTTAACCTCAAGGCAAAACTTTATCAGGTTTTTGGTTCAGGGGAAGAACAATATCCAGATGGTTTATATATGGATATTTTTTCTAAAGATTCAGAATCTATTTCTGCTACTTTTCAAGCAAATAAGGTAATTAGATATGAGAATGAAAATTACTTTAAGGCGACTGGGAATGTTATTTTATATAATTTAGAAACAAAAGATGAGTTAAGGACTGAGGAGTTATTATGGTATCCTAATGATGAAAAATTTATTTCTGAAAAGTTTGTAACTATCAGAACAGGAAGTGAAGTCCATAAAGGTGAGGGTATGGTTTCAAATCAGGATTTTTCTGATTATGAAATACTTAAACCATCAGGAGTAATTGAGATAGATGAAAATTAAATATTTAGTTCTTGCATTATCTCTTGTGTGTCTTATTTATGCCGTATATAAAAGTTTTATGATTGGAATATTAAACTCTTATGAATTTTATATGCTATCATTTGTTTTTTTTTAATATATAAATTAAAGTGAAATATGGATGATTTTCAAAATCAAATTATATTAATAAGTATCTGTTTATTTTTTTCCGGTTTATTTTCTGGTCTAGAGATTGCGTTTATATCGAGGAATAAATTGAATTTTGAGATTAAATCAAACTCTAAAAGTTTTTTAGGCAAAATATATGGTGTTATTAATAAGAATACCTCAGAGATTATTTCTACTCTTCTTATAGGTAATAATCTTTCTCTGGTAATTTATGGGATAGTAATGGCCCAATTTCTTGAACCCTTACTTATTAATAATTTACCACAAATAATCAATAACGATCTGTCAGTGTTATTAATTCAGACATTAGTGTCTACTCTTTTAGTATTAATTACAGCTGAATATATTCCAAAAAGTATTTTTTTAATAAACCCTGATAGGCTTCTTGTTACTTTTTCGATACCTCTTTTTATAATTTATTTTATATTTTCTCCCATTGTTAAAATTGTAATTCTTATATCAAAGTTTTTTATAAGAGATGTTTTAAATCAAAAGTATTCAGATGATAAACCGGTTTTCAAATTAACCGATCTTAATGATTATGTAAAAAAGATTGTAGTATCAGACACTAGAGCCGAGTCTAATAAGGTAACAGAGTTTTTTAATAATGCTCTTAACTTAAAAACTGTTAAGGTAAGAGATTTCATGATACCACGAACTGAAATTATAGCTATTGATCATTCTGACTCTATTAATGATCTTAAAAAAGTAATTAAAGAGTCAGGGCACACTAAAATAATTATTTATAAATCTTCTGTAGATAACGTAATTGGGTATTGTCATGGTTTATCTTTATTTAATAATCCCAAGAAAATAACTGACATAATTAGACCAATTAATTTTGTAAATGAAACTAATCTGGCAAATGATCTTCTTTTTAAATTTATTTCAGAACAAATCAATATTGCTATTGTTATAGATGAATATGGAGGTACTTCAGGAATAATTACTTTAGAAGATATTATCGAAGAAATTTTTGGTGAAATAATTGATGAATTTGATGAAAAAATTTATTTGCAAGATAAAGTAGATCAACATTCTTTCAATTTTAGTGCTAGACTAGAGATTGACTATCTCAACTCAAAGTTTAAATTAAATATTCCAACAGGAGATTATGATACGTTAGGTGGTTTTATATTGAGTTCTAATAAAAATATTCCTAAAAAAAATGAAATTTTAAAATATAATGGTTTTACTATTAAAATTCTTACAAAAAATAATAACAGAATAAATAGTGTTTTTTTTAGAAAGAATGTAAATAATTAGTTTTAAAAATTTAATTTTGGCTTCCAAATATATATTATGGCAATAATTAGCACTTTAAGGGACAAGATGGGAAAATTCCTAGTTGTAGTTGTAGGTTTCTCCATTGCTGCATTTGTTTTGGGTGATATCCTAGGACCCAATAGTTCAATTGGCAACCAAAATCAAAATATTGTGGGGGAAATCAATGGTGAAGATATTGATATGATACAGTTCAATGCAATTTTTGAACAGTTATCATATAACTTTTCATTAAATAACGGACGTTCTCCAAATAATCAGGAATTATCTGGGATCAGAGATCAAGCATGGGAAAAATTAATTAATGACATCTCTTATCTCGAACAATACAATAAACTAGGGTTATCTGTTTCTGATAGGGAGTCTGTAGACATGGTTCAAGGTGATAATATTCATCCTATGATTCTAGAAGCTTTTACAGATCCGAATACTGGTGTGTTCAATGTAGATAATATCATTGGATATCTACAAAACTTATCTAAACAACCAGTTAATCAGCAACAAGCCTGGTTTTCGTTTGAATCAAATCTAAAACCTATGAGACTTCGAACAAAATACGATAATCTACTTAGTTTGACAACTAATGTTAACTATCTACAATCTAAATCTGAATATTTTAAGTTATCCAATACTATAAATTTATCTTACTATTTTGTCCCATATTATAAGATACCAGACTCATTGTTTGATGTATCTAGTAAGGAGATGAAAAGGTTTCTGAGTAAGAATAAAGATGACTATAAACAAGATGAATCTAGGTCAATAAATTATCTTCATTTCCCACTAGAGCCTTCTCAGGAAGATTCTGGTTTTTATAAAAATGAAATTAATGAAATTATTTCAAGCTTAAAATCTGGAGAAATAAACGATTCAACATTTGCCCTTTTAAATTCGGATGGTTTTAATCCATATATGAGATTTAATGTAGATGAACTTCCAGATGAATTACTCAATCAAAATGAAGGTTATGTCTCTGATTATCAATTTAAAGATGGTGGCATTGTAGTTTATAAACTATCTGGTATAACTGATGATCAAGAATATAAAGCTAGAGCAAAACATATCTTACTAAGATTTAATGATCAAGATAAAAGCTCAGTGAGATCCGAGGCATCAAGAATTTTATCTTTACTTAGAAACGGAAGTGATTTTGATGAAACAGCAAGAACCTACAGCCAGGACGGGTCAGCTTCTATTGGGGGAGACCTCGGTTGGTTTAGTGAGGGTAGGATGACAAAACCTTTCGAAGACGCTGTTTTTTCTAGGACTAGGGAAGGATTGATTCCTAGAATTGTTGAATCAGATTTTGGATTTCATATTATATATGTAACTCAGCCAAAGACTAAAAAATCATATTTGGTTACAACAATATTAAAGGAGATCATTCCAAGTGATAATACGAGAAATAATATTTATAGGAATGCTGAAATGTTTAAAATTGATGCTATGTCATCAAATTCTTCTTTTAAAGATTTTGCTAAAGAAAATGAATATAACATAATGACCGAAATTGATTTAGATAAAAATGCTTCAAATTTATCTGATATAGTTAATGCAAGGAGTGTTGTCCTTTGGTCATATGATGACGCAAGAGATAATGATGATATCTCAGATGTGATAGAGTTAGACGAGGGTTATATTGTGGCCCACTTATCAGTTATAAAAAAGGAAGGTACAAAAGAGCTGTCTGATGTAGAAAATTCAATTAGGAAAAGTGTTATTAATGAAAAGAAATATGATTACGTATCTGAACTTGTCAAAGGATATTCTTCTCTTGAAGATCTAAAATCACGTTTAGAATATGGTGAAATTTTTGAAACTCCAGATCTGGATTTTAATACTAATTCTATTCAAAATGTTGGATTTGCACCAGAGGCTATTGGTGTTGCTTTTTCAATGGAGGAGAATGAGTTAACTAAACCTATTAAGATTGATGAAGGAGTTATTGTACTTAAGCTCAATGAAAAAAATATGGCTGATTCTTTAAGCAATTATGCTGATTATGGCATTTCTCTTTTACAAGCTAATAAGTTCACTTCTTCTTTAAAGATTGATCAGGCAATTAAGAAATTTTCTAATATTGAAGATTTCAGATATAAGTTCTTTTAATTAATGCTAAATTCAGAAAGTTTTAAAAAATTACTCGATGAAGAGTATAATTTTCCTTGTGATTATAACTTTAAATTCATAATTAAAACTGAGTTTAAGGATAAAATTTTTAAACTTATTCCAGAGGCTAAAACACATGAGAAATCTTCTAAAAATGGTAAGTATACTTCAATCACATTAACTCATTTTGTAAAAAATTCTTCTGAAATACTTTATATTTATGAAAACGCCTCTAAAATGGATGGTGTTATTTCTTTATAATTATGTGGGAAGAATCAAACAATAAACTTCGAAAAGAATTTAAATTTAAAAACTTTATTCAGGCTGCTACATTCATAACCAAGGTTTCAATAGTTTCTGAGAAAAATAATCACCACCCAGAGATTTATAATGTTTATAATAAAGTAATCATTGATTTATGTACTCATGATCTTGGTGATAAGATTACTCAAAAAGATTATAACCTAGCAAAGGAGATAGATAAAATTATATGACTGATAACAAAATATTAAATATTGTTCCAACTCCAATTGGTAATCTTGATGATATAACTTTCAGAGCAGTTGAAACCTTAAAAAATTCCGATTATATACTGTGTGAAGATACCCGAGTCTCCAAAAAATTACTTTTAAAACATAACATAGATATTCCTTTAGTTTCTTTCCACTCGTTCAATGAACACAAAACAGTTGGAAAGCATATTAGTCAGATTTTATCTGGTAAGCAAATTTCATTAATATCAGATGCAGGAACTCCCTCTATATCAGATCCTGGATTTTTGATTGTTAGAGAGTCTATAAAAAAAGGTATTGAAATTAATTGTCTGCCTGGGCCAACTGCGCTCATTCCCGCTTTAGTTAACTCAGGTTTATCTTCTGAAAGATTTGTGTTTGAGGGTTTTTTGCCATCCAAAAAAGGCAGAAGTAAAAGGCTGAAAAATATACAAGAAGAAACAAGATCAATTGTACTATATGAATCCCCAAAAAGACTATTAAGGTTATTGAGAGAACTTAAAGAAATACTTGGAGAAAATAGAAGGATATCAATCTCAAGGGAAATTTCAAAAGTATTTCAGGAAAATTTAAGGGGAACAATAGCAGAGATAATATCTCGACTAGATGATAAAATAATTAAAGGTGAAATTGTAGTTATTATAGATGGAAAATAAGTTTAAATTTTTAATTTTTAGTTTAATGATATTGGGCTCTTTTATTGCAAAAGGGAAAGAAGATGTTGAATTTTCTATTATTACAATTGGGCCATATGAAGATGAACTATATAGTGCCTTTGGCCATAGTGGGATAAGATATAGAGATAAACTAAATAATATTGATTTGTTTTATAATTATGGAATATTTGATTTTGACCAACCTAATTTTTATCTAAATTTTTTAAACGGACATCTTCTTTATATGGTAGGAAGATATGATTATCAGACCGTTCAGTCTTTTTATATAAGTCAAAAAAGATATGTTAAAGAGCAAGTCTTGAACTTAGATGATTCTGAAAAAATAGTATTATATAATTATTTAGAGCAAAACATAAAACCAGATAACAGAACCTATTTATATAATTATGTTTACAATAATTGTTCAACTAAAATTAGAGATATTTTAATTACTGTTTATGGGGAAAGAATTACTTTCAAAATCTCTAATGATAATAAATCCATTAGAGGTTTAATGGATAAGTATCTTCAAAACAATAAGTGGGGAGATTTAGGTATTGATATTTGTTTAGGGTCAGAAATTGATAAGAAGGCTAATTCATCTGAAGAGATGTTTCTGCCAGAGTATTTATTTAATAGCCTTGATAATTCATTTCTTGATGGTGAGAGTAATTTGATTTCAGAAACAAATGTTATCAACGCTAACTCTGTAGAAATTAAGAAAAATATTTTTCAGCCTAAGTATATATTAGTATTGTTCCTGATATTATGTATTGCTCTGTCTTTTAGACAAATTAAATATGGACTTAAATATATTCATTTTGATTTTACTGTTTTCCTTATTTCTGGGTTGATTGGTGTTTTATTAATTTATTTATGGTTTTTTACAGATCATTTATCCTCGTTTAATTATAACTTAATCTGGGCTATCCCTTTTAATGTAATATTTTCTTTTTTGCTTATCCTGAATTTCAAGTCAGTTTTTATTAGATGGTATATTATAATTATGTCAGCTGTTTTATTTTCATTATTAATTCTTTGGAGTTTTCTCCCTCAAAATTTAAATGATCTCTTAATATTTTTCGTTTTAGGGATGTTGGTGAGGATGTTATCAAATTATATTTATTTGATAAGATCTCATACTAGATAGTCTTTAAAATGATATCCATCTCATAACCTTTGTAAACAAGATGAGAAATAAGTTTATTTCTATCTGGCTTTTTTAATTTCTTATTATAAATCTCAATATTCTTTTTAAGAATAGTTAAGTAGTTTTTATCTTCTATACTATTAATTCCTACTTCAATTTCATTATCTGTCAAACCTTTTGATTTGAGTTGATATTTTATTCTGCTTTTTCCCCATCTATTGTTATTATTTTTCCCTCTCGAGAAAGATTTTGAAAATCTAATATTATCTAAAAAACCTAATTCTTGAAGCTTTACTATTACATCTTTAATAATGTTATAGTTAAATTCTTTTTTTGAAAGTTTATCCCTGACTTCTTTTGTAGATCTCTCTCTATAACTACAATACTTCATTCCAATTTGTAATGCATGATCTAAAGAAGGATCATCTGACATACCCTTTTCTGTTTAATATACTTTTTAGAAATCTAATCTCATTTTCATTGTTAAATACCCTGAAAGGAAATATTATAAATTGCACAATATTTAGTTTAAAAAGAAAACCATCCTTCTGGATTTTAACTTTTTTGATAGTATCCCATTTTATTGGCATCCCTTGTTTGTTATTTAATTTCATCATTATCTGACTACTAGAGATCTCATATGATAATTTGTCAAACATATAACTGCTTTGTTCAACTTGAGTGACTCCAAAGAACTGTATGAGCCAGAAAATTAAATATAAGAAGAGTGCTATTGAGCCTCCTATTACCCACCATATTGAAGGTATAATGAAGTTCATAGAACAAATTGCCAAGTAAATTAATAGTACCCACCATTGTTCAAAAATAAGATTGAAAAATCCTTTTTTTATATAATCACCTTTATTCATCTGAAATTTTTTTGTTCTTATTATCATGATGTTTAATCTATTTTAAATTTTTCAATAATATAGCTGTTTTTTTTGTTTCTTAATATTAATAAAATCTTGTAAAGATCGCTATTAGAGGAATACTCAGCAAGGATATAAATTATATTATTTTCTGAATCTCCCTGATGAATTACATTAAATTTATTTATGTTATTATCACTATAGAAATTATCTAAAATTTTTGATTGCTGATATCGGTTACCAGCATATGTCTTATTATCAATTATTATTTCACTATTTGAATCAAAATACTTTGTTATTTCCTCTCCGTTTTTGATTTCTAGACTTAGTATTAGATTTTCTAGAGGGTCTTGTTTAGCAAAAATAACTGATGATATTAAAAAAATGATCTTTATTATGCTCATAAATCTTTTGAAAAATAACACAAATACCTAAAAATCAATAATTATTTTTACACTTATGAGTGAAAAGGTGATTCTTCTTATTATGGACGGGTGGGGTATCGGAGACAAATCTGATAAGTCAGCAATATATAAAGCAAAGACTCCATTTTATGATAGTGCAACAAATAAATACCCAAACTCTATGCTATCAGCATCTGGGGAAGATGTTGGTCTTCCGTCAGGACAAATGGGCAATTCAGAAGTTGGACATATGAATATTGGGGCCGGAAGGGTTGTTGATCAAGATTTAATTAGACTTAATAAATCTTTAGCAAATAATGGAATTAAGAATAAGAAAGATTTTGTTTCAGCAGTTGAATATGCAATAAAAAATAAATCAACTTTTCACTTAACAGGTCTTTTTTCTGATGGTGGTGTTCACTCACACTCGGACCATTTATTTCTTATTTTAGATTATCTAAAAACAACTGCATTATCGAAAATTAGTTTACATCTATTCACTGATGGAAGAGATTGTAGCCCTAAGGATAGTTATGATCAAATAGCTAAGTTAATTTCTTATATAGAAGGAACAAACATATCAATTTCTTCAGTTACAGGAAGATATTATTCTATGGATAGAGACAATAGGTGGGAAAGAATAAAATTAGCTTATGATGTGATGGTCAATGGTATGGGAATTGAGTCAGAGGATATTTTGTATTCAATAAAAAAGTCATATTCAGAAGGAATAACAGATGAGTTTATCAAACCAATTGTGTGTATTAAAGATAATGGTGAACCAGTATCAAAAATTAACAATGGTGATGTTGTTTTATCTTTCAATTATAGGTCTGATAGGATGCGTCAGATATCAAAAGTTCTTACTCAAGAAAATAATGATGAGTTTGAAATGAAAAAATTAAATTTAAAATATTTAACTCTTACCCAATATGACCAA
The DNA here is from genome assembly GCA_964467915.1 of uncultured Marinoscillum sp. Lineage (GTDB taxonomy): Bacteria > Bacteroidota > Bacteroidia > Cytophagales > MED-G16 > MED-G16. Next base: position 70,428 of record CAYXSW010000003.1, read on the forward strand.
AGTTTTAAGGACATTCATGTTTTGTTTAATAAAGAAAATATCAAAAATACTCTAGGTGAGATTTTATCTAATAATTCAAAGAAACAGTTTAGAATTGCTGAGACAGAAAAATACCCTCATGTCACTTTTTTCTTTTCAGGAGGGAGGGAGAAAGAGTTTAATTTAGAGCGTCGCATATTATGTAAATCTCCCAATGTAGCTACGTATGATCTTCAACCTGAGATGAGCGCAAAAGATTTGTCTTACCACCTTATTAGAGAGATTGAAAAAGAATCTTTTGATTTTGCTTGTTTAAATTTTGCAAACCCGGATATGGTTGGTCATACTGGAGATTTTGATGCTGCTGTAAAGGCATGTGAAGTTGTTGATAAAGAAGTCTCTAAAATTGTTGATTCAGCCAAGAAAATGGGCTATACAATACTTATTACAGCAGACCATGGTAATGCTGAGATAATGATTAATGCTGATGGATCACCTCATACCTATCACACAACCAACTTAGTGCCTTTTATTTTAATTTCAGAAAACAGAAACTTCAAACTTCATGATGGTAAACTTGGTGATATAGCTCCTACTATTTTAGATTTAATGAATATTTCACCTCCGCTTGAAATGACAGGGGTTTCACTTTTAAAATAACTATTTTAATTCTTAGTTATATATTATATATTCGCAATAGAAACGATGAAATATTTATTCAAAATATTAATTTTATTCTTTACTCTAGCTTGTTCATCTGAAGACTCTATAACACCTAATCCAATAGAAATGGAGTTATCAGCTGCTATAAAAATGTGGAATGATTCAAATATTAATTCTTATTCATATACTCTTACTGTGTCCTGTTACTGTATAGATACAGAACCAAACGATATAAAAGTTGTAGATAATAAAATAAAAAAAGTAAACGGCAAATTAGTGACTGAAAATGATTTAGAAAATATTTATTGGAATGTTAAATCCTTTGATGAAATATTTGAAATTATAGCTGAGAAATTGAATGATAATCCGTTCCTATATACTATAAAGTTTGATCAATCATTTGGCTACCCTATAGATATTTATTTTGATATGGATGAGATGATTGCGGATGAGGAGATTGGATATTACGTAACTAATTTTAAAATTGAATAAATATGAAAAAACTACTAATATTTCTTTTTTCTTTTGTTTTCTTCAGCTGTGAAGAGAGCAACACCTCACTATGTAAAACAGATAGTATAGATGATATGGTTTGTATTGAAGTTTACGAACCTGTCTGTGGATGTGATGATATTACTTATTCAAATTCTTGTTATGCCGAGAGAGCGGGCATCACATCTTGGGCTGACGGTGAGTGTTCAGGATAAAAAATTATATCAGCTTAATATTTACACTTTTTTATTATTTAATTAAATTGTCTTATTATTTAATTTTAAAAAAAAAATATGAAAAACTTTTTAATTATGATTTCTGCTATGCTTTATATAGCAGGATGTAGTGCTCCTACTAATAATGCTGATTCGGCAATGGATATGGCAAATATGAGTGGGGAGCCTGAAGGCCCTCATACAAGTGTTGAGTGGCAAGTTTGGGCATATTCTACTGCAGCTCCTGCTTACATAGCAGAAGAAGCTACAGTATACGATGGACCACCTGACATGGGAGGAAAACTATTAAGACAAGGAACTAATGGATGGACTTGTTTACCAGCAAATCCGAGAGGCATGTCCGATCCTGAAAATGGATGGAAAGATGCTCATGAAGCCATGGCATTATGTGGAGATGCAGAAGTATTTAAATGGATTGGAGCTTATTTTGCTGATGAAATACCAGTAATGGATAAAGATGGATATGCATGGATGTTACATGGTGATATGGGTGAAGATAATACAACGCCTAAGGTTTTGAATGAGGAAGATGCAGTTTCAGGTCATTGGATTGAGTCTGGACCTCATCTCATGAGAATGCCAAAAGATCCAGCTTCTATAGAAGGTATGACTACAGATTTTAATTCTGGAGAGCCTTATGTAATGTTTGCTGGTACTCCTTATGCTCATGTTATGTATCCAGTTGGTGACTACTATAAGTACCAAGACATGGTTAAATAATATTACTTTTGATATTATAGAAGGGGCATTTTTATAATGCCCTTTTTTATTGGTTCTCGCTCATTGCTATCAGCAACTCAATAAACAGATTTATTATATCTAGGTATAAACTAACAGCAATATTTATAGCTGTATCCCAAGACGCATCTCCGTTTGCATTTGCCTTCTCTAATCTGTCAAAGTCATAAATCAAATAAAGAACGAAAATTACTACTCCGGCATAACTTTGGTAAAGCATCTGTTTAGCGGATTTAAATATATAAGTATTTAAGATTCTCATGATTATTAATGCCCACAAAGAAATTAAAAGGATTAATTCTAAAAAACTGAAATCAACAGGCGAGACATAAACTACTAAAAGAGTTAAAAACACTGCGATACAAGTTGAAATCATTGCCTGAAAAACTACATTTTGCCAGGCTTGATTGTATGGGTCACCATCAATATCTAAAACATTTTTACTAAAATCATCTTCAAGTTCACGCATCTTATCAGACTTCAATTCAAAATAATTATCCTCGTCACCTTCATAATAATAGACATAATGTCTATTATCATTTGTCCCCCAAAATCCAGATTTATTATTTTTGTCTTTTCTTTTTACTCCTTTATCTTTTAAAAACTTTCTCCATTTAAACCTTTCTCCTATGTAACCAATGGTAGGGCCCAGAGACCAACCCATAAATCCAGAAAGAAGTCCGCAAGCGATAAGATTATGAGGATAGATATCTCCAAAAAAAATTATCAAGAATAGTGAACCAAAAGCACCGATAATTGTTATTAATTTTTCTGTAAATGTTTCGTAAGCCTTATTAAACCTTGCAGCAATTGTAGATATTATTAACATCCCTCCTACAATACTAAAAGTTCTTATCATCAGTAAATCTTCCATACAGTTAATTTATTTTAAATTTAAATAATCTAGGAAAGCCATTTCCCTCATCTTCTGATGTGATCCAAAAAGATGATTCATCAATAATTTTAACAGCCTCAATTTGAGCTTTTCCTACAGGAATTGTAAACTTTTCTATTTCAGAACTACTCAAATTATCTAGATTAAAGTTTTTTATTTTATAAAAAAATTGATTTCCACTAAAATCATATCCAACGAGAGCTACTAGCTTAAGAGATTTGTTATAGTCAGAACCAGTTATTAATGAATTTACATTATAAGAATGTATTGGCTCAATGTCATAGGAACCTGGAACTTTGGGTAAAATATAAAGTTCTGTAATCAGATCCTTTCGATCTTTAGAAAATAGCACTAGTTTATCATCTGCAGAAATAATACTCTCTGCATCATATGGGTGCTTATTTCTTCTCTCATAATTTTTCTGACTTTTATATTTAAATTCAATCTTACCTTTACAATTAAAATTGTTTTTTTTATCTAAAATAAGAACAGATAGGTTTTGCCTATTTCCATAATTATTTCCAGAATTAGATACAAATACGTTTTCATCATCTGCTGTAATATCTTCCCAGTCATCGTTAGCACCACAGTTTAGAATTTCATACTCATTTACTATTTTTCCTTCTTTTGTGAACTCATATATTTTTGCTTCTCCTCCTGAGTCATTATGTGTTAAAAAGTTATTGTTATAATATTCCAGCCCTGATGTTTCGTTTATTTTAATTGGCAAAAATTGTTTTTCTAAAGTTACTTCATCAGTGCAGGATACTATTGCAAAAAGAAGAAGTAGTGATCTGATGTTTTTCATTTTCTATTCAAGTTAATTTTTTAAAATACAATAATTATTTTGTAATTCTTGCCTAATAAAAAATTTAGAAAAAATATATAATTATATTTATCTCAAATTCTATTCGATTAGAATATAGTAATAATTTAAAATTTAATACATATGAAATATTTTTATTTATTGTTAATGATTTTTTGCATAAACTTTTCAGCTATTTCTCAAAAAGGAGAAAATAGATTTGTTTATGAATTATCATTTGAGTTTAATCCAAATTCATCAATATCTGATGCTGAGAAACAGTTTTTTATTTTTTATGAAGGATTTAAAAGAAGCCAGTTCTGTACCCAAGCAGTTGCCCATCAACATCATTCTGGAGATAGATTAGATTATAAAATCTTAGCCTATACAGATAGTTGGGACAATATAGATGACATGATGGAAGAAGCTCAAAATTATTTTGCTGAGCAAGATCCAACTATGTTTACTGAGCCATGGAAAATCTTACATACAGGAGATGCTATCTATGCTGTAAGAAAATCTTTAGAAGAAGGTTATATTACCAAGTAAAGTAAGGCAAGAAAATAAGGGTTCTCATTAGAGAACCTTTATTTATTATTAACTTTATTGTATGATTTCAAGGGAAGATATTTTAAGATCTCAGGATAAATGGACTTTAGCAATTATTGGTATTGGAGAAACTAAAGATGATTACTCTAAATCTAAAAAACTAACTTCAGAATTTCTAAATGACCTTTATGACTTCAAAGAAGGAAAGGTTCAGTTTAAACCTACAAAGGCCTCAAAACACCAGTTTAGAAATGATGAAGCTTCTGCTATATCATATTTTATTGGGGGAAATAAATCTTTTATTGAAGATTATGGCTTTGCGATAAAACCATGGAAAAAAATAGAATTTGTGAATGATACTATTAACATATATGAAGACATTGGAATTGCAATGGGAAACTATTTTTTTACAGATTATTCAGGAAATAAAATAAGGGTAGAGTATTCTTTCGTATACCTTAAAAAAAACACCTCAGTAAAAATAATTTTACATCATTCATCTCTCCCTTATAAATCAGTTTAATCTGGAGATTATTTTTCTTTGAATCATCCAATCTCTAACAACTTCTGGCCAAGATCTAACTGTTCCTTTTGCTTCACTAATACCGTATCCGTGTCCTCCCTTTTCCCATATGTGTAAAGCTGCTGGAATATTGTATCTCTTTAAAGCTAAATAATAATTTATGCTATTTATTGGTTTGACTGTCGTATCATCACTAGTGTGAATAAGAATGGCTGGCGGAGTATCCTCTGAAACATTAAGCTCACCTGAAAAAAACTCTATTTTTTCTTGATTTGGGTTTTTACCTATAAGGTTATCTCTTGTCCAGTTGTTTGTTTCATTTTTTTTCATGGTAATAACCGGATAAACTAGAATGCTATAGTCTGGCCTTGAACTAGTTCTTTCAATTTTATCTTCAGAGGTTTCAGACCCATAATCAAAATGAGTTGATACTGTAGATGCTAGGTGACCCCCAGCTGAAAATCCAATTACTCCTATTTTTTTAGGATCTATATTCCATTCTTTAGATTTTGATCTGACAAGTCTAATAGCTTGTTCAGCATCCAAGATTGCAGAAACACTTTTACAGTCTTCAGATTCCCATCCTGGAAGCCTATGCTTTAATACAAAAGCTGATACACCAAAAGAATTAAACCAATTTGCAATTTCTATACCTTCCTTATCAAATGACAGGAACGAATACCCACCTCCAGGAATAATTATAACAGCTGGTGTTAGTTGATTTTTATTCTTTACTGGATAGTGCCAAATTTGAGGTGTCCCCACTTTTTTGAATATTCTATATTTCCCTTCATAATCAATTTCTAGTTTTAAATCACTCTCACAAGGAATGTCATTATCGAATAAATTTATTTTATTTTCTTGTGCAAAGTTTGTGCCTGAGAGGGCCAATGTAAACAGACAATAAATTAAGAAAATATTTGGAGTAGTTTTCATAGTAATATATTTTAAATAACAGTATAAATATATTAAATTAAAATCTCTAGAATTATGAAATATATGGTAAGATGAGCAAAAAATATATAATTAATCTGATATCATGCTTCTTGATATCTATGCCATTTGTTAGTTGTCAAGTAGATAAAGAGCAAAAAAAGAAACTGAATGTGATCTTTATATTAGTTGATGATTTGGGATGGAATGATTTAGGGTATTCCGGGAGTACATTTTATGAAAGCCCAAATATTGATAGTTTATCTAATGATAGCTTTCAGTTTATGAACGCATATGCTGCCAGCCCTGTATGCTCTCCAACTAGGGCTTCTATCATGACGGGCAAACACCCATCTAGAGTAAATATTACCGATTGGATCCCGGGACTTGACCCAAAAGACAAACCTCTTTTTGGTCCAAAAGATTTAAATAAACTCCCATTAGAGGAAACTACAATTGCTGAAAAATTAAGAGACTCAGGTTATAGAACTTTTTATGTAGGCAAGTGGCACCTTGGATCACAAGGATATTACCCAGAAAACCATGGGTTTGATGTTAACATTGGTGGCTTTGATAAAGGTAGCCCAATGGGAGGGTATTACTCTCCATATAAAAACCCCAAACTAAGTGATGGTCCTGAGGGAGAATACCTTACAGATAGATTGACAGACGAAGCGCTTGGTTTAATAAACAATCACGATACTAATGAACCTTTTGCTCTTTTTCTTTCATTTTACAATGTGCATACACCAATTCAAGCGAATTTGAAACATGTGAACTATTTTAAAGAAAAATTATCTAAACTGAATGATAATATAGCCAGAACAAAAAAAGAAGGGGAAGCAATAACTAGATTAAATCAAACTAATTCACAATATGCTTCTATGGTGTATGCTGTTGATGAGAATGTAGGCAAACTAATTAAGAGTTTAAAAAATGAAGGCTTATATGAAAACTCTCTAATTATTTTCACATCAGACAATGGTGGGTTATCTACCCTAAAAAGAATTGCACCAACTTCGGTTTATCCTCTAAGAGCAGGTAAGGGATGGCTTTATGAAGGAGGAATAAAAATTCCGCAATTAATTAAAGTGCCAGGGAACTCAGAGAATGTAAAAGTTAATGACTTGACAGTTTCTTATGATCTTTTTCCAACCATTTTAGATTTAGTTGGGATTCAAAACGATAGTAAAATTGATGGTGTAAGTTTAATGCCTACACTAAAAGACAAATCTAGAATTGACAGAAAAAATATTTATTGGCATTTTCCTCATTACCATGGAAGTTTATGGAAACCCGGTTCAGCTATTAGATCTGGGGATTGGAAACTAGTCCTTCATTATGAGTCTAATGAAGTGGAGTTATTTAACCTGAAAGATGACCCTGGTGAGTTAAATGATGTCTCAAGTTTATTCAAGGAAAAAAAAGAACAGCTTCTAAATCAATTAAATAAAATGATGAAAGAAACTAATGCAAATTCTGTTTCAATAAATAACAGTTATCAGCAGGTAAAATGAATGTGGATTTTATTTAGAACTATCTGTCTTAATTTCAGATTTTTTAAGAAAATTATTACCTAATTTTAAATTATGAAAAAAATTGAACCAATTAATATAATGAATAAGTTTTCATTATTTAATGAAGAATGGACTCCTAAAATTATAGGAGAATTGAATGGTCAGCATGTAAAATTATGTAAACTTAAAGATGATTTTGTATGGCATAGTCATGAAAATGAAGATGAACTCTTTATGGTCTTTAAAGGTACTCTTTTAATTGATTTTAGAGAAGGCAGAACAGTTGAAGTAAAAGAAGGTGAAATTTTAATTGTTCCAAAAGGAGTAGAACATAGACCTCATACTAATGGAGAGATTGTATTTAATCTATTATTTGAACCAAAGACAACTTTACATACTGGCAATAGAGAAACTGAAATGACAGTAAAAGAATTAAATTGGATTTAGTACGGTCTGCCCGCATTACTTATAGCCATTGTTGTGTGTAGTTTATTATTTCAGAGTTTTCAGGATATCGTTACAAAAATCGGGATAATCGATGAATCAAATATATAGTATATAAACGGAAAAAGTGGGAGTCTTATGCTCTACTTTTAGCTACCACAAAATGTTCAAGTTTGAAAATGTGATTTTCAGGAATTGTTCTTCCAATGGGGGTAAAATACTTGGAATTAAGATCAGCTATGGTTTTATTTTCTGTTAATAAAAACCTGTTTTGGGAGAGTAAATCCTCAATTTCTTCAGCTGAGTAAAATGATATCCATGGTTCGCCTACTTTTGCTGATCCATATGTTATTAATTTAGCTACTCGTGCAGCGTTTGGATAACCCTTACCAAAGCAGGCAATTGGATCTTCTATGAGAAGTTTATTTACATATGACATAAACAGTGTCGCATTAGAATTTGAGCTTAAAACAGCCAGTTCTTTTAAAGTTGAGTTAAGCGCTTCTCTTGTAATATATTGCGAAACACCTTCTAGTGTAAATACAGTTGATTTACTTTGATCAAACCCTGCATTCAAGAGTTGTTCTTTGAGAGATTGGTGATTAAAATCAACACTCACATACGTTACGTTTTCTTCATTAGGTATCTGACCTGTAAGCTTAGATCGTTTTCTTTCTTGAACTTCAGGTTGATCAACTTCGAATATCTTTAATTCGGATGGAAGTTTAAGACGATGCGCTCTTGAGTCATAACCAGCTCCTAGAATGACATATTGTTCTGCATCAATAGAGGTACTTTTTTCAATTAGATCATCTATAAATCGTGTTCTAGAAATTAGAAGCTCATGAAATCCAGGAGCAAACTTTTTTGATAACCAAACACTAAACTTGTGCCCCATAAGTTTAATTATACTTGCCCCAAGCACAAAATTTTTGGCATAAGGATCATAAATAATACGTCGATCAGGTTTAGCAAGTGATTCAATCATTCGTTGTTTTGCAACTCCTTGAGCAGTTCCATCTTTTCTAAATATTGAGTTACTCATTTTTTATTTATTGATTTTTTAACTAATATTCAAAACTTTGACTTTTTGTGGGTGATACTGGATTCGAACCAGTGACCCCTGCCCTGTCAAGGCAGTGCTCTGAACCAACTGAGCTAATCACCCATATGTTAAAATTACTTAAAAAATACCATCAAATTATCACTATGTTTTACTTTCAGTAAATTTGTAGTATGAATAGAAAAAACTTCATAATAATTATAGTTTTATTGGTTATTTCTCTTGTTTCAATACTTTTCGTTCAGTTTAATTGGATAACAGACCTTAATAGATTGAATGAGGATAGGTTTAGAAAAGATATACAACATGTTCTGTTAATGATTAACGAGAGATTAGAAGAAAAAGAAATAATAAACTTAACAAAAGACAATTTACAAGCTACTTTTAAGATTAGAAGAAGTAACGAAAGTGGAGATATTGAGCTAATTGAATCAACTTTTAATAAAAAAACATTAGACTCTTCAGTCAACCTTAGTTCAGAAAATTCTCTTCAATTTAATATTGAATCTGGAGACTCAGATAACTCTAAAATTAATTCTAATGTTAATGCCTCTATTCAAATTGAAGATTTACAAAGTCTGAATTTAGATTCTTCAATGCAAAGTCAAATCAATAAAATTCTAGACAGGTCTGAAATGATACAGATAATTTTAAATAAGCTTTTGACAAATGACAGAACGATTAAGTCTGATTTTAATATGGACTTTCTTAATAAGATGATAATGGTTAATCTTTCTCGAATGAATATGAATCTAGATTACGAGTTTTTAATTTATAATAATGAAACTAACGAAATAGAATTATCTAGTTCTAATAATCCTCAAATATTAAAGTCAGAGTTTTCTATAAATCTGTTTCAAAATGATTTAATAGACTCAAATCTAGATCTATATCTTTATTTTCCAGATCAAAGCAGTTACATTGAAGAAAACAATTTATTAAGTATGGTCTTCTCTATTATATTCCTAACTCTTATAGCTTTTTGTTTTTATTATGTGATCTTAAAAGTTTTTGAACTTAAAAAATTATCAGATATTAAAAATGAATTTATAGATAATATGACTCATGAATTAAAAACTCCAATTTCAACTATATCTCTTGCTTGTGAAGCTTTGATGGATAGAGATTTTAAAAAAGTAGGCTCGAGAGAAAAATATATAAATATTATTAATGATGAAAATAAGAGACTTGGAGGTCAGGTTGAAAATGTATTAAGTATAGCTAAGACGGAAAAGGCTAGTTATAAGTTAGACCTTGAAGAGTTATGCGTTCATGAAATCATTAAAGACTCAATTAATATAAACAAATTTAAAATTCAAAAAAGGGAAGGCCTAATTAAAGCCAATTTAAAAGCAGATATCTCTTTAGTTCATGGTAACTATGATCATTTACTAAATGTGTTTAATAATTTATTGGATAATGCAAATAAATATTCTTTGGAAAATCCTATAATTAATATATCTAGTATAAATAATAAAAACTTTATTGAAATATCAATTTCAGATCAAGGAATTGGTGTTAAGAAAAGTAATATTGATAAAATTTTCGATAAATTCTATAGGGAACCTCAAGGAAATATTCATAATGTAAAAGGTTTTGGTCTAGGTTTATCTTATGTTAAAAATATTTTAAATAAACATAATGCTACCATTTCAGTTGAGAGTGTTGTAAATAAAGGAACTATATTTAAGATCAGAATTAAAAATATTAAACATGGATAATAAGCGAATTCTTATTGTAGAAGATGATCCTAATCTAGGTAAAATATTGAATGAATTTTTGTCTGCTAAAGGATACCATGTCGTCTTAGCTGTTGATGGTGAAGAAGGAAAACAAAAGTACTTAAGTGAAGATAATTGGAATCTAATTATCCTAGATGTGATGATGCCTAAAAAGGATGGTTTTTCATTGGCTAAGGATATAAGAAAGGTTGATAAAAATATTCCTATAATTTTTCTTACCGCAAAGTCTCAGAAGGAAAATATAATCAAGGCATTTAAGCTAGGGGGTGATGATTACTTAACAAAGCCTTTTAGTATAGAGGAACTTCTTGTAAGAATGGAGGCGGTAATGAAAAGAACACCTCAGAAAAAGAAAAATGAATTAAATGATAATTTTGAACTTGGAAGTTATAAATATACCCACAACCAAAACTTATTAATTGATAAAAATAGGAATCAATATAGACTCACCACTAAAGAAAATGAACTTTTAAAACTGTTCTGTATAAATATAAATGAAAAGGTTGATAGAAATACCGCTTTAATTAAGATTTGGGGTGATGATTCATATTATAATGCTAGAAGTATGGATGTATATATTGCAAAACTCAGAAAATATTTAAAGGCGGACCCTAAAATTGAAATTAAAACCATACATGGTCATGGGTTTAAACTACTGATTTTAGATTAAACTCTTGTTTTAAACCTTTTTTTTTATTACTAATAGGTATGAACTTAATAGCATCAATATATATTAAGGACAATAAAACTGTCAATGTTAAATCTGGAGACTTCAGAACACTAAAGGTATATCCTAAAAGTCCAATTGATTTAATTAAAGAATATGAGGACATAGGAATCAAAGAAATTTATCTTGTTGACCTTGGATCAGCAAAAATGCATGAAAAAAATAATTTTAATTTACTTGAGATGATGAGTCAATTTGCAAAAGTTAAAATTAATTATTCTGGAGGAATGAGAAATAATGAACAGATCAGTAACGCCTTTATCAATGGTGCCAAAAAAGTGACTTTAGGAAGTTTGCCTGTATATGATAAAGAAATATTTTTAAGTTGCTTAACCACATGGGGTTATAAAAAAGTCGTCCTTGCAGTTGATGTTTTCAATAAAAGTTTGAAAATTAATGGGTGGAAATATCAAACAAAGATTGACCCAATAAATCATATAGATTATTTTCATAAGAAAGGGCTAAAAAAGATTAAGGTTACTGATATTTCAAAAGATGGAACCCTGGAAGGTCCTCCAATAGCTCTATATAAAAAAATATTAAAGAAATTTCCGTTAATTGACTTAACAACTAGTGGTGGAATTAGAAATATTAAAGACTTATACAAGCTAAAAGGTATAGGTGTTCACAATGCAATATTTGGACACGCATATTACAAGGAAAAAATAACTCGTGAGGAAATAAAGAATTATTTAAAAAAATAAGTTTAATCTTTAATTCTACTTTTTCTTAAATCTAATAATCATAGAATTTAATGTATTTTTGCACTCATGAATTCTATATTATTTGATAAAAAGCTAGGTATCATTGGTGGAGGACAACTTGGAAAAATGTTACTTGCAGAATGTAATAAATTAAGCATTGAGACGTACGTTATAGATTTTAGTGATAAATCTCCTTGTAAAAACTTGTGTGCTAAATTTTCTTGTGGAGATTTAAATGATTACAATACAATATTAAATTTTGGAATTGATTGTGACATAATAACTTTTGAAATTGAACATATTAATGTAGATGCTCTTGTTACATTAGAAAAAATGGGAAAAAAAGTTTACCCAAAACCAAATACTTTAAGGGTCATCCAAGATAAAAATCAACAAAAACTATTTTTTAAAAACAACAAGATACCCACCTCAGATTTTAAATATTTCAGATCTTTAGATGATCTCAATTCATCTCTAGATAAGGAAGAAATTAATTTCCCATGTGTATGGAAAAAAACAAAATTTGGATATGATGGTTTTGGTGTAAAAATTTTAAAGTCACCTTGTGATATAGAAGACTTGCCGAATTCTGAAATGATTATTGAAGATTTTGTTCCTTTTGATAAAGAATTAAGTGTAATAGTAGCAAGAAACTCATCGGGTGAAGTAAAATGTTACAAAACTGTTGAAATGGAATTTAATAAAGAATCTAACCAAGTAGAATATGTAATTAGTCCTGCAAATATATCTGAACATGTTGACAAAAATGCTCAAGATCTAGCTGTTAAATTATCAAATTCATTAGATTCTATTGGCTTATTAGCTGTAGAAATGTTTTTGAAAGATGACACAATATTAGTTAATGAGATAGCGCCAAGACCTCACAATAGTGGTCATTTCTCAATTGAAGCATGTGAGAGTTCACAGTTTCAACAGCATATCCGTTCTATATTTAATTTAAAATTAGGTGAAACGCACCATTTTGGTTCAGCAATAATGTTGAATTTAGTTGGTGCTGAAGGGTATGAAGGAAAGGTATATTATGAAAATTTAGCTAATGCGTTTAGCTGTAAATCTGCAAATCTCCATCTATATGGAAAAGAGGAAACAAGACCGAACAGGAAAATGGGGCATGTAACAATAATTTGTGATAAATTTGAAGATTCATATGAAAGAGCAAAACATTTAAAAAAAACTATAAAAGTTAAATCAATATAAATATGTCGAAAGTTGGAATTATAATGGGTAGTAAATCGGATTATACTATCATGAAAGAGGCTGTAGAAGTTTTAGAGAGATTTGGAATTGACCATGAGACAAACATTGTCTCCGCTCATAGGACTCCTGAGAAAATGATGAAGTATAGTAAAGAAGCGCACCTTAAAGGGATAAGTGTAATTATTGCTGGAGCTGGTGGCGCTGCACATCTTCCAGGAATGGTTGCTTCCAATTCTCATTTGCCAGTAATTGGTGTCCCTATAAAATCAAGAAATTCAATTGATGGTTGGGACTCTTTGTTATCAATATTGCAAATGCCAGAAGGGGTCCCTGTAGCTACTGTAGCACTTGATGGAGCAAAGAATGCTGGAATCCTTGCTGCTCAGATTCTAGGTTCTTTTAATGATGATATATCTGAAAAAATAAAAAAATATAAAAGTGATCTTGCAGATAAAGTTGTAAAAGATGACTCAACTTTATAAGAATTTAAATGAATAGTTCGGATCCACCTACCCCTAATGAGAATTTTCTTGAACAAATTATTAATGAGGATATATCTAATGGGTTTGATAGAACTAATTTGAGATTTAGGTTCCCCCCAGAGCCTAATGGTTATTTACATATAGGTCACGCTAAATCAATTTGTTTAAATTTTGGGTTTGGAAAAACTTTTTCTTCTCCCGTTAATTTAAGGTTTGATGATACTAACCCAGAGAAAGAAAATATAATTTTTATTAATTCCATTAAAGAGGACATAAAATGGCTTGGTTTTGTCTGGGATTCCGAATGTTATGCTTCTGATTACTTTGATAAATTATATGATTGGGCTATATATTTAATTAAAAATAATAATGCCTATGTTGATTCTCAAAATCAAGAGACTATTTCTGTTCAGCGAGGTGTTCCAACGAGCCCTGGAAAATTAAGTCCATATCGAGAAAGAACAGCAAATGAAAACTTAGACCTTTTTAATAAAATGAAAGGTGGTGGGTTTATGCCAGGAGACTGTGTGTTAAGAGCAAAAATTGACATGTCCTCTCCAAATATGCACATGAGAGACCCCGTGCTTTATAGAATAATTAATCATGATCACCATAGAACAAAAGATAAATGGAAAATCTATCCTACATATGATTGGGCTCATGGGCAGTCTGATTATATTGAAGGTATTTCCCATTCACTTTGTACTCTTGAATTTCAAGTTCACAGAGAGCTTTATGACTGGCTAATTTCTAAAATACCTAAACAAAAGAAAATTTTACCTAAACAAAGAGAGTTTGCAAGGTTAAATCTCACGCACACTATAATGAGCAAAAGAAAATTAGCTGAAATAGTTAATTCTGGTTTAGTCTCAGGTTGGGATGACCCTAGAATGCCCACAATATCTGGCCTTAGGAGAAAAGGTGTCCCCCCTCAGGCAATACTTAATTTTTGTGATAGAGTTGGTGTGGCTAAGAGAGAAAATATAATTGATTATGCACTTCTAGATTTTTGTTCCCGCGAAGTATTAAATAAAATATCATATAGGGTGATGGTAGTCCTTGACCCTATTGAGTTAGAAATAATTAACTACCCTGAAGGGGATTCTGAAACCTTAACTGCAGAGAACAATCAGGAGGACGAATCATATGGTTTTAGAAAAATTTCATTTTCTAAAAATTTATTTATTGAACGAGGCGACTTCAAAGAAGAAGCTAACAGAAAATTTTTTAGGTTAACTATTGGAAAAGAGGTAAGATTAAAAAATGGTTATATTATCAAAGGAGAGAGGGTAGAAAAAGATAGTGAAGGTAATATTAATAAAATATTTTGTACCTATGATCCTAAATCTAAAAGCGGTTCAGGAACTCCTGAAAGTTTAAGAAAGGTTAAGGGAACAATTCACTGGGTGGATAAAAATAATTATGAAAAAATTTCTATAAATATTTTTGATAAATTGTTTTTACATGAAGTTCCTGTTGAAAATGATGAGGCAGATATTAAAAAATTAATTAATAAGGAATCAATTAAAACTTATGATGGAGCCTGTGCAGAAATTTGCTTAAAAGATGCTGATTCTGATAAATATTATCAGTTTCAGAGGAAAGGTTACTTTAAACTTGACAAGAAGAAACCTCAAATTATTTTTAATCGGACGGTTACCCTTAGAGATAACATCAAATTTTAAGGAAACATTTTTCTTTTAATTAAGTATAACTGAATTATAAATTGTTAAATATGGATACAAAGAAAATAGATTTAATTGGAGATAATCATGAGTTTTTTTCATTAGATACTCCCTTAAGGTCAGATGCGTTTCAAAAATCTAACGACAAAAAAATCAAAAATATTCAAAAGCATTTTACAAAGATAATAGACGAGTTAGGTTTAGATCTGAACGATGATAGCATTAGTGGCACCCCTTATAGAGTTGCTAAAATGTATGTCAAAGAGATTTTTAGTGGTTTAGACCCAGGGAACAAACCTAAGATATCATTATTTGATAATAAGTATAATTATAATAAAATGCTTATTGAGAAAAATATTAATTTAAATTCGACTTGTGAGCATCATTTTTTACCTATAACTGGTAAGGCTCATATTTCTTATATATCTGGTGGTAAGATCATAGGTTTATCAAAGTTAAATAGAATAGTTAATTACTATTCTAATAGACCTCAAGTGCAAGAAAGGTTAACAACACAAATTTATAATGAATTGAAGGACGTTTTAGGCACAGAAAGTGTAATGGTGGTTATTGAGGCAAAGCATTTATGTGTTTCCTCAAGAGGAATTAAAGATTATTCAAGCTCTACGGTTACTGAAATGTATGGTGGGGATTTTAACATATATAGTAAAAGAGATGAGTTTTATAAACTTCTAAATTCAGTGGTTATCTAACTTATATAATCACTTAAATACTTATAATTTTTTGTCAGTTTACAATCTTTAGTAATAGTTGCATTCTCTATTATTTTATTTTGATCATTTTTTAAAATTGGTAAAATTTTTTCTTTTATAATTTTACCAAAATACCTTGAAGAGTCTCTGGGAAGTTCAGATGGCAAATTATCTATCGACATTATTGTTATATTATTTTTCTTGGAGAAAGGCTTAGTTATTTCTCTTCTCTCTATACAATAATCAAAAAATGGATGTTTAATTGTTGAGGCCATTTTAGTGCAAGGTATTGCTCCATCAATATCACAACTAATATCTCCTATGACTCTTGCTGAAAAATTTTCATCAATATTATCTTCTTCAAATAATCTTGGTGACTTTGGATCCCAGAAAGCAGCATTAATTAATACGTTGGTTACTTCACTAAATTTATGATAATTAGAAATAAATAGTTCGGGGCTATTAAAATATTCTGTTTCTTCAAAGTTATTGCCATCTTTCCTTTTAACATAGTCTTTAACTCCAAGTTGACAATAAACTGGCTGATTATAATTTTTGTTTAGGTAATCTTTAATATTTACATCAATAATTTTGAAAGATTTAAGTAGCTCTACAGCTCCTTGTGCTACTCTTCCATCCCCAATGATTAAAATTTTTACTTTACTATTTAATTTAAATTTTGAGGTGAATCTATAAAGATCATTAGTGTCTTTATATTTCTTTAGTCTATCTAGATTGAATAATTTATATTTTTTCCCATATCCCATTAAAGTATTATATGCTCCAGCTATTCCAGCATATTTACCAAACGCAACTATTCTTTTCCCGTTACTAGTTAAACATTCGTAGTCTATCAATCTAATTTTTTTATTAATTATTTCTTTGAGAAGCGGTTTATTATAGAGTTGTTTTTTTATAGTATGAGAAAACATGAAGTATGTTTTATTAGCTATTAACTTCTCTTTTGGAACCTCTTTGATTCCAAAAATGAGATCACAGTCATCTAAATTTTTGACAACTTGAATAGATTTTTCATTATACTCTTTATCTTCAAAGCATCTGACATCACTAGATTGACAAACAATTGAAAAGTCATTAAGTTTACTTATTTCATTTGCTTGCGATGGGGTAAATGGGGTTCTAAAATCATTTGGGATTTTATATTCCTTAATTATTCCAATTTTAATCATTTATTGTATTTAAACTAATTCTAATTCTTTTGTTTAAAGTATTTACGTTTAATATTTTAATAATACTAAAAAGATCAGCTCCACTTATAGTGCCTGTGACACAAAGCCTTAGTCTTTTCATACCATCTCCAATTTTTATCTCATTTTTATTTAACAATTCAAAAAATAACCCTTTGAGGTCTTTTTTGTTTTTTTCTTTGAGTTGTTCGTTGAACTGACTAATTGTTTGATATTCTTTTTTTGAAAATTTTAGGTTATTAAGGTTTTCTTTAAATTTATTTTGATCATAATTAAGTATTGACTTTGATTCCTCTAATATGTTTTTTCTAAAGTCAACCCTTTCTCTTACTAAATTGATTATTTCTGGTATTCTTTTTTGATTAATCTCACCGCTGAAGATCTTTAATAGTTCGTTTTCATTTTCTCTTATTAAAATACTTGAATCTATTTTTTTAATATGTTCCCTATTGAACCATTTGGCTTTGTCATAATCATATTTAGCTCCACTTTTAATTATTCTATTCACATTAAATTTTTTTATTAATTGATTAGTATTAAAGACTTCCTCTGTAGATCCTGGGTTCCAACCAATCATACAAATGAAATTTATAAAGGCTTCACTTTCAAAGTCTAATTCTTTAAATCCCATATACTTTAAATTATCATTTTCTTTCCATTCAATTGGGTATACAGGAACTCCAAATTTTTCACCGTCTCTTTTGCTTAATTTACCTTTTCCTGAAGGTTTTAATATAAGTGGTAAGTGAGCAAATATGGGTTTCTCCCACTTAAATGAATCATATAAAAGAAAATGAAGCGCTAAAGAAGGTAGCCACTCTTCCCCTCTAATTACATGAGAAATTTTCATCAAGTGATCGTCTATAACATTAGCTAAATGATATGTAGGCATTCCATCTTTTTTAAATATTATTTTATCATCTAGTAATTTTAAATCTACTTTTATTTTCCCTCTTATTTCATCATTAATTATTATAAAATCCTGTTTTTTTTCCTTAAAATATGATTTAAATCTAATGACATAGTTATTTTGTTTTATAAGTTTTTCTTTTTCATCGGATCCTAAGTGTATGGAATTTTTAAAATCATGTCTGTTTTCCCAATTATAAATAAATTTTTTTCCTTCCTTTTCAGATTTTTTTCTTTGTGACTCTAATTCTTCTTTGTCGTCAAAAGCATAATAAGCATGATCTGTATCAATTAGTTTGTCAACATATTTTCTGTATATATCTGCTCTCTCAGATTGTCTATATGGGCCATATTTACCAGGATTTTCTGGGCTTTCATCTGGAATTATATTACACCATTTTAAAGACTCATTTATATGTGATTCCGCGTTTTTTTTGAATCTACTTTGGTCTGTATCCTCAATTCTTAAAATGAATTTCCCTTTTTTATTTTTAGCTATCAGATAATTATATAGAGCTGTTCTGAGGCCACCAATGTGTAGGGGTCCAGTTGGGCTAGGCGCAAATCTTAATCTTATGTTTTGCATCTATTTTTTTATAGCAATACAAGAGATCTCAACATTTACATTTAAAGGTAACTTAGAAACCTCTACGGTTTCTCTTGCGGGAGGAACCAAGTTCTCAAAACTTTTTCCATATTCAGTGTTAACATCAGAAAAATTTTCCATATCCTTTAAGAATATAGTTGTTTTCACGATGTCACTAAAAGACATATTAGACTCATCAAGAATAGCTTCAATGTTTTTCATTACTTGAGTTGTTTCATCTATAATTCCAGATTCAACTAGCTTTCCATTCTCTGGATTTAATGGAATTTGTCCAGATACAAATAGCATTTTATCATATTTTATTGCTTGATTATATGGTCCTATTGGTTGAGGAGCATTTTTAGTTAGTATTGGTTCTTTCATGGTTTTTGTTTTTTTACAATTTAATATTTTTTATTTTCTTGTTAAAAAATTTTCTGCAATCATACACCTTGCACTTCCTCCCCCCAACTTCTCAATGGTTTCTAAATTAGAACTAATAATTTCATTATATGAAGTTATTAATTTTACTTGTTCTTTTGATAAAGAATCATGCGCAGATTTGCTCATTACAAGAAATTTTTTATTTTTTTTATTTTTTACCTGAAGCATATTTCCAGCAAAATTATTACACTGATCCTCACTGATGTCAATTATTTCTTTTTTTGTTTGATTTAGTTTTTTAATAACATGATCCCTTTCTTTTATGTCGTCTATAGCATCAAGACATATAATGGCATACTTATCTGCAACACACATCATCACATTAGTATGATAAATTTCCGTTCTTTTGTTTTCATGTGACTGGAACGCTTTAAACTTTACTAGTTTATATCCAGACTCTTTACAGAATGTATTTAATACATCATTATGGGTTCTTTCAGATATAGCGGCGTAACATATTTTATTTGCCCTATCTAATACCATACTTCCTGTCCCCTCAAGAAATTTTTTTTCATTTTCATATCCACTTAGGTCTACAATTTTATCAATATAGTATCCGTTTCTTTTATATAATTCGATTATATCATTTCTCTTCTCTTTTCTTCTGTTTTTAGAAAACATAGGATATAAATATATTTTTCCGTCACTGTGTAGGCTTATCCAGTTGTTAGGAAAAACACTATCAGTAGTTACTGTTTTTTCTCTGTCATCAAAAATATTTACTACAACATCTTTTTCTTTAATTTTTTTTGCAAGTTCCTCAAATTCTGATAGTGCTCTCACTAATATTTGATTATTGTTTAATATTTTTTCTTCTTTTTGAAAGTGATTATTTTTTGCCGTTTCTTTATTGAAATTAAAGTGTTTAGGCCTTATCATAAATATTTCTGATGTACTTTGATTCATTCCATATTTTATTTTTATTACATAATTATACATATTATGGACTATATATATGATATATTATTGTTAATGTATCCTATAGTGTATCCTTTCTGTATGATAAAAGGTTTCCCTTTTTAAATAATATTTTTTCTCTTATAATTTCTTTCTCTTGATTGTTTGTGTCATCTATATTCATTTCTATATTAATATAATCTAACTCACTCATATACTCGTATATTTCTTTTGTTTTTTGTATTGATTCGTGCCCAAGTGTTGCAGATATTCTATATATATTTTTTGTTTTATTATAGGTATTATATGCAAATGTGTTTATTGCGTCATTAAATATTTTGCTTTCATTTATTCCTGCGTTATTTATCCATTTTTTAAATGTTTTACTTTTGCTGGATTTTTTTTCAGGGAGATTAAAAATTAATTCTCTACCATTTTTTCTTCTTCCAAGAAGTTTCCTGGTCTTTGCTGAAAATGTATTTATAAATTGTTTATTGTTTTTTTTAATTTTATAGTAGTAGTTTTCATCGCTATTTTTATGAATGTGCTTCCACATTAGTGATTCTATTATATTTGATTTTGCACCCGTTTTACATGAAAACAAAAATGCTATCTTTAAATCCTTCCACTTTTTAATGTTAGTCTTTTCTAGTTTGTTAATTTCTGAAGTTGAGAATTTATTTCTTACTCTTCTTTCTTTCTTATATGAAATTCCTGGAGCATTAGGATAGCTACAAATGTTATTATTATATAAATTAATTAATACAGACTTAAAATTATTCCAATATTTTGAAGCGGTGCTTCCTTTTAGAGTTCCATCTTTTATTTTTTTTTCTATTCTTTTTTTGATCTCTAATAAAAACTCTTTATTAATTCTGTTTGTTTTTACAAGGTCAAAGTCTTCGTGGTGTCTGCCAATAAATTTATAAACTGCTTTTGAGTTTTTTATGTTGGAGTAAAGATAAAATTGATTTTTAAAGATGCTGTCATTTATTGTGTCCGGTTTTATGGTGATTCTTCCATTATCAAGATCATCCTTAGCCCTCCTTATTATCTCCGCACAAGCAATTCTAACATTATTATTATGTTCTTTTTCTATTTCATTTTTTGGAATTACCCATTCCCATAATTTTAGACTTTCTACCTTTGCTTTGTTTTGATTAATCCTATATCTTAAATAAAGATTATTTTTCTTTTGATTATAGTTTTTTCTTTTCCAAAGTTGAATTTTCAATGCGTGTATCCTAAGTTGTATCCTTAATTATAAATCAAAAATACACAAAATACTTAATTAAACATCATTTATTCAATTTCTATTTAATGGTAAAGTTGAACAGCGGAATAATCCACCAAATTTTGAAATTTCCCTATAATATACTTTTTCTACGTTAATTCCTTGATTTACAAGAATACTATTTAGCCTTACAAAGGTTGAGTCTGAAATGACAGTTTCCTCATTAATTGAAAAAATATTAGAGAATCCTTGATACATTTCTTCTTTATTTATTTTAATCAAGTTTTTATCTCCGAAAATTCTCTTTAATCTATTTAACTCTTCTTTATTTTTAAATCCATTCTCATAGATAATTACATGTTTATTGCCTACTGGTTGCATAGCGCAATCGAGATGGAGGATACTATTATATGGATCATTTTCATCTTTAAATAATTCAAAACCCATTACTTTTTTATTTGGAAAGAAATCTTGAAAAAACTTAATTGCTTCATGAGATGTTCTTGAAACTTTTAGTTTATTATCATTTGAGTATCCAATAAAAATATATTCATTATGGATAATAATATCTCCTCCCTCTATGTTTATATTCTCAGGAATAATTATTTTCTCTTCATTTTCTAAATTATCTGTTAAATACTTTATCCCTTCTTTCTCTCGATTCCTCTCATTGATTATATCTGGGATGAATAATTTATTCTCCACAACAAATGCGATATCTCTTGTAAATATCTGATTCAAATTATTGATACTATTTGGTCTTAATACCTCTACACCATTTTTTATAAGAATGTTATTAAAGTTTTCTATTTCATTAATACAATCTGCCTCTGTAGGGTAAGTATCATTAAGTATATTTTCTTTTGTTTTAGGATCTATACAATCTTCTATTGAAGGGATTTTGCCCATTTCATCAGCTATTCCCAAAACTACAGAGACAAGATTTCCGGTCTCATTCTTAATATTTAATCCCATTCTATTTAGATATTGGCAAATTTAATTTTAAATATTTTTTTGGACCAATTATAGCATTAAGAACTTCAAAAGTTAACTCTTTGAATGGTTTCCCAATAGTTTTGATTGATAAAGTGTGGGTAGAGTTTGGCTCTATGCTTATTATATCACTGTTTGTCTCAAAAGTATACTCATTTAAATTTTTTAATAGGAAAGGTGCGTCTGATATGTTTTTTAATCTCACTTTTTTTATAGTAGACTTCCCATCTTCAGAATACCCAAGTTCAAGGTCACCAATATTATCAATTATAAGGGATTTTTTTACTAATTGACTTATGTAGTTCTCTTTCCCAATTAGAAGTTCGTTATAAAAAACAGCAGTTCTTCCAGCAAAGAGTGCTTCTTTTATTCCTTTCTTTGTCTTATCTTTTGAAAACACTAAAGTTACAGGCCTATGTCCAGGTAAATAATTATCCTGAATCTCATTATCATCTGGGACTTTGAATAACCAATCAATAAGCCCATGAATATCAGAAGTTCCCATTATAGTTAGATCATTATCAAGAGCAATTTGTAAAGCTTCTTCTGAATAATACAATTCATTTACTACTTCTATTCCATGAAGTAAATTATTTTTAATTAAATACTCATGAAACTCATCAAGCTTAGCAATACCATCACTTCTTT
Source organism: uncultured Marinoscillum sp. (assembly GCA_964467915.1). Lineage (GTDB taxonomy): Bacteria > Bacteroidota > Bacteroidia > Cytophagales > MED-G16 > MED-G16. The sequence continues at coordinate 93,455 of CAYXSW010000003.1, forward strand.
GAGCTGGCCATGCAGGATGATTCCAAAAAAGAAAAGCATTTTGGTTGTTTGCTTCTTCTATTCCTTTTAAAGAATCATTAATATGTAATAGTTTATTAGCATCGTTAATAAAGATTGCATTTATATGTCCAGGTGGCATGGATCTTGTGATTTCTTGACCATTAATTACTATTAATTTTTTTTCTAAGTTTTTATTTTTGTTTTCTGCAGATTGACTTGCTACTATATAAGCCCTATTTCTATCTGGATTAGGGATATCTTCAGAACGGGGCTGATATTCTAAGTGTTCTGTTAATGAAATGGCATCAAGTCCATCTCTTATTGCCTCTTCAACTCTAATTGATGGCCATACCATTCCATCTGAGAAGACTGTGTGTTGATGGAAATCTGTAAGTAATGTTTTATAGTTATCAAGATCTGGAAAAAAGATTTTTCTTTCGTATTTTGATTTAGTTTGGCAATAGCTAAATGTAACATTGAAAGAGAATAATAGTATTAGAAATAGTGGTTTGAAATTTATCATTTTAATTATTGAGTTTTTATATTGTTATTAAATATATAAGTATTATTTTATTTAAAATTATGAGATCATATTATTTTTTGTTCATAGTCTTTTTACTTTTTAGTTGTAATTCATCAAGATACCTTGTATCTGAAACAGGTTTTCCTAAAGCTCCTGACTATAAGTACATCAAAAATTGGGCTGCTTCACCAAAAAAAGAAATTCCTTTGCCTTTTAATTATATTGATTCTCTCAAAGATTTTAGATCAAAGGTAGATGTGTTTTATATTTATCCAACGGTTTATTATTCGGGATATAATGGAAACTTTTGGAATTCAAATCCTGAGGATCCAAACCATATTAATAGGGTTAATACCCTTACCTTAAATAATCAAGCAAGCATTTTTTCAGGTATAACAAATGTTTATGCTCCTTTTTATAGACAAATATTTTATGACGGGATATACTATCACATCTCCAATGAAATACTGACAAAAATTGCGCTTGATCCAAAGTTAAAAAAAGACTTTAGATCTTATAGAGATGAAATTTTTTCTAGTAAGTCATTAGAGTTATTTACTTATGAAAACAATAAACTTAGATCATATGCAAAAGAATCTTATGATTTAGCCTATAATGATGTTAAAAGAGCATTTTTAAAATATTTAGAGAATGAAAATAAGGGTAAAAAAATAATTATTGCGGGACATAGTCAGGGAACACTCCATGCAGTTAGGCTAATTAAAGACGTGATATTACCTGATGAAAAAATTAAAGATAGGCTATTACTTGCTTATCTAGTTGGGGTGCCAGTTAAAGATGATTTTAGAGGTTTCTTACCTTGTAATACTCCAGAAGATATTAATTGCTTTATGTCGTGGACTACACATGGGGAGAATATTAATCCTTTTGACAATGAAGTCTATAGTAATATTGTTGCGACAAATCCTATTACTTTTAGTTCAGACCTAAAAACGAGTAATATTTCAAATCATAAAGGAGTATTAATGCCTAATTTTTTTCAAATGTTCAAATACCAGGCCTTGAAGTTACCGATTGGTAAGGTTAAACTTAAAAAAGAAAATAAAATAAGAGTACAATCTGAAAATGGAGCACTTCAGGTTAAAGAACTTAATATCCCATTAATAAAAATATTTGAGAAAGAGGATTTTCATGCAGTTGATTATAATCTTTTCTGGTTAAATATTAGAGAAAATCTTAATTATAGGCTTTCAAAATATTTTAATGAATAAGAAACTGTTAAGTTTTATTTTTTATTTGATTGTTGTTATATCTTGTGATACTAATACAGAAGATTGTTGTGATCAACAAATAGAAGAGGAAGTTTTCGAGGAGCTAGGGTATGAAAAACCCTATGAATATGGAAATATATATTATGGCAGAAATAAGTATGTTGAGTTTTACCCTGGATCTCTTCCAATAATACTATCAGCTCCACATGGAGGAGATATGGTACCAACGGAAATACCTGATAGGGCATATGGAACTACTGTTACAGATAGCAACACAAAGGAAATTACATTAGCAATTAAAAACGCTTTTCTGTCAAAGCTTGGAAAAACTCCTTATGTAGTAATTAATAACTTAAAAAGAACAAAAATAGATGCAA
>CAYXSW010000004.1:0-1266 GCA_964467915.1 uncultured Marinoscillum sp.
TTGATTTGCTGCAGAGCCTTGACCATTTCCTCCTGCTACTGTCACCCCCTCAGTAGGAGGTCCATTTGAAACAGATGGACAATTATCAGTATCATCGTTTATGATATCTCCATCAGTATCTGATTCAATAGTTAGTATAACTTGCTGGGACCCATTCTCTATACCATTAGTAACAGACTCTATATCTATAATTAAAGTCTCATCATCCTCTATCTCTCCATCCTGGCTAGCAGTTAGAGTTAAATAAGCCATGGTATAGCTATTTAGAGTACTATATGGGACAGTAATACTACTTGATGCTATTGTGTAGTCAGAGGCACTAGCTGAACCGCTGAATGATAAATTTGCAGTAATATCTTGGGCATTTGGCCGCTCACTTAAGGCAATATAAATATCTATAGATTCAGATTCTTTGATTGTTGCGCTTTTGACATAGGAACCTCCACTCTCAATGTTAAGAGTAACAGTTATATCATCAGGTACGACATCATCGCTTTTGAAGACCCTGACGTGGCCAACATCGTTGGTAAAATTATTTTGAACATTACCGTCGTTCTCATTAGAGCTTGTTACAACAATTGACGCGTTACCGCTTATAGCAGTAACTTTACCACTATAGTCAAAAGAACCCTCTCCTGCTAAATAAGCAATATTCTTCCAGTATCCGTCAACGTATTGGAATACTTCAGTAAGGCCTTTACTAAAATGTGGTGAACCCACAGAAATGAACTTACCATCGTCGTTAAGGGCAACAGATGTACCAAACTCATCTCCCCACTTCCCGTCAAGATCACTTCCAACTTGTGACCATATTGTTCCATTCCACTCATAAACTCTCACGTGACCACCTCCTAAGCCACCTGCGTTATCAGGTGCACCGATAGCAACTACAGAACCATCTGAGCTGAGAGAGACTGAACTACCAGACTTATCACCTGATGTCTCACCATCAATGTCGCCACCAAGCTGTCTCCAGAAACTAAAACCACTATCCCCTTTATACCATTGGTATACTCTTACATGACCAGCATCAGAACCATTATCATCATTATTTAGTGCGCCGATAGCTACTATAGATCCATCAGAACTAATAGAAACTGATTGACCAGACTGATCACCTGGTGCCTCACCGTCAATATCTAAGCCTTTTTTATTCCATGCTAACCCATTCCACTCATATACTCTGACATGACCAGAATTAGAACCATTACCATCATTATTTAGTGCGCCGATAGCTACTATAGATCCATCAGAACTAATAGAAAC
>CAYXSW010000004.1:1366-87769 GCA_964467915.1 uncultured Marinoscillum sp.
CATCATTATTTAGTGCGCCGATAGCTACTATAGATCCATCAGAACTAATAGAAACTGACTGACCAGAATTATCACCCGATATCTCACCGTCAATGTCACTGCCTTTTTGTAACCATGCTGACCCATTCCACTCGTAGACTCTGACATGACCAGAATTAGATCCATTACCGTCATTATTAATTGCACCAATTGCAACAATAGAACCGTCAGAATTAATAGAAACTGACTGACCAGAATTATCACCCGATATCTCACCATCAATGTCAGATCCTAACTGTACCCAGTCCTGAGGAAATGCACTATAAGATATTAAAAGAAAAAAAAATAAAACTGATATTTTTAGGTTATCCACAACTTTAAATTTACGAATTGGATAATACTTGATTAAGCTCATACTCAAGTTCATCAATTATATTTATGTAGAGTCTAATAAAAGTAAGTTTAGTTCCTAAGTAGTCATTTAGGACTATAAGATTTGACTTTAATTTTTTATCATTATTAATAGAATTGTAAAGTAGATTACAATATTTCTCAGTTGAAACTTTATTATCTGCACCAGCAATGATTATATCTGGGTGGTTAGTAGCTAGAAAAGAAACAAAATCCTCTTTAAGTAATTTCTCATATTCAACTGTAGTTTTTACATAAGAAAAATAAGTATTATGTAGCCTGCTTAAAATTTCTTTTATTTTATCAGATTTAACAAATTTTAGGGTACCTGCATTTATAACTGAATAATACCTATTCATAGGTGGGTCAAATACTCTGAAATATATTAAATTAAATTCTATACTATTTTTACTTGTAGTTAACTTTAAAAGAGAATCTACATTAAATCTCATACCATCGGCATCAAGAAACATCCTTAGAATCTGTCTATCACTACTCCATCTATTTAGTCTCTCATCACAGTAATTTCTTATCTCATTAACCTCCATCTTCAAACTGTTAAGTACTTTAATTCTTTCATCTTCATTTTGATTATCTATAGATATCTCATTTAACCAGAAAGAAACAGATATACCTACTACAATTACTATAAATTCAAATAGATACTTGATAATGTACTTTTTTTTGAGATAAGACATAATTCTTGGTTTTTTTAAAAATAAACAAAAATCTTCTTATTACATTAGTTAATATTTTTAATAAAAAATCGAATATGAGAAATTTACTAATTTTATTTATATCAATAGTGTTTGTTAGCTGTAACCAACAAACTTCAAATGTTGATAACGCAGAATGGTCTGGATCTATATCTGAAAATGATAATAAGACTCAGATTGTTAGAAATGTTATGCAGTCATATGTTGACAATAACATGATGACTATGAAAGATCACTTTAATCCAGATGCTAAAATTTCAGTTAATGATGACATTATTTCGTTTGATGAGATGGTTGCCGGATTTGCTTCAGGACATGAAAAATTTGATAACATCACGCATTCAAATGTAATTGCTACAACTATGTTTTATAACAATGGAAAAGTATTTACAAATACTTGGTATGATTGGAGCGGAATATCAAAAAACACTGGTGAAGAAGTTAATTTAAGAGGATATTGTTCCTGGGAATGGGATAATGATAAAATCGTTTCGGTTTACAACGCATTTGATCCTACGAAATATAATGAACATTTCTAAAATTAATTAATTAAAAAGGGCCTTTAAAAAGGCCTTTTTAAAATCATTTGATGTTAAAACATTTTATACCAAAAAAATTTAAGCTACCATTTAGAATAATCATAATCTTGGGTGTACTTATATTTATTCTATTTAGAAATACTTGAAAAAAAGAATTTACATTTTAATACCCATAAAATGATTAACACCTATTGGTATTGGGTTTCCAGAAGCTCTCCTAAAGGCAACTATTTGTCCAATATGATACAGAGAGTCTGATATTGGTCCATGAAATAAATTATATAAATCAAATTGTTGCTTACCAAAAATAACCTTACTATTTGCAAAGTCAGATTCAGTAAATTCATCTAATTTATCAATACTATTTTTCAACAAGTCAAGTGTATTATTTCTTAAATCATTGTATGATAAATCAGGATAAGATTTTGACCTAATAACTTCTTTATTGTGTAATCCACTATTAATAATTATTGAAAGTCCATATATATGCTCAAGTGTTGCTCTACTTGTTATTCCAGACTCAGAAGGCTTATAATTAAGATCTTTCTCTTCAAGACCTTCAGTAGCCCAATAATATCTAAAACCCACACTATGAATAAATCTTGATATAACAGCTTTATTAGAATAATTTTCATCAAACTTTTTTATCTCATAAAAATAATTTTTCTCTTGTGCTTCCATTTTAAAATTTATAAAAAATAAAAATATTATTAAGTATTTTTTCATAACTATTTACTTTTAATGTGAACATCCCTTTGAGGATATGGTATTTTGATATTGTTTTCTTTGAATTTCTTAAATATCGCAAAATATATTTCACTTTTTAAGAATTCAGGTTTGTCAGTGTAACTAGAAGTCCATATCCCTAACCTAAAGTCTAATGAACTATCACCAAAATCATCAAAAAAGACTTTTGGCTTTGGTTCTTTCTGTACATTTGGATTTTCGTCGGCAACCTCTAATAATAATTTCTTTACTACTTCTGGATCTTCATTATAGCTCACTCCTACAGGTAATCTAAAACGAACTATTCTATTATTATGGCTCCAATTAATCACTTGACTAGATACAAATTCTGAGTTAGGAACAATTATTGATATATTATCATTTGTGACAATTGTTGTAGATCTTAATGAAATATTTACAATATCACCACTTACATCACCTACCTCAACCCTATCACCAACCTTAATCGGTTCCTCAACTAATATTGTTAATCCACTTATCAGGTTATCAGTTACTTTCTGGAAACCAAAACCAATTCCTACACCTAGTGCACCAGCCAATAAACTTAAGGCACTTAGGTCGATACCAACAGCTTGTATTATAATTATTGTTCCTATTAACATCATAGTGATTCTAACACCATTTGCTAACGATTCCCTAAATGACTTCTTAAGTTTAGACCTAACAAGAATTTTATTAAGTAGAATTAATCTAACATTCTTTGATACAACAATTAGTAGATAAAAACTAGCAAAAAAAACAACTATGGTCCCAATGCTTACCTCTGAATCGCCAATTTTGAAAAGGGTTTTATTGAAAATAAAAAGGAATTCTGATAATAATTTTAAAACTCTAGAAAAAAAGTCATTGAAATATTCCATTTGAGAATGAAATTTAAAATTTAAAATTTAGAATATTAAGTTTCATAGATTTTTTTTTATAAATTATGACGAAATAATGGAAAATAACCAAAAAACTCTTTTTGGACACCCTTACGGTTTATATGTCCTCTTCTTTACTGAGCTATGGGAAAGATTTTCTTACTACGGGATGAGAGCTCTTCTCGTCTTGTTCTTAATTTCAGAGACAACTGCAGAAAATCCAGGTTATGGCTGGTCAGAAGTTGAAGCTCTAAAGCTTTACGGGTGGTATACCATGTTAGTATACGTTGCTGGAATACCAGGAGGATTACTCGCTGATAAAGTATTAGGCCAGAAGAAGACTGTAATGTTAGGTGGCTTCCTTCTTGTACTTGGTCATTGCATATTAGCTGTTGATAATATAAATGCCTTTTATGCAGGTCTAGGTTTCATAATTTTAGGAGTTGGTGGATTGAAACCTAATATATCAACAATGGTTGGTGGCCTTTATAATAAAGAGGATGACAGAAGAGATATAGGCTTCAAAATTTTCTATATGGGAATAAATATTGGAGCATTTCTTTCCGCAATAATTATTGGGGGGATTGGAGAGGTTTATGGTTGGCATTATGGATTTGGTCTTGCTGGTTTAGGTATGTTACTTGGCCAATTGGTGTTTATGAGGGGACAAAAATATTTAGTTGGCGTAGGGGATTTCATTGGTAAAAATGATAATCCTAATAAAGAAATGATGGAAAAACCTCTTACTAAAGTAGAGAGAGATAGAGTTATTGTATTATTACTCTCCTTTCTAATTGTTGTGGTATTCTGGGGAGCATTTGAGCAGGCTGGTGGGTTAATGAACATATATGCCTTTGAAAAAACAAATAGAATGATTGAAAGCTTAAACTTTGAAGTTCCAGCTACTTGGTTTCAATCTTTAAATGCTGGATTTATTGTATTATTCGCTGTGGCTGTTGGTAAATTTTGGGCTTGGTGGAAATCTCTTGGAAAAGAATCTGCTCTTTTATTTCAAATGGCTATTGGTGTAATTATTATGGCTATAGGTTTTCTTTTTATGAGTATGGCTTCATTAGAATTCCAAGACAAAGGCTCAAGTGCAATGTATTTTCTTGTATTTGCATATTTATTTCATACACTAGGTGAATTATGTACATCACCAACCGCAATGGCATTAATAACAAAAATTGCTCCAATTAAGTATGCATCTATAATGATGGGGACTTATTTTGCATGTACAGGATTTGGAAACAAACTTGCAGCTTATCTAGGTGAATGGGCACAAACTGCAGGTGAATTTGAAATTTTTACTGGAATTTTTGTTTTCTGTTCTTTATTTGGAGTATTGGTTATACTATTAATCAAGCCACTCAAAAGGTTGACACACGGTCTGGATTAATTAATTTTCGTACCTTGAATTTATAATTTCATTAAATCTATTTAGTGCTTTCTCTTCTACCTGGAATTGAAGATTTGGATCCACAGGACGGTTTGTAGAATATCTTAAATAACCTTTTGGCAATGCTCTTCTATCTCCTTTATAGGCAATATAAGAGTTCTTATACTCATAATATTTTGATATTTTTTCATCTATTAATGCATTTCCATAGAGTGCGTCTGATATTGTTAAATTCATCTCTAATCTTGAGTTACCATATAGTTCATAGACTCTTCCTACAGCTGTTTTTGTTACAGTCGTAGTTGTGCTATCATTTACTCTTTCTTTAACTTGAACTGAATTACTAAAAGGTATTGAATTAATTACCTTTATATTGTTAATGGTAAAGTTTATGTAAACTATCTCAAAGATTTCATCAATTATAGGATCTTCAGAAGCAGACTGAACTAAACTTTTAATATAACCTGGATCCGAATCTTGTAAATTAATAGGAACCTCATTAACTAATGCTGAAGTAATATTTTTTGTAAAACGTCTTGCAAAAATTTTATCTCTAATTTTATCATGAAGCCTATTAAAATTATTGTTAGTATAGTTTTTTTTTGTGATTACAATTTTTACTTTTCCTAATTCTAAAGTTTTTTCAATTAATTCTTTTACATTATTATAGCTATCTACGTACGAATCAGATTTTACATATAATCTATAGGCTTTTCTATATTCATCTTTAGTAGGTGAAGCTGATTGAGACAAAATTCTATTTGCTTCATTATAAAAGTTTGCTGCGGTTATATTATTGTATTCATTCAAAAGATTTTTCGTGTTATTAATTTCGTTTGCAAAATCATAAGTATTCTCAGTAATAATATTTTTATTTTTAAGTTTTACTTTTTTAGGGAAATTTATTAATTCACTTTGAATTTGATTTAACCTATTGTAAGTAGTATAAATTTCTTTCATCTGAATTGCAGATTGTTCGTCCTTATATGGAACAGCTTGATCTACTAATCTTTTTATTTTAGATAAGTTATTTGTGTTTGCTAAGGTTATTGATCTTTCAAAAAGTTTAGCAGCAGTCTTGAAGTTATTTTTAATTTGTAAAGATTTAATAGAATATAAAGTCGCATTTATATAGTCACGTTCCTTAAACGCTTTATTTGCATCCCTGTTAAATTCTCGATGATTTTGACCACTAATGATATTTGAAAAAATTAATGATATACATAAAAATAGAATATTTTTCATCCATACAATCTAGTATTAATTCCAATAATATTCAAAAGCTCTAGATTAATTCATTATCTCAATCTTTGTATTATCACAATATAATTCTCTCATTTTATCTACAGTTAGACAGGAATGAATAGGTATAATAGATACCTTTTGACCTATTTTAAAGTCTTCATTTTTTTCTAACTCCACAATACCATGTTCCTGAGAAAGGGACACTATTTTTCCAATTTTATTATCTAAACTCCAGTAGTCTCCTTGGTAAACATACCCATAGCATTTTTTTTCATTCTCTAAAATATAATCTTTTGAAAGGTGAACTGAACCACAGTAAATCAACATACGATTTCTGTCATCATAAATAGAAACTATAGGGCAAATTACTCTCAACGCAATATCATCTAATTTACATGAACCTATTTTGTACTGTGCTATATCATAATAAATTAAGTTACCGGGTCTTATCTCAGTTATAAAATCAGGATAGTCTTCAATTATGCTACATGAAGGAGTATCCCCTATTGAAATGTCAAGGTTTGGAAAAGTATTATTTAATTTTTTAAGTTTATTAATAGAATCATAAAATACCTCTCTTATTTCATCTTTAGAATTTGAATTATAAGTATTTCCAAAATGAGAAAGGAAACCTTTAAAGTTAATTTTATCTGATGAATTTAAAAGATTAGTTATTTTTTTTATTGATTCTATTTTATCATACCTTATTCCTGCCCTACTATAACCAACATCTATCTTTAAATAAACATTTATTTTATTTGAAAGTTTTTTATCTAGAATATCTAAAGATTCATATGAATCAATTAAAATGTTAAGACTTACTTTATTTTGTAAAACCTTTATATCATCTAATTCTAAAATGTTCAATGGAAAAGCAATTAAAATGTCATCCCACTCATTAGAAAAGTATTTAGCCATAGATACAGATGAAACAGTGATTGATTTTATTCCAAATTTTTTAAACCATCTACCAACTTGCAAAGACTGATGAGTCTTAAAATGAGGTCTAAAATTAATATCATTATGCTCAGCTAAAATATTTATTCTTTTGAGGTTTTTTAAACATTTTTCTTTATTAAGCAATAAGGTAGGTTTAATGACATCAATCATATTAACAGAAATTAAGAATCTTATTAACCAGTTATTATATTTATTAGTTAATATGCAAATAAAACCTTGGAAGAAAAAAATTTAATTAAAAATTTAAAATTACAGGACGAAGGTGCTTTCAAATATCTTGTTGAAAATTATAAAGATTTTGTATATAACACATGTATATCAATAATTCAAAATATTGATGATTCAGATGACATATCTCAAGAGGTTTTTATTCAAATTTATAAATCAATTAAAAATTTTAAAGAAAAGTCAAGTTTATCAACTTGGATATATAAGATAACCGTATCTAAGTGCTTTGAGTATTTAAGATTTAAAAAAAGAAAAAAAAGATTTTCATTTTTTGTCAATTTATTTAGAGATGATGGAACCATCATTGATATTCCTGAATTTGAACATCCTGGAATAATTTTAGAGAAAAAAGAAAACTCTAAATTATTATTTGATGCTATTGATAAATTAAATGAGGAACAAAAAACAGCATATATATTAAAAAACATTCAAGGGTTATCATATAAAAAAATATCTGATATAATGAATAAATCAACTTCATCTATTGAATCTTTAATATTTAGAGCTAAAAAAAATTTAAAAAAACATCTTGAAAAAAAAATGAATAACAAGAAATAGTTAATTTTAACATCTAATAAATAGAATGAAACACAAAATTTTAATTTTTTTAATATTAATTAATTTTAACAGCTTCTCCCAAAATATAAATTTAGGATTAAGTGTTGGTACTGGATTATCAAGTCAGACTTTAAAAACCGAATCAAATTTTAATACCTCAGCAGGTGTGGCATGGAATACAGTTGGAGGTTTACCATACAGAGTTGACTCATATCTTGGATACAATGCAGGTTTAATTCTAGAAGTATATTTTGATTTATCCTCAGATCACGTTGATGAAAAAATTATAAATAGAAAAATTAGTTTAAAAACAGGTTTAAATTATTCCTCACAAGGAGTTACTGTTGAAGATGGTAATATGACAAGATTTGAAAATAATTTAGTATACCTACAAATACCTATATTAATTGATTTTAAAATTCAAAAATTTAATTTTTTTATAGGTCCACAAATTCATTTATTACAAGACTTTTCTACAATTGAAACTCGTTCAAGCATTTTAAGTTCTAATGCTACTAGTCAAAACCCTTATTTTAAGTTTGAAAAAAAATATTATTTAGAAAATGATCCAAATTTTGTTTTTGGATTAGGTTATGAAATTTATGACGGACTATCATTACAATTAAAATCTTTGAGAAGTGTAAAAAACATTTCAAATATTGATGGAGAGGAATGGAAAAATAAGTCTTTTGAATTAACAGTTAATTATATACTAAATAACTTATTATGAATAAAAAGTTAGAAAAGGTTTTAAACAGTGTAACAAACATTAAACAAGTAGAAACAAAACCATATTTCTACTCTAGACTTATTTCTAAACTTGAAGATATTAACAGAAGTGAATTATTCTACTTAAAATATGAAAGGCCATTTTTAATTACGATGGTAATTTTACTTTTAGCTTTCAATTTTTTCTTTATTGCTAAAAACGATGATTCAGCATCAATAAATTCCTATACAATAACGGATATGGAAGAAATTTACTTTGAATCTAAAAAATCAGATATTATTAATTTTACATCAAATGAAGAATAAACTACAATATATAATAATAGGTGTTCTAATAATATCAAATCTCTTTTTCATGTTTAATTCAAAAAAGAAAATGGATGGAAAAATAGATAATGGAGAGTTTAAGAGAGAGATGCACTATCTAAGAGAGAGAATTGGATATGATAAAGAACAATTAAAATTAGCTAAAGAGGAGTACAAACGTTATAACTCAAAAAAAAGAGAGATTGAAAGAAGATTTAGAAGGTTTGATTTAATTATAATGGATGATTTATCAAATGATACAGATAGTGATTCAATCAATATGGCTGACTATTACAATGTTGCAATAGAACTTAATAAAGAAAAGTTGGAACACTGGATTAAAATCAGAGAGATTGCTAATGAAGATCAAGTTAAAAAACTTGATAGTATTTGGTCCAGAATGAAAGAAAGAATCAGATCATCTAAATAAATTAATATAAATCAAATGAAAATTGGTGTAATATCTGATACACACAACTATTTTCATGAAGATCTAAAGTTATATCTAAAAGAATGTGATGAAATTTGGCATGCAGGAGACATTGGAAATTTGGATACATTAAAGAAGTTAGAAGAATTTAAAAAAATTAGAGGGGTCTTTGGAAATATTGATAATGATATAATTAGAAAAGAATTAGGTGAAATTCAAGTTTTTACTATAGAAAACATAAAGGTTTTGATGATACATATAGCTAATAAACCACCAAAGTACAATAACAAAGTTAGAAAGTTGATTAATATAAATAAGCCAGATATTTTAATATGTGGCCATAGTCATATACTAAAAATAGAAAGAGATAAGGTTAATAATTTATTATATCTAAATCCTGGTGCTTGTGGCAGAGTTGGATTTCATAAGAGAAAAACGATTGTAAGGTTGCGTATTGAAAAAGGGAATATAGATCAATTAGAAGTTATAGAATTAAGCTAATACTACTTTTTTGTAGCTTTTTTTGCAAATTCCTTTTTGACTTCCTCTACATCAACGTTTTTAATTACAGGTTTAGCGTTTAGGCTTTTTATCACCTGCTTAGCTCTTTTTGCTTTAGAAACGTTTCTTCTTCCTTTTCTTTCTAATCTAGTAACTGCCATAGTAATAATTATTGGCGCAATTTAAATAAAAAATAATGTAAATCATTTGCTAGCTTTGTAATAAATTTTAAAAAAGTGAAAAAAATAAATCCATCTTTACCAAAAGGGACAAGAGACTTCGGACCAGAGGAAATGAAGAAGAGGAATTATGTTTTTAACATTTTCAGAAAAACATTTTCCTTATTCGGTTTTAATTCTATAGAGACACCTTCTCTCGAAAATATAGAAATCCTTAATGGAAAATATGGAGATGAAGGAGATAAATTAATATTTAGAATTCTTAATTCAGGAGAATTTTTAAATAAAGTTGATAATATAAATGATTTATCCTCGTCAGAATTAAAAAACTACATTTCTAGCAAAGGTCTAAGATATGACCTGACTGTGCCTCTAGCTCGTTTTGTTAGTAGCAATAGAGAAAATATAACCTTACCATTCAAAAGATACCAAATACAAAAAGTTTGGAGGGCAGACAGACCTCAAAGAGGAAGATTTAGAGAGTTTTTTCAGTGTGATGTTGACTACATAGGATCAAAATCACTAGTTTGTGAAGCTGAAATAATCAAACTAGTTTATACAATATTTAAAAAACTAAATATTGATACTATAAAAATTAAGTTAAATAACAGGAAAATACTTACCGGTTTATCAGAAGTATTTAATTTTAGTGAAAAATTTAATCAATTCTGTATCCTAGTTGATAAAATTGATAAAATTGGTAAAGATCAGTTTCAAAATGAGCTCCAAAAATTAAATATTCCAGAAGAGACGAATAAAGAATTAATTAAAGTTTTATTTTTCCAAGGTTCTAATAAAGAGAAAGTTGATTTTATAAAATCAAAGTTATCAAAGTCAGAAACAGGTATTAAAGGTTTAAATGAAATAGAACAACTATTAATTTTAGATGACAATTTTGAGTTTGACCTATGTTTAGCAAGAGGATTATCATATTACACATCTACCATTTTTGAAGTAACCTCAAATAAAGAAAAAATTGGTAGTCTTTGTGGGGGTGGAAGATATGATGATTTGACTGAAGTTTTTGGTTACAAAGATATTTCTGGCATAGGTATTTCTTTTGGAATTGAAAGAATTATTGAGGTAATGAATGATAGAAAATTATTTCCTGAAAAAATCATTTCATCTGATAAAGTACTTATAAGTTACTTATCTGAAAAATATATAAAAAAATCTATTGAGATAGCTTCTAATATTCGTAAAGAGAATATTAGTGTTGATTTATATTCAGACAATGGAAAATTAAAAAAACAATTACAATATGCAAATAATAACAATATAACTAACGTTATCATTGTTGGAGAAGATGAAATAAAGTCAAAACTATATACGCTTAAAAATATGAAGAAGGGTACTCAAGAAAAATTAAGTATTGAAGAAATAATTTCTAAGTTATCTTGATAAATTTCAATGATAAAAATTAAGTTAACTTTTGTATTTCTTTTAATTTATTCTACTTCCTTATCTCAAACAAGTAATCTTGGTAGGTTTTCTATAAATCTAAAACAAGGCTGTATACCATTAGAGGTCGAGATTATTTCTGAAAATTTAGATTCTTCAGTTACAGTTGTACAGTATGATTTTGATTATAATCTTACAAATAGCTTATTTAACCCTTCTGGGTCAAAATCAAATATCTATTCTGATGCTGGTAAGTTCATTATTGCCCAAGCAATAAATCAAGATGGTGTTGAAAAAATAGATATTATAGAAATAGAGGCTTTTGAAAAAAAAGATTTAAATGTTGACATTATAAATTGTTCAAGCAATTCATTAGAAATTAATATTGACGATAATTATTATGATAGTTACAAATTATTTATTAGAGGTAATTTTCATGAATATATAAGTAATGGAACAAACATATTGGATTATTCAGGGTTATTAGATAGTAATAATTCTGTTGAGGGATATATTATTGGTGTTTTTGATGATAATGAAAAAAACTGCTCTAAATATAATTTTAAAGTTGTACCTGTAAATAATAATATTACAAATATTATTGATTCGGTAGCTTTATCTGATGACAAAACAAAATTCGATTTGATTTACAACCCTGAAAAAAGTACATATTATGAAATATTAATTGATAACAACCTTGACTCAATATACTTTACACCTTCATTTCTATATTTCAACCACTCAACATTAGATTTTTTAAACAAAAGCTTTAATCAAAGGTGTATAAAAATTATCAAAAAATATGGATGTGGTGAACCTGAGATTGAGGATGAAATCTGCTTAATTTATTTGAATGCATTTGAAAATGATAATGGCATTAATATAGAGTTTAATTCTAATGATAAATATGATTCTATTGCCATTTATAGAGATGATGTAATAATTCATACTACATATCAAGATGAAAATAAATTAACTGATAATAACGGTATTATTAAAAATAAAGAATATTGTTACCAAGTTGTCGGATATAAATCAAATAAAAAATCTTTATCAAATAAGTTCTGTTTAATAAGTAATAATAATTATAATCCCATACCTATACCCAATGCATTTTCACCTAACAATGACGGATTAAATGATGTTTTTAAACCTTTTTACTCCAATGTTAGTGGATATAAAATGTATATATTTAACAAATTTGGTGAAAAAGTTTTTGAAAGTAATGATATAAATATAGGATGGGATGGTTATTTTAAAGGAAAAATAATTCAAGATTCTTATGTATATAAAATAGAGTTCAATAAAGACAATGAACAAGTTTATATAAATGGTAAATTTTTGTTAATTAAATAAGTTAATATGTTTGACATGATGAAAATGATGGGCAAAATTAAAGAGGCTCAAGAAAAAATGAAACTCGTTAAAGAAGAACTGGATCAAATTAAGATAAAATCGGAATCTGGTGCAGGACTTGTTAAAGTACACATAAACGGTAAAAAAGAAGTAATTTCTATTGATATAGATGAAAGTATTTTAAATGAAAGGGACATGGTTCAAGACTTAGTAGTTGCTGCTATAAATAAAGGATTAAAAGAAATTGACATTAAAATTCAAAACCATATGAAAGAAAAGACTGGAGATATAATACCTAATATTCCAGGTTTTGATATGGGAAATCTATTTAAATGATTAAATCAGAAAAAAGAATTTCTATAGCAATATTAAATTACAATGGAGAAAAATATTTAGAGAAATTTTTACCGTCTGTAATTAAATATTCAGACAAAAAACTTTCCTCAATTTATGTTATTGATAATAATTCTTCTGATGATTCTATCTCATTAATTAGAAAAAATTTCCCTTCAGTAAAAATTATTCTAAATAAAAAAAATTATGGGTATGCCAAAGGATATAATCTCGGGTTAAAAAAAATAAAATCTGATTATCTAATACTAATAAATAATGACGTAGAAGTTAGTAAAAATTGGTTAGTTCCTATGTTTCATTCAATGGAAGAAAATAACAATATAGGATCGTGTCAACCCAAGATATTATCTTATAAAAATAAAAGTTCATTTGAATATGCAGGAGCATCTGGTGGATATATTGATTTTTTAGGATATCCGTACTGCAGAGGAAGAATTTTTAATACTGTAGAATTAGATAAGGGACAGTACGATTCATCAAAAGAAATTTTTTGGTCTTCAGGGGCATGCATTATGATTAGAAATGAATTGTTTAAAGATTTGGGAGGCTTTGATGAAACTTTTTATGCGCACATGGAAGAAATAGATTTATGCTGGAGGATACAAAGGGTCGGTTTAAAAAATTATTGTTTTCCAAAAAGTGTAGTATATCATCTAGGTGGAGGTACACTAAATTATAATAATCCAAAAAAAACATTCTTAAACTTTAGAAATAACCTCATAATGATTACTAAGAATGAACCTCTAATGTCAATTATAATAAAGTTGCCTATAAGATTATTTCTAGATTTTTTTGCCAGTATTTACCTTTTAATAAAAAATAAGTCTTTAATACATTTGCTAGAAGTTATAAAAGCCTATATCTCATTTATATTGAAGTTCCCCCAGTTATTATTTAAAAGGAAAAATACAAAAATGAACTCAATCAAAATGAGTAAAAGTATTATTCCATTGGAATATTACTTGAGAGGGAAAAAAAGGTTTAGTGATTTATAGTGATTTATTCTCAATATTGATAAAAATATGTATTTTTGTTCCTTAAGTAAAAGCTTAATTAAGAACTTATAATTATTAAACATGAAAAATATTAATATTTTAAATTTAGTTTTTGTTGTATTATTTACAATATCTGCATGTAATCCGCTTAAGAAAATGGTAGAATTGTCTAAACAACAACAAATAAAAGTAAATCCTAATCCAATTGAATTATCTGGATCAAAAGTATCTTTTGATGTAGAGTCAACTCTTCCAAAGGGTATGTTACCAAAAGGGACTAGTTATACATTGAATTTTAATTTTGAAGGAACAGATGTTGGATCTATGGAATTCATAGCGTCTGACTACCCGAACAGTACTTCTTCAACATCTAAATCTACTAAAACATTATCTGTACCATATAATAGTTCAGTAATGGGAGGAACACCTGGAAAATTGTCTGTAGTTGGTACTGCAAAAGTTGTAGTAACAGGTAAAAGTTTAGATACAGAATCTAATGATGTAGCTGATGGGGTAAATAGAACTATAACTTTTACTAGAGCAAGTCAGATTCCTACACCAAAAGCATATCCTGGATATACTGATGCTGAAGAAACTGAAGTAACTTCTGTAGACTTCTACTTTAACCAAGGAAGTTCTTTTCTAAGAGGTTCAGAGAAGAAAAGTGATAGAGGAGAACAATTTGCTGCATTTGTTGCTGAAAAAAATATAACTAAAGGTGTAAATATAACTGGAGCACACTCACCAGAAGGTTCTACAAAAGTAAATGAAACACTTGCAGGAAAAAGAGCGGATGCTATTGAAAAATATTATAGAGCTCAAATGGACAAATATGATTATAAAGATGAAGCAGAATCTATAGGATTTGATTTAGTTCCAGTAGTAGAAAATTGGGATGGTTTAAGAAGAGCTCTAAGAGGTTCAAGTTCACTTTCAAGAACAGAGAGATCTCAGATTTCATCTATAATTAATGGTGGAGGATCATTTGTAGATAAAGAAAAATCATTGTCTAAATTGAGTTTTTATAAGACTTTAATGAAGGAAATTTATCCTGACCTTAGAACATCTAGAACAGAGGTTGTAACGGTTATCGAAAAGAAACCTAACAATGAGATTCTTGCAATAGCTCAAAATATAGTATCTGGAGAAGCTTCTTCAGATGCATTATCACATGGTGAATTATTATTTGCTGCTGGTTTAACTCCTGACCTTAAAGAAAAAGCTTCAATATATGGCGCTGCTGTTAAATGGGGAGGAACATGGCAAGCTCATAATGATTTTGGATCTATACATATACAACTTGCAAGGGAGGAGGAAGAAGGATCTGAGGCTCAACTTAAATTATTAGAAGCTGGTAAAACTCAATTAGATATTTCTAATACTAAAAATGAAAACGCTGAAGCACATTTAAATTTAGCTGCAATTGCAGCAATGCAATACGATTGGACTCTTGCTAATGAGCATATCAATAAAGCTGCTGGTTTAGACCTTACTTATGCTGAGGGAAGATACAATATGGCTAAAGGAACAATTTTAATTCCTCTTGGTGATTATGAAAACGCTTTAAATCATCTGAATAAAGTAGGAGAAAGAGGTTGGGCAAAGTGGAGAAAAGGTATTGTTCAACTAATGTCATATAATTTTGACGAAGCTAAAAAAGAGATGGCAGCACTAAGAAAACAATTCAAAGAGAGTGATTGGAAAGAAAACGGAGGGATTGATTATATTCATGCAATTATATCAGCAAGAGAAGGTGATTCAAATGCTGTAGCCGAAAACCTTAAAACTGCTTTATCAAAAGATGAAGATGGGTTGTTAAAGGAAAGACTTGTCAATGATGTTGAATTCTTAAATTACTCTGATGCAGTAAATGCTGCAATGAATTAAAATTTTTATTATTTTTTAAATTAAAGGCCTCTAAATTAGAGGCCTTTTTTTATTTTTGCACCAGATGAGAGAAATACAATTTAGAGAAGCACTTAGAGAAGCAATGGTTGAAGAAATGAGATTAGATAAAAGTGTTTATTTAATTGGAGAAGAAGTTGCTGAATATAATGGAGCCTATAAAGTTAGCTTAGGAATGCTCGAAGAATTTGGGGCTGAAAGAGTAATAGACACACCTATAGCTGAAACTGGATTCAGTGGACTTGGAGTTGGATCAGCCATGAATGGTCTTCGTCCAATAGTTGAATTTATGACTTTCAATTTTTCATTAGTAGCTATTGACCAAATTATTAATGGTGCGGCTAAAATGTATCAAATGTCTGGAGGTCAATTTAATATTCCAATAGTCTTCAGAGGACCTACAGGTAATGCAGGACAATTAGGTGCTCAACATTCTCAAAATTTTGAGAATTGGTATGCGAATACCCCAGGTTTAAAGGTTGTAATTCCTTCAAATCCTTACGATGCTAAAGGTTTATTAAAAACTTCAATTAGAGATGATGATCCGGTAATATTTATGGAGTCAGAACTTATGTATGGAGATAAGGGACAAGTACCTGAAGAAGAATACCTAATCCCAATAGGAAAATCTAATCTGGTTCATGAGGGGAAAGACGTAACTTTAGTATCATTTGGTAAAATGATGAAAGTTGCTGAAGAAGCTTACAATGCTGCATCAAAAGAAAATATTGATGTTGAATTAATTGACTTAAGATCAGTAAGACCTATTGACTATGATAGTATTATTAATTCTGTTAAAAAGACAAATCGTTTGGTAATCATAGAAGAAGCATGGCCTCTAGCCTCAATTTCCTCAGAAATAAGTCATCACATTCAAAGGTTTGCATTCGATTATCTTGATGCACCAGTTCATAGAGTAACATGTGAAGATGTTCCATTTCATTACGCTCCAACTCTAATAAAAGAAATTATCCCGAGTGTTGATAAGGCAATGAAAGCAATTAAAGCAGTAACTTATAAATAATTATTTATCATTTAGTCCTAGAGCGGACATCATACCTGAAGGACCTGTTTTCTTCATTATTTTCATCATCTTCTTCATCTGACTAAACTGCTTAATTAACTGATTGATTTCTTGTACAGAAGTTCCACTGCCATTAGCAATCCTTTTTTTACGATTTCCATTTAGTATATCTGGATTTTTTCTTTCTAATGGTGTCATAGAATAAATTATTGACTCAATTGGTTTGAAAGATTCATCATCAACATCTAAATCTTTAACTTTTGAAGAAACACCAGGCATCATCCCAATTAAATCTTTTAGATTTCCCATCTTCTTTATTTTCTGAATTTGAGAGAGGAAATCATCTAACCCAAAAGTGTTCTGAAACATTTTCTTTTGAAGTTTTCTTGCTTCATCTTCGTCAAAGTTTTGTTGAGCTCTTTCTACTAGACTTATAACATCACCCATTCCTAGGATTCTTTTTGCCATCCTATCTGGATGGAAAACATCTAGAGCGTCCATCTTCTCACCTGTACTTATAAACTTTATAGGTTTATCAACAACTTTTCTGATTGATAAAGCAGAACCACCTCTTGAATCTCCATCAAGTTTTGTTAAAACTACACCATCATAATCAATAGCTTCATTAAATGACTTAGCAGTTAAAACAGCATCCTGCCCTATCATGGAGTCAACTACAAATAAAGTCTCATGAGGCTTCAATGATTTTTTTAAGCCCTTAATCTCCTCCATCATCTTTTCATCTATAGCTAATCTTCCTGCAGTATCAATTATAACAGACTTAAAGCCATTTTCTTTAGCATGCTTAATAGCTTTTTTTGCAATATTTAAGGGAGATTTAGATTTAGAATCAGAAAAGACTTCAATTTTAAGTTCCTCTCCTATTACATGCAATTGTTCAATTGCCGCTGGCCTATAAACATCACAAGCAACCATAAGAGTTTTCTTCCCTTTTTTTGTTAAGTATCTACCTAGTTTACCTGTAAATGTAGTTTTACCAGATCCTTGAAGGCCAGATAATAAAATTATGTTAGGGTTACCATCCAAAGAAATTTCTGCAGATTCACCTCCCATCAGTTCTGTCAATTCATCCGCCACTATTTTAGTTAATAATTGTCCAGGTGAGACAGAAATTAAAACGTTTTGCCCCATAGCTTCCTCTCTAATTTTAGAGGTAATCTCTTTTGCAACTTTATAGCTAACATCAGCATCAATTAATGCTCTTCTTATTTCCTTAATAGTTGCAGCAACATTAATCTCTGTGATTCTACCTTGACCTTTTAATACTTTAAAAGCTCTATCTAATTTATTACTTAAGTTTTCAAACATAACACTACAAAAATAACAATTAAAGCAAATAATGATTCATTTATTTAACTAATACTCAGTATATTTCATAAATCTTTAATTAATATGAATATTATAATAAAACATATCATATCTCTTATAGTATTTATTTCATTAACAGTCTATTTGTTTAGTCCAGTGTTTTTTGAAAATAAAGAAATCAAACAACACGATATAGAGCAGTGGAAATATTCTGCTAACGAAACTATTGAATTTAGAAAAAATAATAATGAGGAGGCCTTATGGTCAAATTCCATGTTTTCAGGAATGCCAGCATATTTAATAGATGTGAAATGGAGTAATTATATAATATCTCACATTCATAAGATATATAGCCTTTTTTTTCCTCATCCTGTAAGTAACATACTTATCAGTTTTATTTCATTTTATATAATGCTTCTTTGTTTTAGAATGAAGCCAGAAATAGCTCTTTTTGGCTCTATAGCATTTACTCTATCATCTTACTTAATTATAGGTGTTGCTGCTGGTCACAATGCAAGAATAGGAACAGTTGCATTATTGCCACTAATTATTGGGGGTGTACATTTGTGTATTAATAAAAATAGAAACTTAGGTTTTATTCTAACAGCAGTTGCTATTGCTCTTCAATTAAGATTAAATCACCTTCAAATAACTTATTATACTTTATTTATATTGATTTTCTATGGAAGCAGTCAATTAATCTATCATTATTATAAAAATGAAATAAAATTGTATGTTAATAGAATTTTAGTTCTGATAGTAGCAGCTATATTAGCTATAGGAACTTTTTATGGTGAGATATGGTCAGTTCTAGAGTATTCAAGTGAGTCAATAAGAGGGAAGTCTGAAATTACAAACACATCAGGTCTAGATAAAGATTATGCTTTTCAGTATAGTAATGGTCTTTTTGAACCTCTCACTTTATTTTTACCAAATATACTTGGTGGCTCAAGTAGACAGACATTAGATAGAGACTCTAACCTAGGAAAAGCATTAAGAAAAAATAATATGAGTACTATTCAAATTAATAATCAACTCAGAAATGTACCAACTTACTGGGGAGATCAACCTCTTACAGCACCCTATTTCGCAGGTAGTATAAGTTTATTCCTATTAATTTTAGGAATAATGATTTTGAAAAAATCAGAGAAAAATTGGATAATAGCATTATTAGCAATTAGTGTTTTACTAAGTATGGGTAGTAATTTGAGTTTTATTAATAATATATTCTTTGATTACCTTCCAGGTTACAATAAATTTAGATCAGTAACCTTCATAATAGTAATTTCTTTATTTTCTTTATCTCTGTTTTCAGCACTAACACTTAACAAGTTATTGTCAGATACTAAAAAATATAAAGAATATGCATTTAAAGCATTCTTATACTCTATATCTGTTTATATATTTATTTTTTGTATAAGTTTTATTTTAAATTTTTCAGGTGCAGTTGATTCTAATTTTCAAAATTTTCCAAATTGGTTTACTGACGCATTAATACAAGACAGAAAAAGTCTACTTATTTCAGATTTAGGATATGCGTCAATATTTACTATAATTTTATATACAGCCTATCTAGGGATTATTTATAAAAACTTCAATAAAAACATATTAATTATTATATCAATATTAATAATTTCTTTCGATCATATGAGGATAAATTCTACACTCTTAAGAGATGATAAAAGTTGCGAAATTTATGGTGACTGTACATTCATAAATAAAAAATCAAAAAAAATATCCTTAAGCGAATCAGATCAGTTTATTTTAGAAAATAACTCTGATCGTAAAAGGGTGTATAATTTGCAGAATACATTTAATGAAGCAAAAACATCTTACTTCCATTCCTCAATTGGAGGATATCATGGAGCAAAAATAAGAAGGTATCAAGATTTAATTGAGAGAAATATTACTAAAGAAAAACAGGTGCTTGTAGAAAAACTTCAAAATAATAATATTGATTTTAGTAATCTTCAAGTAATAAATATGCTCAATGTTGGATATTTAAAATTTGGTGAGAATAGAAATAATGTTGTAGAAAATAATTATTCTAATGGTAATGCATGGTATATAAAAAATCTGATACCAGCAAATTCCGCAAAGGAAGAGATTGAAATGTTAAATAACATTAACACAAAATTTGATGCTGTTTATGATAATTCAATATTTAATCCAAATAATATAGAATATTCTACCCAAGGAGTAATTCAAGTGGTTGAACATAATCCAAATAAAATTATTTACAAATCTGAAAATCAAAAAAAATCTTTTGTAGTATTTTCTGAAATATATTATCCTCGTGGATGGAGAGTGTTCATAGATGGAAAAGAAACTAAACTTATTAGGGTAAATTATATACTTAGAGGCTTAGAGGTTAATCCAGGAGAACATACAATTGAAATGAGATTTGAACCATTATCATATAAAATTGGTGATAAAGTTATTTTAGCTTCAAATTATATCCTTTTAATATTATTAATTATTATTATAATTTTTGAAATAAAAAAAAATAGAAAATGAGATATATTCTTATAATCATTTTGACTAGCTGCACTATAAATAAAAAACCGAATCTAAACCTAAATCAATCAAATGAAATTAAAGTCTCACAAAAAAGTAATGTAAGTTTATTGAATAGAATAAGATCAAATCCAGGAATCTACATAGAAGGATACGGAGAATCAGCTAGGGTTTTTACTAAAGGCATATCAAGTATTAACAATCAAAAAGAAGTTCTTTTTATTTTGGATGGAGTTAAAGTAGGAAATTATTCAAAATTGGTAAATATTCTAGACCCCACTAAAATAAAAAATATAGAAGTCTTAAAAAATGCTAATGAAATAGCTTTTTACGGTTTTTTGGGGTCTGGAGGAGTAATTTTAATAAAAACTCAATAAATTTATATATGAAAAAAATATTAATATTATTGATAATATCTGTATTGACTTCATGTCAAGTTAGTAATACATCTCAATCAAAAGATATTAAATCAAAAACTACACTTAGTCTCTTGGATAGACTTAGGTCATTACCAGGTTTAAGAATAAGTGGATTTGATGAAAGGAATGCTGAGATCTATTTAAGAGGTCAGACAAGTGTTAAATATTATAAAGAAGTACTTTTCTTCGTAAACGGGAATAGAGTTGGAAATTATAGCTCTGCTTACCAACTTCTTCAACCGGATAACATTGATAGTATCAAACTACTAAAGAGCAGTTCAGAGCTTAATGTTTATGGAGCAGACGGAAGAGATGGAGTCATATTAATTAAAACAAAAAATTAGAAAATTTTTGGGAAGAATATAGGAGTATTTTTTTTGTACTCAATATATTTTTTGTTGTCACCCCATCTTTTTTCTGCAATATTTTCTAATAAATTCACTCCGCTAATCTTGTTAAGTAATAAATAAACAAAAAGAGGAGAAATTAGAGCAATTAATTGGTATCCTTCAAAATATGGAAATGATATTATTGTTATACCTAACCATAACAGAAACTCACCAAAGTAATTTGGGTGACGTGATCTCGACCATAATCCACTAGATATAAAAGAACCCTTATTTATTTTATTAAATTGAGTTTTTTGATGATCAGCAATGATTTCAATCATAAAACCAATAAACCATAACAAGGAACCAACAATAGTAAAAGAGTTAAAATTATTTTGATTAGAACTCATCACAATAATGGCAGGAAAAAGACACATAAAAACCCAAAGACCTTGAATTGTAAATGTCATTAAAAACCACGAAAATGATTGTTTAATTTTAATAAATCTTACGTCCTGTCCAGTTCTCTTTACTCTAAAAAACAAAAAGGAACTTAATCTTAAAGCCCATAATGAGATAAATACAACTAATAGTAAAGAAGTAATATCAAATTGATATACTTGAGATTTAACTAAATAAGAAATGATTATGGTAGATATAAAGGTAATACCTCCAGTTAAATCATAATAATGTTCAGTTTTAAATATAAATGATGGGATAAATACTATAATTTGAATTATAAAAATTAAGAACCATAGTGAATAAATAATAGGTATTCCATTAAAAATTATCATATTATATGAAGAAATATAACACATCACAAAAGTGATAATCATGATAGATACTGTAACTAAATTATATATTTTCAACAATTTCCAAGATTTACATAAATTGATTCAGACCAACAAGATGTATTATTGTTATTGTTATCTGGATCATAAGTTTTTTCTATAGTGTACGTAATTGCTACAAATTGTTTAGGGTATTTTTCATTATCAAGACACTCATACACATATGTAATTTGATTTATAGAGCTTGTCTTAAATTCTTCTACCCTATCTGGATTCGGGAAGGGAGCCTCTGGAACTTTATTAAACCTACACGATAAGTCATCACATGAAATTAAAAAAAGAAATAAAATAATTACTAAATTTCTTGAATCCATATCCTATTTAATTTATTTCGTTTAAAATATTTTCTTTTTCCAAAGGTTCTTATAATAAGACCAACTCCTACTCCAATACCACAATTTATTAATATATTTTTATTAAATACATCTTTATAATTTGCTTTTTGAACAAGGGTAAGGTTAATAAAATCTATTGCAAAAAAAGCTGCAGATCCACCAATAACAGTTGATCCTATACGCTTTACTCTATTTGATGTCTTTCCTCTTATATCAATAATCTCAATTTTTGATATAGGAATCTTTATAGAGTTAAAATTTAATGTACTATCTCCTATCCCTGTCAAAGTACCACTAGAAAACAACTCATCATCATATAATTTAAATCTTATAGTTTCTCCTGAATAGAATGAATAATATTTCTGTTTTGTTGCCTTCCTTAACTCAAGGAATTTCTGAGAAAAAATTTTATTCGGCACTAATAAATAGAAAACAAATAATAATAAATGAATTTTCAATATCTCAAGTTTATTATAATTAAAACTCTTATTTATCTTTACTAAAACCAAAAAAAATGAAGAAAATATTAATAATCTTACTATCTATAATTAGTGTATCTTGTTCCTATAATAATTCAATTAGTCTAGAGTCACCTAATAATGAAATTAAATTAAATTTTGAATTAGTTGATGGAGTACCAACCTATTCAGTAAATAATAAAAACAAGAAAGTTATTAACTTATCTAAAATGGGTCTTTTGTTTAATAATAAGATTGATTTTAGTAAGAACTTAACATTATCAGAAACTAAATCAAGAAGTTTTAACAATTCCTGGAAACCATTATACGGTGAGGAGGAAATAATTTCAAACAACTACAATGAGTTAATAATTTCATTAAATAATGATAAATATCAAATGGATATTTTCTTTAGAGTTTACAACGATGGTATCGCATTTAAATATGTAATACCTGAACAAGGTGAATTGAATTCTTATGACATAATTGATGAAATGACAGAATTTAATTTATCAAGTAAAGATTCAGCTCTATGGGTGCCTGCTTTCTCATACAGAAGATATGAGTTTTTATATGCTAATTCATCTGTTGATGATATATCCAAAAAATATTACTCTAAAAATGTAGAGGACATATCATATGACACACTAGGAATTGATGCTGCTCATACCCCACTCACAATTAAAAAAGATAATGACTTGTATATAAGTATTCATGAGGCAAATCTAATTGACTACTCAAGTATGACTCTAAAACCAAAGGGAAATGGAAAATTAGAAGTAGAGCTCTATCCCTGGTCTGATGGGATAAAAGTAAAATCTACAAATGGTATCAATTCTCCTTGGCGAATGGTCCAAATTGCAAATAATTCTTCAGAGCTATTAGATTCAAATATTATTCTAAACTTAAATGATGACCCTGATGAGAATGAGAATTTTTCTTGGGTAAAACCTGGAAAATATATGGGAGTCTGGTGGGAGATGATTGGAACTAACGAATCCACTTGGTGGCCATCTAAAAACCATGGGGCAAATAACTCTAAGGTCATGAATTATATGGATTTTGCTTCAAAACATGGATTTGATGGACTATTAGTTGAAGGTTGGAATAAGGGATGGTATCCGCAATGGTGTTGCTCAGGTAATGGCATTCCATTTATCTTCACAGAGACTGTAGATGACTTTAATATCGAGTTATTATCTAACTATGGAAAAGAAAAAAATATTTCATTAGTTGGACACCATGAGACAGGGGGGCAAATTCAAAATTATGAGAATCAACTTGAGGATGCCTTTAAACTTTACAATAAATATGGAATTAAAAATATTAAGACTGGTTATGTAAATGACGTAAGTAAAAACATTAAAAGAATTGACGAAAAAGGAAATATTCATAAAGAGTGGCATCATGGTCAGTACATGGTCAATCACTTTCAAAAAGTTATAGAAATGGCAGCTAAATACAAGCTCAATATAATAACTCACGAACCAATAAAAGATACTGGTCTAAGAAGAAAATACCCAAATTATATATCTAGAGAGGGAGCAAAAGGTCAGGAATTTAATGGTTTTTGGACAAATGGAGTTAATCACGCAACAGACTTACCATTCACAAGAATGTTAAGTGGCCCTATGGACTATACACCTGGTATTTTCCAATTAAATAACTTTAGATATGATTCACCCGATTCAAAAAAAATTGATAAGGGAGCAATCGTTCCATCAACATTAGCAAAAGAATTAGCCCTTTATGTGGTCTATTACTCTCCTATGCAAATGGCTGCTGATCTACCTAAACATTACGAGAAACATTTAGATGCTTTTGAATTTATTAAAAACGTTCCTGTAGACTGGTCTGAAAGAATTATTCTAAATAGTAGCATGTCAGAGTATGTAACTATTGGAAGAAAAGATAAAAATTCAAATAACTGGTATGTTGGAGGTATAACAGATGATAAAGAAAGAAATTTTGTAATTGATTTTTCATTTTTAGATGATAACAAGGAATATAAAATCACTATATATTCTGATACAAAAGATACACACTGGAAAGATAATCCAATGGAATATGAGATAAAGAGTGATATGTTAACCTCAAAAGATAATATTAATATTTACTTAGCTCCTGGTGGAGGTTTTGCTTTAGAAATTAAAGAGATTATAAAGTAATTAGTGACAAGCCTTATTATACTTTTTAAGTCTATAATAATTATAAGGTAGAGGAGTATAAAAACCTGCTAATAACATAGGAATTATTACATAAATATTTACCATAGCACCCCCAGTGATTAAATAATCCACTAGGTTCATTGCCAATTCCATCCCGATCATACTTATAAGAGACATTCCTATTGCTGTCTTAAATGCACTGAGAAGAGACTGAGAAAAACTCAGAATTATAGTTTCTAATATGATAGAGGTAATTAACCCATTAATTATAGCTAAAACCATTATCTGTTCTACAGGTAAAGTATAAGAAGTATGTTGAAAGAAAAGAATTGTTCCAAAGTCTCCTATTGAGCAACCTAAAAGACACCAGAGAGTATTTATTTTAGCTTTTTTCCACGTCGATTTACAATTCCATGATATTGAAGAGAACATAGATTTAATCTAATAATTCACAATCTTCATCAAATTTGAGAATCCCATTATTCTCTAATTTAACTATATATAATATTTCAGAATTTTTAGTTTTTAACATTCTAGAGTGTAATATTTTATCTTCAGGATAAGTTGAGGTTACATACTCAATTATACAGTCTAGTACTTCGTCACCTCTTAGCTTTTTAGATCTATCTTTTTTACCTTTTTTTCCATCTTTACCCCTACACTTCATAGAAATCTTCTTCATTTCATCCTCATTATTTACAGTAATAGTTACTAATTCTTCCTCACCATCTTTATTATTTTCTATAACTATATCAACAGGAAAAATTAGCTTTGGCCTTTTCATAGAAAAAATAGAGGTATCATGATTATTTTTATACCAATCTTCAATTTTCTTATGGTCATCTTCTTTTGCAATTACTATAATTGATGAGTCTGGCATCGAAAAACTAAAAGGCATAACAATTTCAAAACATCTATCTTTATCTTTTTCATCAACTTTAGAACAAGTAGAAATTAATTCTCTCATTTCTTCATCTTTAGTAATTTCAATAACTTTTTCATTTCCCTCGTCATCAATAATTGATACACTAACCGGTAAAATAACTCTTGGTCTTTTTTCCATTTGAGAATTATTTCTATACCATAGGTCAACCTTTTCTTTATCACTTTCCCTCTCTATTGTAATGACACTGCTATCAGGCATCAGTAATGAGAATGGCATAACATATTCAAAACATCTGAAGTCTTTGTCTTCTCTATCTTTATCCTCTTTATCTTTATCCCCCCTATCTTTATCCCCTCTGTCCTTATCATCTTTTCTATCTCCTTCAGAATTATTAAACTTTCCTTTTTTATAATTATCCTTCAGAAAAGGGTGATCTCTATCTAATTTAAAATTACCGTCTTCATCAAATGAAAGACTCATCTGATTATCTAAATCAGCTTCAAAACCATACGTTTTCTTTCCAACTAACACATAAGATGTCTTTACATTATTTGATGAAAAATTAGTCTCAATAAATTCTTTAGATTCAGGAGCTAAATAATCATTATCTAATTCAAAATATATGATATCTTTTGGGTTTTCACCTGGTAGTTTAAAGTCATCTCCAAACTGATTACATGATATTACTAATAAGAAAGTGAAAATTGATAATAAGATGGATTTTATATAATTCATAATTTTGATTAAGTTTATTTTATACAATAAACATAAATTTGATAATAATATTGCGTAAATATAATAAAAATGAAAGATTGGAACAATGCTATAACCCAAGATAGTTGGAGAATATTAAAATACAATGCTGAAACTGTTAATGGATTTGAAACACTTCTAGAGGTAGGTCCATCTATATCAATTTTTGGATCTGCAAGAACTAAGCCAGAAGATCATTATTTTAAAAAAACTGTTGAAATAGCAGAGATGATATCTAGAATGGGTTTCGGTATAATATCAGGTGCAGGACCCGGAATTATGGAAGCTGCTAATAAGGGTGCAAAAAAAGCAGAAGGTAAGTCAATTGGACTGAGAATAAATTTACCCTTTGAACAATACACTAATAAGTATGTAGATGATGAGTACCTATTAAAATTTGATTACTTCTTCATAAGAAAGTTAATGTTTCAAAAATATTCTCAAGGATTTATTGTAATGCCTGGTGGATTTGGAACTTTAGATGAGTTATTTAACGCTTTAACCCTTATTCAAACTAAAAAATCAAAGAGGTTTCCAATTATATTGGTTGGGAAAAAGCATTATAAGCCATTATTTGATTGGATATTAAATACTTTATGTCAAAATAATCTAATTTCAAGAGATGATCTTAACTTAATAAATTTGGTTGAGGAAAAAGAGGAAATTGAAGGCATATTAAATGAATTCTTTAAGGAGAATAAACTAGACATTAATTTTGAGTGATTAATTTAAATCATCTCTATATGGAGTTGGAAAAATTAATTTTTTTGATGAACTATATTTCTTCCATTCACTAAGTAAATCAATATAAATATCATGTTCTTTTTCCTTTAGATTATTTGTTTCAGATATATCATCAAGGTCATATAAATCAAAATTTTTAATGTTGAAAGGGGAAGTCTTATTTACAATTTTCCATCTACTTTTTATTAAGACTGCGTTACCACTATGCTCAAAAGAAAAAACATAATTTTTATCATGAATTTTACCTTCCTCACCATCTATATAGGGAATAATACTCTCTCCTATAGGTTTTTTAATTCTATTTTTACTTAGTAATTCATATTTAGAATTAGTCAAATTATAAATTGTGGGAGCTATATCGAGTAAAGTCACAAACTCTTTGGATATTTTTTTTTCACTAGATAACCCTGAGATAATAAGTGGCGACCTCATACCACCAGAAGTTGTATACCCTTTGTATAAATTAAAAGGATTAGTTATTACATCAGCCCAATTTTTTCCTAAAGAGACGAAAGACTCAGGTTTTCCTATGTCATTATACTCGTATGAAAATTTATCTTGAATATATGGACCATACGTTTGATTATAATAGAAATCTTCAGCTGCTGCACCATTATCAGACATAAAAATTATAATTGTATTTTCAAACTTGTTTTTTTCTTTTAATAATTTAATTACCCTTCCTACATTGTAATCTAAATTATCAATCATACCAGCATAGACCTCCATCTTTCTCGATTCTATTTTTCTCTGTTCTTCTGATAAATTTTCCCAGTCCGATGTGAGATCTTTTACCTTAAAGTGTTCCTCTTTAATATCTATAAGTTTTTTCTCTTTTATTTTATTTATTCTCGAAATCTTAAGATCCTCATAACCCTTATCATAAACACCTCTATATTTATCAGAGAACTCCTCATCTACCTGCAAAGGCCAGTGTGGTGCAGTTAATGATAAATAACCAAAAAAAGGTGATCCATCTGATTTTTCAATATAATTTATAAACCTATCAGTGTATTCATCTGAAGAGTATTTACCTTCTTCCCATAAAATTCTTTTTCCATTTAATGAAAATGCAGAATCAGGATATCCCTTAATTGGCTTATTATTGTCATAATGAGTAAATGCTCCCGGAAGTAAAACAAATGTGTCGTCGAATCCCCTACTTATAGGGTCACCACCTATATGCCATTTTCCAGACATAAATGTTTTGTATCCATTACTTTTTAAAATTTCAGGTATTATTGCTACTCTCTCTGATAGTATACCTTCATACCCATAATCTTGTGAACTAAATGCCTGAATTCCTATACCTGCTTCATGGTTATCATTTCCCGATAGAAGCATTGCCCTAGAAGGCGCACAAAGAGGAGATGAGTAATAATTAGTGAAAATTATTCCTTCATTAGCTAAATTATCAATGTTTGGGGTATTTATCTCACTACCAAAACAACCTAAATCTGAGTAACCTAAATCATCAGCAAGAATAATTATGACATTCTTCTTTTCAGTATTACTATCACATGATAGTAATAAACAGAAAATAAATAAGAAACTAAATTTTCTTATTAAAGGTAACATCATATATAACTAATTTTTTAGAAATATTATCTTCTATTATAAAATCAATCAATAACTTTTCTCTCCACTTTTCATCTTTATCAGTAATAAAAGTATCATTTTCCCACCACTCTAAATCAAAATTTTTAATATCATTGTTAATATTAGCATTTAAATATGATCCCTTTTTTTTTATTTTGGGCTTTTTTAAAGACACAGTTACATCACCATACATATCACTTGAATAAACTCCCACATAATCCTCCAAGTTCAAAGACATTTTTGAATCAATATCTCTTTTAGTAAAGATATCTTGGTATGATTTCTTATATTGTTCTGACCTCTCTTTGTATAGGGTATAAACCTCATTATTCCAATCTCTTGAATCATCATCAAATAATAACAGGTCAAATACCTTGTATATAATAGCGTGCCTTAACTCAGCATGATCAAGATTTGCAAAAACTTGTACTCCAATATTTTTGTCTCTTATTAAAGCAATTATTGCCACTAAACCCTGTAGACTACCTGTGTGCATATCTATTTTATAACCTCTGTAATCGTGCTGAAACCAACCTAGACCATAAGTTTTCCATTTAGGCTTTGTAAGTTCAGATGTTGGGTAGAAAGAATTTCCAACTAGTATATGAGGCTCAAAAATATAATTGAAAGTGTTATCAGACAAAATTTTCTGTCCATTAACTTCTGTCTTATTCAAAAGGAAATTTAGATATTTCTCCATATCATCAGCACAAGACCACATCATTCCAGCAGCCCCAATCTGATCTGAAATAGTAAAGGGAACATTAACTATACCTTCGTCATAATCTATCATGTGGGGATAAGTATGATTTATATAAGTGAAAACATCTTTAGACCAAGTTAACGTACATGAAAAATCAATTTTGTCTAATATATTATCTTCTATAAAGTCTTGCCAAGACACACCAGAAACATTTTCAATTACTTTTCCTGCTATTACGTACATGATATTTTGATATGTGTAACCTCCCCTTAAAGAATATTTTTTTTCAGATTTAGAAAAATTATATAGCATTTCATCTACAGACGTACTATCTGTGGTCCATAATCTATCTTCATTACCAATACCTAGATTATGAGTAAGCAAATCTTTAACACGTGCATCGTCTGTTATGTAATCATCAGATAATTTAAATAATGGAAAATGTAATTTTACTTTATCATCCCAATTTATTGAGTCTCTATCTACCAAAATACCTAAACCCATAGCAATAAATGCTTTTGTGGTAGAAGCCATTGAAAAAATAGTTTTACTGTCAACTGGTTCATTATTAAAGTAATTTTTAACTCCATAGGTTTTTTTATAAACTGTAGAATCATTTTGAACTATCACGACACTCATTCCAGGAATATTCCAAAGATCTTTTCCCTCAGTGATAAAGTTATCAATGATATCTGATTTGTTTTGAGATAGAATAGTTAATGGCAATAGTATTAATAAAATTAGAATTGAATTTCTCATATTAAATATTATTTAATGTCCATTACTGTTCTAAAACCTATATGCATAGAGCCTGTGTCAGGAGTGTTTTTCATTCTCATGGAGTTTCTATAACCTGTACAGTATGATTTACTGCATAAATAACTTCCTCCTCTAACAACCCTTTTAAGAGCAAAAGGTTCATTTGGATCAAAACTTTTATTTGGACCTTTTGGGTTATCTGATATTTTATTAACTAGAGAAGAGTAATAATTATAACTGTAGAGGTCTGAACACCACTCCCAAACATTTCCGGACATATCGTATAGACCATAATTGTTTGGTGGATAACTTTTAACTGGAGCTGTTGACTCAAAACCATCCATCTTTATGTTATTTTTTGGAAACTCACCCTCCCATGTGTTAGCATATAAACTTAAGTTTTTATCATCTCCCCAACTATAAGTTTTACTTTTGAGTCCACCTCTTGAGGCATATTCCCATTCTGCTTCTGTTGGTAATCTCCTACCCTTCCATCTAGCGTATTCAACAGCATCAAACCAACTAACATGGACTACAGGGTGATTTTCTTTTCCCTCTATAGAAGTACCCTCACCTCCTGGTTGTTTCCAGTTTGCACTAGGAACCCAATCCCACCACTGAGTATGATTATTTAAGTTTGATATATTTTCATTTTTTTTAAAAACTAATGATGCAGGAACAAAAACACTCTCATCAGGTTTAGGTGTGTTAGGCGGGAGATCTTTCTTAATTTCGTCCCAATCAGGTTTTATTTCTGCAGTAGTTACGTATCCTGTTGCATCTACAAATTCAGAAAATTCTGCATTAGTTACCTCTGTCTCATCTATCCAAAAAGAATTTACTTTTACTTCATGAACTGGAAGTTCATCAGGATTTGCTTCCTGGCTATTACCACCCATAAAATAGTTAGATCCTTTAATAAACACCATACCTGATACATCCTCAAGTTTGGTTTCTTTTTCTTTGCAAGAAAATATTACAATGGACAAGAAAATCATAATAAGCTTTTTCATGATATCTTTTATTTCAACTTTTATTTTTTAATTTTCTTATTTCATATTTAATTTAGAATATAAACTAAAATTACTAATATGAAAAACTTATTCTTTCTATCAATAATTTTATTATTCTCCTGTAATGAAAAAAATGCAAATTTTGGAGATGTTAAAATTGATGATGATAAATCTATAATGATTCAAAAGGTTTTTGAATCAGTTGAAAATGAAGAAATTGAATACCTTAAACAAGTATTCTCTGAAGACCTTGAATTTACTGACCCTAATGGAAATATTTTAAATAAGGGAGAGTTCATAGCAGGAGTTGAAAATATTTTCGACCTTTTTGATAATATTAAATTTAAGGAATCTCCCTATGAGGATCACGATAATCTAGAGATAGAAACAACTTACTATTCAAATGGCAATGTTTGGACATCTATTTGGAGTGAATTTTCTGGAAGAGGAAAATACACAAATGAAATTATTAATTTTCCATTCCATATCTCCTACCAGTGGAAAGGAGGAAAAATCATTAGAGAAGTTCAGTTTTTTAGCACTAAAGTTTTTGACGCTGAAAATGAAGCTAAGTCTAAAGTTTTACAATAAATCATAGCTAAATTTTTTTAATTCCCAAGAATATCTTTTTTTGATAATTGACACTAATTCTTTGTCAAAATATTCTTGGGTTTCTTTTCTTTTATATCCTACATTTTTTTTTATAACATCTCTAATTTCAGGTAATTTAAGATGTTTAAATAATTTAGGAACTTCTTCAGAAAAATCTTCTAATCTTATCACCTTGTCTACTAATAATTTTCCGTACTCATCTTTTATAAAATTTTCTAGAGCATAGGTCCCATATTTTCTCCATTTCTGATGGTCTTTTCCACCACCCCCACTTTTATTAATTTTTGTATTAATGACCCATTTTTTAAAATCTGGCTTTAAAAAATTTGGGTATCGTTTGTAGATCATCTCATAAAGAGACACTAACTTATTGTAAGGATTTCTTGTACATACTACCTTATAGTAATCATCATAATCCCAACCTAGATTTTTAAATATTTTTTTTGTTTCAATTGGTGAAATATGAGTGTAGAAGGGATTTTTTTCTCCTTGTATTTTGGAGTTATTATTTACTTTGATTTCAGAGTAAGGATTTAACATTTCTCTAAAACTATCAGATCCAGTTTTAGGATTACAAAAGAAAATAAACTTGTGCTTATGAGAAATCCTCATCTCACAAAATAAAACAATTTATATTTACTTATAGTTAAATTATTAAGTTAGTAAAATGAGAACATTTATTATTCTATTATTCGTACTTGGATGTAATACAAAGGAAAATTATAAACTAAATAGTGAATTTGAATATAAAGATTTAGTTAACCTGTTTAATGATTGGAGAGAGTTTGAATCACCTCCACTTCTTGATGGTGCACCTGACTACACAAGAGAAAGATTCAAAACCGATCACAATAGCTTTATAGCATTAAAAAATAGACTTAATTCTTTTGATATTAACAAGTGGTCAGTAAGCGAGCAGATAGATTGGCATGTAGTAAGAGCTGAAATGAATGGTTATGATTTTAATTATAGAGTGTTAAGACCTTGGGAGAGAGACCCTGCTTTCTATCAGACATTATGGATGAATCAGAGTGACGTTCCAGCTCACGAAGGCCCAACAAATCACGGAGTACTTGAGTTTTGGATGTATGATTTACCTCTTGACCCAGACTCTGAAAAAAAATTCATAAAAGAGTTAAAATCAATTACTCCATTTTTATATCAAGCTAGGACAAACTTAATAGGTAATGCAAAAGAACTTTGGATAGCTGGAATTCAAAATTTAAGACAGCAGAGAGATAATTTAATTGTTGTGAGATCTAAATTAAATTTAGCATCTGACCATGAGATTAATAAAGAAATAAAGAATGCAATTAATTCAACTGAAAAGTTTATTGTATGGTTAGAAGAGGAATCATCTAAAAAAACTGGGGCATCAGGTATAGGTAAAGAAAATTACACCTGGTACCAACAAAATGTACACCTGCTACCAATGACATGGGAGGATGAGGTGAGACTTTTACAAAGAGAACTTGATAGGGCTTGGGCATCTTTAAAGTTAGAGGAACATAATAATAGAAACCTCCCTGAACTTTCACCTACAAACTCACCAGAAGATTTTAAAAAATTAACAGAAGAAGGAGTTAGAAGGTTTGTAGACTTTATTAGAGATAAAGAAATTATGCCTTTCAAAGAAAATATGGAACCAGCACTGAGAGAACACATGGGAAAATATGTTCCTGAAAACGAAAGAAACTTTTTTAATATAGGTCTTCATCTTGACCCATTACCTTTGTATTCTCATTTTGTTCATTGGTTTGATTTAGCAGAGATGAGAGATAATCCACATGAAAGCCCTATAAGAAGGGGTGCTCTTCTTTATAATATCTTTGACACTAAAAATGAGGGTATTGCCACAGGAGTTGAGGAAATGTTTATGCATGCCGGTCTATATAATGATAGCCCTAGGTCAAGAGAAATTGTCTGGATAATGATTGCACAGAGAGCTGCAAGAGGACTTGGATCGTTATATGCTCACGCCAATGAAATGACAATGGAAGAAGCTGGTGGTGTTCATGTTAAGTGGACCCCAAGGAGGTGGATGAACAGAGAACCACACCTCCTTAAATTTGAACAACACCTATATTTAAGACAACCTGGATATGGAACATCATACATAACAGGAAAATATATGGCAGAAAAAATTGTAGCAGAGTATGCTGAAAAACTTGAGAAAGAAAACAAAGAGTTTACTTTAAAAGATTTCTTCAAAAAATTTAATGATGCTGGTAATATTCCAATAAGTCTTGTGCGATCTGAGATTCTTGAAAAAGTTCCGATAATAAGATGATTATATTGATGTAAGTGATGAAGAAGGATACCTATTAACAATTGGAATATGATATTTGACAGTATTTTTTTTGAGTATGTTTCACCTAAAATAAAATACCCTCATTCTTAAAGCCTAAGAACTCTCTTTTTGAATTTTTCACAGATAGTTGTAGATTTATTTTTTAAGTAAATATTACAAAATGAAAATAATAATAACAACATTAATGCTTACTTGCTTTAATTTGAATGCTCAGCAAGGCTTTGTTATGTTTAATCAAAATAAAGTTGAGTTTGCAAATCAAAATAAGGCATATAAATTATTTGATAACTATTTTAATCCTGTATGGGACCAATTAGTCGATGAAGGTATGGTAATATCATACTCAATGATGACTCATGGTTGGGGAGATGAGTGGAATTTAAATTATATGATTGTTACTGAGAGTCACGAAGCATTTTTAAAAGCATGGGCAGAAGGTTTTAAAAGAATAAGAAATACTATGCCACAAGAAAAATGGAATGAACTAATGAAATATACATTAGAACATAAAGACAACCTATATTCTCTTAGGCATCATTATTCTGGCAAATAATTTATAAGATGAAATAAAAAAACCCATCTTTTGATGGGTTTTAAAGGTTGCAGTCCCTAGGGGAATCGAACCCCTGTTTCCAGGATGAAAACCTGGCGTCCTAACCCCTAGACGAAGGGACCTTTTGTGGTGCAAATATAATCTAGTACTTAAAAAATCATAAAAATTTTAAGGAAAATTAATTTGTTAACATTTAATTGTTTGATTTGAAAAGATTCATATATAGTTTTGCAAAAAATCTAATATTTAATCATGAATAAAATAAATATCGCAATTAATGGATTCGGAAGAATAGGAAGACTAGTTTTTAGAGCCGCTGTTGATAATCCTAATATAGAAATTGTTGGAATAAATGACCTAATTGACGCTAATTACATGAGTTATATGTTAAGATATGATACAACTCATGGAAGATTTGATGGTGAAGTTAGTGTTGAAGGTAAAGATCTTGTGGTAAATGGAAAAAAAATTAGAGTTACAAGTGAAAAAGATCCCGCAAATATAAAATGGAGTGATATTAATGCTAAATATGTAGTAGAGTCTACTGGTCTATTCCTAACTAAAAATTCAGCAGCCGGACATATTTCCTCTGGAGCTAAAAAAGTTGTTATGTCGGCACCATCAAAAGATGATACCCCAATGTTTGTTATGGGAGTAAATAATGAGAGTTACTCTAATGGAATGAATTTCGTATCAAATGCCTCTTGTACTACTAATTGTCTTGCACCATTAGCAAAAGTTTTAAATGATAATTTTGGTATTGAAAGTGGGCTAATGACTACAGTTCATGCAGCAACTGCGTCTCAAAAAATAGTTGATGGGCCATCAACTAAAGACTGGAGAGGTGGAAGGGCAGCATTCTCAAATATTATACCATCATCTACTGGTGCTGCGAAAGCAGTAGGAAAAGTAATTACTAGTTTAGATGGAAAATTAACAGGAATGGCTTTTAGAGTTCCTACCGTTGACGTCTCAGTTGTTGATTTGACGGTTAATTTAAATAAAGAAACTACATACGAAGAAATTTGTAGTGCAATGAAAAAAGCATCAAAGAACGAATTAAAAGGAGTACTTGGGTATACTGATGAAGCAGTTGTGTCAACAGATTTTATTGGAGACTCAAGAACGTCTATATTTGATGCTGGTGCAGGAATAATGCTAAATAGTAAATTTGTGAAATTAGTTAGTTGGTATGACAACGAGTGGGGTTACTCATCTAAAGTTGTTGAATTAATTAAATTCATGGAGTCTAAAGAAAATTAAATTATAACTATTCCTTTCAGTCTCATCTCATCAATAGCATCTTCTATACCATTTTGACTTAACCCTTTAGTGCAACTCACAATTATTCTAGCACTAAAACCTTCTTGAATAGCATCTAATGCAGTATATTTTACACAGTACTCAGTTGCTAAACCAACACAGTCTAGTTTATCAATTCTTTTATCTTTCAAGAAATTAGATAATTCTGTAGAGGTATCCTTTGCATTATCATT
The DNA here is from genome assembly GCA_964467915.1 of uncultured Marinoscillum sp. GTDB lineage: Bacteria > Bacteroidota > Bacteroidia > Cytophagales > MED-G16 > MED-G16. Next base: position 38,024 of record CAYXSW010000004.1, read on the forward strand.
AAATCCACTGTAACTGTCAACATCACTATCAGTCCCTTTATAAATTATTTTATCAATTTTATTACAATTTAATTCTTTGGGAAATTTTGCTCCATGTGAATCTTGAATACAATGATCTGGCCATAAAATTTGATTAAATCCATTAACATTAATTAAATCTCCAACATTTTTTCCTTCATGATTTGATGCAAAGCTCACATGATTTTCTGGGTGCCAATCCTTTGTAGCTATGACAAGATCATAATTGCTAATTATTTCATTAATTTTAGATATAATTAGATCACCTTCCTTAACTTCTAATGAACCTCCAGGAAGAAAGTCATTCTGAATATCAATTATAAGTAAAGCTTTCATTTTCTTAGCATAAGAATCATCTTTTGTTTCTCTAAAAATAAATTCTCTTCAATTCCTACAGGATAGGTATGCGGGTTATTTAATCTTTTATGGGAATTATCTAATAGCTCTAAGTCATTACTTAATTTCTCTTTTATATGTTCAATTGAAGGATTTTTATAGATAAGTTTTCCTTTTTTAAAAATTGGAATTAATAAATTTTCCATAATGTAGTTTTTATTAAAAACTTTCTTTCTAGTTGAATCATTAGGATCAATCATTTTAAATTTTTCTACTTTTGAGTTTTTTTCATATATCATATCACCGAAAAATTTATTTTCTTTTCTAAATCTCATTACCTGATTAATTCCTGGGTTATTTATTTTTATTTTTTGTTCAGATAGTTTTATTTTTTTCTCCCATTCATTGCTATCATTTTTTAAGGCAGTTAGCTTATATACAGCCCCGAGAGATGGATTATCATATGCTGTAACTAATTTTGTTCCTATGCCCCAAATAGAAATTTTAGCTTTTTGATTTTTAAGACTTTCAACTAAAAACTCATCTAAATCATTACTTGCAATAATATTTACATAATCCAGATCTTCATTATCTAGTTTTTTTCTTGCTTTCTTACTTAAGTAAGCTAGATCTCCAGAATCAATCCTAATACCTAAGAGTTTTTTATCCAATTTTTCTAATTCTTTAGCTACAACTATCGCATTATTAATGCCTTCCATAGTATTAAATGTGTCAACCAGTAAAACAGAATTATCGGGCATTATATCAGCATAGTTTCTAAATGACTCCAACTCACTATCAAAAGCAAGGACCCAACTATGAGAATGAGTGCCACTCACTGGAATATTAAAGATTTTACCAGCTAAAACATTTGATGTGTTAGTACAACCACCTATATAAGATGCCCTACTCGCAGACAAAGATCCATCTATCCCTTGTGCTCTCCTTAGACCAAACTCAAGAATGGGATCACTTTTAGCACTATATTTCATCCTAGAAGCCTTAGTAGCAATCAGAGTGTTAAAATTAAAAATATTAATTATAGCTGATTCTACTAACTGACACTGATAGATTGGTCCCTTAACATTTATTATAGGTTCATTTGAAAATATAATCCTACCCTCCTCTATTGCATCTACATCACATGAAAATTCAAATTGTTTTAAAAATTTCAAAAATTTATTTTCAAATAATTTCGATCCATTTTGAGACTTTAATGATTTTAAATATTTGATATCTGAATCTGAAAATTTTAAACTATTTAAATAATCAACTATAAACTCTAATCCAGAACAAACAGCATATCCAGAATTGAATGGGTTTTTTCTAAAGAAAACACTAAAATTAGATTCTCTTAAATGAATATTTTTTTTCCAGTATCCATAAGACATTGTTAATTGATATAGATCAGTCAATAGAGAAAAGGACGTATTATATATTTTGTTTATCACTCCTAAATAAAATCACATTTAATACAACACCAAAAGTTACAAGAAACATACCTAAGTATACCAATGTTTCAAAACTTTCATTAAAATAAATATTACCTATAGCTATAACAAATAAAATCTCAACATAGGAAATAATAGATACTTTAGAAACTTCTGAAGATTGAAATGCTCTTGTCATAAAATATTGAGCAAATTGAGTAAAAACTCCGATACCTAAAAGAATAAAATAATCATAATATGATGGCGTCACCCAATTAAAGTAGCTAAGTAGTGCTCCCACTGGACAAGCTATCATAGGAAAATAAATCATTAAAACTAAAGATTTTTCTTTGTCTTTAAGATATCTAATAATAGTATACGCAAAAGCAGCTAAAAGACTACCTGATATACCAATAGTAATATATTTTACTGTTACACGAGAATCATAACCTTGTATGAGCAAAATTCCAACAAATGCAACTAGTAATAATATCCATTGAATATTGGTCATCTTTTCTTTTAAAATCATAACCCCAACTAAAGATGTAAAAAGAGGTGTGAGATAAATTAGAGTTGAAGCTGTAGCTAGAGGAATTTCCTGTAATATTACAAAATAGAGATACAATGCAATTGTACCAAAAATACCTCTAAGTGTAAGTAATATTCTATTGTTTCCTAAAATATTATAACCCTTTCTTTTAAGTAAAAAATATGTGATCAAAAAAGATATAAGACACCTAAAAAAAACTATTTCCATAGCAGGAATATGAGGTAATAACTTAACCCCAATCTTCACAACCATAAAAAATATAGTTGCAAAAAACATAAAATATATCCCCTTATTCAACTTAGTTTACCTTTATCAATAGTGTAACTGAAATCTGATACTTTAATGAAATTTTTATTATGTGTTACTATTACAAATGTCTGATTATATTTTTTATTAAGCTTTCTAATGAGTTCAATAAAATTCTTAGAATTTTCAGTATCCAAATTTCCTGTAGGTTCATCTGCAAAAATAATGTCTGGTGAATTTATTAATGACCTAGCTATAGCAACTCTCTGTTGTTCTCCTCCAGATAACTGACTAGGTTTATGAGTAATCCTATCCGAAAGATCCAATATTTTTAAAAGCTCAATAGCTCTTGTTTCAACTTCTGAATTCCTAGTTTTAGAAACATAACCTGGAACACATACATTTTCTAGAACATTAAACTCTTCCAGGAGGTTATGAAATTGGAAAATAAAACCAATTTTTTTATTCCTAAATTCTGATAATTTATTACCCTTTAATTCTTTAGTTGATACACTATCAAAATAAACATTTCCACTATCTGCTTCATCAAGAGTACTTAAAATATAGAGAAGAGTTGACTTGCCAGCACCAGATTTACCATATATTGATACGATGCTACCCTTCTTAACTTCTAAACTAATTTTATTTAGAACATTAATTTGACTAAAATTTTTTGAAATATTAACAGCTTTAAGCATTGAGCAAATCTAATTAATATTAACATTTAAGATTAATAAATAATATAAGATTTGATATATAATCTATAATGTTATAGTTTCGTATCACTATGAATATACATGAATATCAAGCCAAAGAAATTCTAGATAATTATAAAGTAAAAATTCAAAATGGTTATGTTGCAACCTCAGCATCAGAAGCTCATGATTTTGCTGTAAAACTATCAGAAGAAAGAAAAACTGGCATTTTTGTTCTTAAAGCCCAAATCCATGCTGGAGGAAGGGGAAAAGGCACTATTAAAGAAACTAATTCAAATGGCGTTGTAATAGCAAAGAGTATAGATGAGGTTGAAGAAAAGGTAAAAAATATATTAGGAGGAACTCTAGTAACTCACCAAACTGGTTCAGAAGGAAAAACTGTTAATAAGATATTAATTGCAGAAGACGTTTATTACCCTGGTAAAAACGAGCCAAAAGAATATTATTTAGGTATTTTATTAGACAGGACAAACGGAATGAATGTGATCATGGCCTCAACAGAAGGAGGCGTTGAAATTGAAAAGGTAGCTGAAGAAAATCCTGAAAAAATTATTAAAGAGTGGGTGGATCCTGAGATAGGTTTACAAGCATTTCAAGTTAGAAAGATAGCATTTGGACTAGGTCTCTCAGGCAATGCCTTAAAAGAAATGATAAATTTTATTTATTCTCTATACAATGCCTACAATAGCATTGATGCATCACTTTTTGAGATAAACCCAGTATTAAAAACGTCAGATAATCAGATTTTAGCAGTTGACGCAAAAGTTAATATTGATGATAACGCATTATTTAGACAAAAAGAGATTGAAGAATTAAGAGATTTATCTGAAGAAGATCCTGCAGAAATTGAGGCTAATAAAGCAAATTTGAGCTATGTCAAACTTGATGGAAATGTAGGTTGTATGGTAAATGGTGCGGGTCTTGCAATGGCTACTATGGATATTATTAAGCTTTCTGGAGGAGATCCTGCAAATTTTTTAGATGTTGGAGGTACTGCAAGTGCAGAGACAGTAGAAGCAGGTTTCAGAATTATTCTAAGAGATAAAAATGTTAAAGCTATATTACTAAATATATTTGGAGGAATAGTTAGGTGTGACAGAGTAGCAAACGGTGTAGTGCAAGCTTATAAAAATATTGGTGAAATAAAAATTCCTATTGTGGTAAGACTTCAGGGAACAAATTCAGAAGAAGGAGCAAAAATAATTAAGGAGTCTGGTCTTGAAGTTTTTTCAACCAATACTTTACAAGATGCTGCAGATAAAATAAACGAAATACTTTTAAATTAAGCTATTGCGTTAGTAGTTCAACTGGATAGAACATCAGATTTCGGCTCTGACGGTTGAGGGTTCGAATCCTTCCTAACGCACCAAAAAAAAATGAAAAATAAGATTTTATTTATATTTCTTACTGTTTTAACATCCTCAATAATTTTTATTTTAAATAATGAAATTTCAAAGGTACCCCCTCTCGGGAAAATCTTAAATCCATATAATGGATTTTGGAAAAATTCTGAAATTGATCAAAGAAAAGTATTTGAAAAAATAAGTTTAAATAATCTTAAAGATTCTGTTATTGTTCAATATGATAGTATGTTAATACCACATATCTACACCAATAATGATGAGGATTTATTTTATACTCAAGGATACCTTACGGCTTTACATAGATTATGGCAAATGGAATTTCAAATTAAAGCTGCATCGGGCGAATTATCTGAGATAATTGGGCCAAGAGCATTGAAAAGAGACAGAGAACAAAGAAGAAAGGGAATTACTTATGCAGCGAATAGAACTTTAAATAAATCAATTTCTGACTCAAAAACATATAAACTTTTATCTTCATATGTAGAAGGAATAAATGATTATATAAAAACCCTTAACTACGAAAATTACCCAATAGAATATAAACTCCTAAACTATAAGCCAGAAAAATGGACCCTATTAAAAACATTTTTACTTATGGAGTCAATGTCTGATATGTTATCAAGTAGAGATATGGATATGGAAGATACTTACTTGTTAAATATCTTAGGTGAAGAAAAGTATAATTTACTATTTCCAGAGTATGACAGTAAAATAAAACCAATTATACCTTCAGGAACCAAATTCAATTATACTATCTCAAAAATAGATACCCCCAAAAATAAATTTTTAAAAAATAATTCTACTACTACAATTTCAAAACATGATAAAGACAACGGTAGTAATAATTTTGCCATTTCATCAGAAAAAAGTAAGGATGGTAGTTCTTTTCTTGCTAGTCAACCCGATCTTTCACTTAATCTTCCATCAATATGGTACATTATTCATCTTAACTCTCCAAATTACAACACAATGGGAGCCTCATTACCCGGCGCTCCAGGGGTAATTATAGGTTTTAATGAACATGTTGCTTGGGGGGAGACAAATGCTACAAGAGATGTAGTTGATTGGTATAAAGTAGAATTTAAAGATCATTCTCGATCTGAGTATAGATATGGAGATAAATTGTTAAAAACAGAAAAAATTATAGAAGAAATTAAAATTAAAGGCGAAAAATCTTTTTACGACACAATTGTTTATACTCATTATGGGCCAATAGTATACGATGAAAATTTTAATTCAAATAAAGAAAAAGGGAATTTTGCAATGAGATGGATTGCTCATGATGAATCAGTAGAGTATAAAACATTCCTTTTATTAAATAAAGCTAAAAATATTTTTGATATTGAGAATGCACTTGAATTCTTTCACGGACCTGCTCAAAATTTTGCTTATGCAACAAAGCAAGGTGATATAGGCATAACAATAGCAGGAAAATTTCCCGTAAAGTGGGAAGGTCAAGGTAAATTTGTGTTGGATGGTTCTAACCCAGATCATGAATGGAATGGGTACATACCCTATAACCATTCTCTTTCTTTGAGAAATCCTGAAAGTGGTTACGTAAGTTCAGCTAATCAACACCCTGTTGACAAATCTTATCCGTATTATTATTATAGTGATAATTATGAGATGTACAGAGGAAGAAGACTTAACGAAAGACTTGAATCATTAGATTTAGTTTCTTTTGAAGATATTAAAAAAATTCAGAATGATAATTTTAGTTATAAAGCATTTGAAGCCTTACCCATAATTTTACCTATGGTTGATACATTAAAATTAAATAATGAAGAAAAAATATATTATAACTCAATAAGAGATTGGGATTATTTTTCTAATCCTAATATATCTGGTCCACCTCTGTTTGTTACTTGGTGGAGAAAAATTCGTCAAAAGTTATGGGATGAGTTTGATACAATGCAGTACTCTTATAGAAAACCAAATTCATTTGTCACCACTCAAATAATTAAAAAAAATAGAAATTTTGAGTTTTATGATAATATATCTACTCCGAAAAAAGAAACTATTGAGAATATAATAAATGAATCATTTTTAGAAGCCACTGAATCATTAAATAATTGGAAAGAAAAAAATAACAAAAAAGATATTTTATGGAAAGATTTTAAGAACACATCTATTAATCACCTTCTAAATATTAAGAGCTTCAGTAAAGACAATGTGGAAGTTGGGGGATATAGTAATATTTTAAACGCTGCTAGTAAAACACACGGTCCATCATGGAGAATGATTGTAAGATTAAATGAAAATGAGAAGACAAAAGCTTGGGGAGTTTATCCTGGTGGTCAATCTGGAAATCCTGGAAACATAAATTATTTTGGTGAAATAACAAATTGGGGTAAAGGAAACTATAAGGAATTGTTATTTAATGAATCACATTTAGATAATAAGGGTAAAGTTATGTATGAAAAAATATATTATAAACAATGAACTTTATACTTAGAATTTTAATTACTGGAATATCAACATATTACATTAGTTCATATTTTCCTTGGTGGACAATAGTTTTTGTTCCCTTTACTTTAGGGTTACTTTTTGATGACAATTACATTTCCCACTTTTTAAGTGGGTTTATCGGTGTTTCAACATCTTGGTTTTTTCTCTTGCTGAGTATAGAGTATCAGTCTGAATCAATATTATCATCAAAAATTATTGAAATATTAAATATTAGCTCTACTAATACTCTAGTCGTTATATCAACTGTTATGGGGGGTGTTGTATCTGGCTTATCTTCGATTACAGGTTTGTCACTAATAAATATATTCAGAAAGAAAAAAAATATAAGAAATTACAGATTTAATTGATAACAAAATCAATAATTTCATTATCTAAAGGATTTATATTTGATGAATATACAGCCTTCAAATTTCCAGTCTCATCAACAAGGTACTTAAAAAAATTCCATCTTGGTGATTTATCATTCCATCCGTTATCATCTACAGATGAGAGCCACTTATAGACAGGATTAGAATTTTTACCCCTAACATCTGACTTTTCAAATAACTGAAATTCTACACCATAATTAGTTTCACAAAATTCTTCTATTTGATCATTCGAACCTGGTTCTTGAAATCCAAAATTATTAGATGGGAAAGCTAATATTGTTACCTTATCATTATATTTTTTATGTAGCTCTTGTAAGTCTTTATATTGAGATGTATAGCCACATTTTGAAGCGACGTTTACTATTAATAGTTTTTTGCCTTTATATTTAGAAAAATCAATACTATTTCCGTCGATATCATTTGCAGATAAATTATAAAAATTGTTTTCATTGGCTATCATATTATTATCAGGTGCCTTGTCATTAACTTTAAAAACTTTCTCTCTCAGAAAATAAATTCCACTAAAAGAGATAATCGTTGAAAGAAGTACTATAAATAATATTTTCATCACATTTTTTTAGGAACATCAACTCCAAGTAATTCTAATGAATTTTTAATCGTAACAGATGTCAAGTGTGATAACGCAATTTTAAAAGAAGTTGTTTCATTATTTTTTCCATCAATTATCTTCTCATCTTGATAGAAAGAGTTAAAAAGTTTAGCCAGATCATAAGTAAACTGACTAATTAATGAAGGAGAATAAGAATCTGACGAGATTTCAATAATGTTTGGAAACTGATATATATGATCAATTATTTTTTTCTGTTTGAGAGATATGTTTTCTAAATCATCAATATTATAATTAGCATATTCTATATTTAATGTTTTCGCTCTTCTAATTATTGAACAAATCCTAGCATAGGTATATTGAATAAACGGACCCGTATTCCCATGAAAATCAATTGATTCATCAGGATCAAATAACATCTTCTTTTTGGGATCAACTTTTAATAAATAATATTTTAAAGCACCCAATGCAATTTTATTATATAAGTCAATCAAATCATCGGAATCAAAATCATCAATTTTCCCCAATTCTTCTGTTCTAATTTTTGCTGTTTGTATCATATGGCTAATTAGATCATCTGCATCAACCACATTCCCCTCTCTAGATTTCATCTTGCCATCAGGTAAGTCAACCATACCATAAGATAAATGATAACACTCTTTAGCCCAATCATAGCCAAGTTTTTCCAGTATTTTAAATAAGACCTTAAAATGATAATCTTGTTCATTCCCAACAGTATAAATCTGTTTCTTAATTTTTGTAAAATCTTCAAATCTCTTAATAGCAGTTCCAATGTCTTGTGTTATATAAACAGATGTTCCATCGCTTCTTAATAGTATTTTATTATCTAATTTTTCATTACTTAAGTCTACCCAAACAGAACCATCATCTTTCTTATAAAATAAATTGTTTTTGAGGCCATTTTTAATATTTTCTTTACCTAACAAATATGTTTCAGACTCATAATAGTTTTTATCAAAATTTATCCCAATAGACTTATAAGTTGAATTAAAACCTTTATAAACCCAATTATTCATCATCTCCCATAATTTAATCGTAGGCTTATCTTTCTCTTCCCATAATCTCAAAAGATCAGTTGCACCTTTAAATAGTTGAGTCGCCCTCGAAGCCTCCTTCTCATTCTTACCACTAGAGATTAATTCTTTAATTTGTTTTTGATTCTCTTTTTCATATCTAACATAATAATCACCTACAAATTTGTCTCCTTTAATATTTGACGAGTCAGGTGTTTGCCCATCTGAAAAAAGTTTCCATGCGATCATGGATTTACATATATGAATCCCTCTATCATTAATTATTTGAACTTTATGAACTTTTTTCCCATTCGCCTCTAAAATTCGTGACATGGAATCACCTAAAAAAATATTTCTTAAATGACCTAAATGTAAAGGCTTATTTGTATTTGGTGATGAAAATTCAACCATAACCTCTTCCCCATCAAATTTCTTAAATCCCCATTTTTTTGAACTAAATATACTTTTAAACAAATCTTTTAAAATACTATTAGATAAATCAAGATTGAGGAAACCTTTAACCACATTAAACTCAGAAACAATATTAGAATTTTCAACTAAATAATTCCCAATTACATTTCCAGCTTCTTCGGGTTTAGTTTTTAAATACTTAAGATGGGGAAAAATTATAAAAGTATAAAATCCAACAAAATTTTTAGGCGTTGTGTCAATTGATATACTTTCAATATTACAATCATAATTGAAAGAATCAATTAATGCTTTTTTTATTGTCTGTTTTATCTCAAACTGAATGTCAATCATGCTACAAAAATTAAATTAAATGGATTATATTCATAACAAATAATAGATTAAGTTTGAAAATAAATATTTTATATACTCAATAATGAAAGAAAAAAGTGACTCAGTTATTATTTTACCTACTTTTAATGAAATTGGTAATATTGAAATTACATTAAAAAAAATAGAAAATTTAAGTAATAAATTTGATGTAATAGTAGTTGATGATAATTCTCCAGATGGAACAGGGTCATATGTTCAAGATGCAATAAATTCAAAAAAATTCAATATAAATATTACTCTAATAAGAAGGAAAGGTAAAGAAGGTTTAGGAACAGCATATATCAAAGGATTTAAAAAGAGCTTAGAATTAAAATACAGTTTTATTTTTCAATTAGATTGTGACGGATCTCATGACCCAAATAAGTTAGGAGACCTACTTAATGAGTTAAGTAATAATAATATTGAAATTGTTGTTGGTTCAAGATATATTAAGGGTATCACTGTAATAAATTGGCCTCTGCCCAGACTTTTATTATCAATTTTTGCTAATTATTATGTAAAGGTAATTACTGGATTGAATGTAAATGATTCTACAGGTGGATTTAATGGATATAGTTATAAAGCTCTAAATAGCATTATGAAAAACAATATCTATTTTAAAGGGTATGCATTTCAAATTCAAATGAAATTTATCGGATACAAATTGGGATATAGAGTTAAAGAAATTCCTATAATTTTTAAGGATAGAGAAATTGGAGAATCAAAAATGTCTTTCAAAATTTCTGGAGAAGCTTTTCTCGGTATTATATATATGAAGTTTGTAAGTCTTTTTACCTCATTTAAAAGCTAACTAAATTTTATAGAATTAATAACTCTAATTCTATCTATATAAATTATAGGAATACTTATAGAAATTAATATCATTAAGAACATTATTACATTGATTGTTAATACATTAATAATAGTAAAATCCATAGGCACATAATCTATATAATAGTTATCCTTATCTAACTTAAATATCTTAAAATTATTTTGAAAATAAATTATTAAAAAAGAAAGAGCATTACCAAGAACCATACCATAAAAGGTAATTTGTATACCAACATTAAAGAATATCTTATATATAATTTTTCTTTTGGCACCAAATGATTTTAGAGTACCAATTAAATTAGTCTTTTCAATAATTAAAATGAAAATAATTGATAGCATATTAAAGCATGCGACCAATGCTATAATTACAAAAAAGATTATAACATTTTTATCAAGTAAACTTAGCCAATCAAAAATTTGTATATATTTTGAGTTTGTTGTCTCAGCATACTCATCGTAAGAAGTATTATTTTTTATCTCATCAAGTAAAGACTTATTATGTAAGTCATTATTAACAAAAACATGAAGTCCAGACGCTTTTTGGTTATCCCACTTATAAAGTTTTCTTGATAAATCAATCCCACCAAATACCGTGATATCATCTATCTCTTCTAAACCAGTATTATAAACACCAATAACTAATAATTTTCTAAAAACTGGTGGATCATTAGGAAAAAACAAAGTAACAGTATCATTTTGATAAACTTTTAATTTTTTGGATAAAGAATTACTTAAGATTACTGAATTATTTAAATTAAAATCTACTGAAATTTGATCTATATGGTGTTTTATATTATTTAAATATTTTTTTTCAATGCCTTTAAATATCACACCTTCAAGAAGGTTTTCTTTACCTTGAATAAGAGCTGAATTCAATACGTATGGATGAACAGAATTTATTTGTTTAATATTTTTATGATTAATATATAAACCTTCAGATAAACTAATAGGGGAATTTTTAAAGCTTAAACCATTACTATAATTTGAAACATTGTAGTGACCTGAAAAATCATATATTTTCTTTTTAATTTCATATTTAAAGCCAGATAAAATAAATGATGAAACAAGTACTGAGAATAAACCAAAAGAAACACTTACTAAAGCAACTTTTCTGATTACTTGAGAAAAACTATTAGGTTTATTTTTATTATTAAATTTATAAATATTATTAAAAGGTTTCATTTAGTATTTTTGTCTAAATCAAACATAATGGAAAGAAAAATTAAAGACATATTTTTTCTATTTTTATTTGTAACGCTAATTATTTCATGTAATAGTATTGACCCTATTACAGATACTAATAATGAAAATAATATAAATGAAGATACAAGAGATGCTAATAATGACAAATGTGAAGATTGTGTTTATGTTTATAATTTCGAAATTAACACACTAGGAGTAGGTCCAGAATCTGAAATTGTTGATGAGCCAAAAGTACCGGCAGCACTAAAAGTTAAAAAAGAAGATTCGATTTTTTTTGAGGGAATTATTGGAATTGAAATCAGAGGAGAGTCATCTCAGTACTTTGATAAAAAATCATATGGAATTGAAACATGGGATGAACAGTACAATGACATTGATGTTCCATTATTAGGTTTTCCAGAAGAAGAGGATTGGATTCTTTATGGTCCATTTAGTGACAAAACACTTATAAGAAATAAGATCATATATGAGTTATCTAATTTAATGGGGTATTATGCATCAAGAACTGAATTTGTAGAACTTACAATAAACTATGAATATAAAGGCCTATATATTTTCATGGAAAAACTAAAACGTGATAAAAACAGAATTAACATATCAAAACTAGAAGAAAATGATTTAGATGAAAATACTATTTCAGGTGGTTATATAATTAAAATAGATAAGAGTGATATGGAAGATGGGAATTACACTGATTATAACTCATTCCAATCAAATTATGATGTGTTTGGAATACTTAATGGAGATAAAAAAATAAATTTCAATTATGAATACCCTAAACCTGGAGAGATTCATGCTGATCAAAAAAAATACATTCAAAAATATTTTAATGAATTTGAGTCTTCATTAGCATCAAATAATTTTAAAAATCCAATTGATGGTTACAGAAAATATATAAATGAAAATTCCTTTATTGACTTCTTTATCTTAAATGAGCTATCAAATAATGTTGATGGATATAGGCTTAGTACTTATTTGTATAAGGACAGAGGAGAAAAGTTAAATATTGGTCCAATATGGGATTTTAATTTATCATTTGGGAATGCAGATTATTGTGGTGGAGAAAGATATGACTTATGGTGCTATAAATTTAACGAAAGATGTCTTGGAGATTCATGGAATGTACCATTTTGGTGGGAAAGGATACTAGAAGACGAGAGCTTTGTAATTAAATTAAAAAACAGGTGGAATGACTTAAGAACTAATATTTTGTCTGACGAAAATCTAATGGATATTATAAACACAAAATATTCACTACTTAACAACGAAACAGATGTAATTAAAAAGAATTTTGATAAATGGAGAATTTTTGGAATATACATTTGGCCAAATAGTTTTATAGGCAATAACTATTATGAGGAAATTGAATTTTTAAAGAATTGGATAAAGTATAGAACGTCCTGGCTTGACAATGAAATTAATAATTTATGAAAATATTTAATTTTCTAAAATTTTTTTAAAAAAAATATATTTCACTTTTTGTTTAAAATTAGAAGATATTTAGAAATTAAGTTGTTAGTAATAACCTTATCTGAAAACTTTTTAATTGAATATTTTCTTATCAAAAAAGGATCATATTTTTTGTAATTCTTATAAACATTTACCATTGCATTTGTCATTTCATCTACATTATTAATCTCAACAATCTGTGCAACTCTTTTATTCAAAATATCATACGAACCACTATTTGCCGTTGATATAACTACTTTTCCTAAAGATAACGATTCTGCAGAGGCAATACCAAAAGTTTCATAATTACTAGAAGAAACAAAAACATGAGAATTATTTATAGCTTTAATTATTTTACTTCTAGATAATGAACCCAAAAAACTCACCTTAGATTGTATATTAAGTTTTTTAGAAATATTAGCTAGTTTACCATATTCATTTCCTATACCTATAATCTTAAGAAATGAATTAGGATATATTTTATTAAAATTATTAAAAGACCTTATTAGAAGTGAGAAATTTTTTTCTTTAATTAAATTTCCAATACCAATAAATGTAAATTGGTTTGTATTGAGCTGTTTAATTTCTTCTTGAAAAAAATTTTTTGAAACTAAATTGTGATGAGTTTTCCAGTTAGGAGAATCGTTAATTTTTTTATTTAATAATAATCCCAAATTTGAACTAACAGCTAAACATAAACTGGATTTATTACAAATTCTTGAAATATCATTTAAAAGTGAATTGTATTTTCCATAATGGAATCCAGAATTATGTTCAGTAATTAAATAGGGGATTTTATATCTATCGCTTAAATACTCTGAAATAAAACCAGAATAAACAAGAGAATGATTATGTATTAAATCAGGTAATCCATTTTTTTTGATATATTCTTTAAAACCTAAAGAAGAAATATATCTTAATAAATATATTTTATACCTTTCATTAAATGGAATCCATTTATTCCATGAACATCTAACAACATTTATATTATTTTCAGTTTTATACTTAATTTTTGGGAAAAAAGAAGTTTTGAATGGTTTTAAATATGATATTAATTTAGAACTTAATACACCAACTTTAACACCGTATTCAGAAAGAGATTCTGCTTGTTCTCTAAAAAAACTATACTTGATATCATCAAGATTTTTAGGATAACCATAAGTAATAAATAATATATGTGGGTTTTTAGACATTTAGTTTAAAATGTGATTTTTCTGAAAAAGTATGTATTAAACTAAAATTATTCTCTGACAATAAATTTGATCGTGATATTAATTTTAATCTTTTTGGTTTTCCAAAAAATCTTTTAATAAATCTTAAATTCATAGGAAAGAAGTATTTTTCAGACACATAGAATTTTTCGTATCCAAAAGATTTAAGAATTTCAATAATCTTTTTTCTTGATATAGCTTTAGAATTTAATTCAAAGGAAATAATTGGCAAATTTTTAATAATTGATTTTTGCATACTTAGTAAAACCTTTTCTTCATTCCCTTCAACATCAATTTTTATATAACTTATTTTATCATTATGGTTTTCATCATAAACTTTAAAATTTACTTTTTCATAATAACCAGATAAATCTTTAGTTGACTCATTAGCCATTCCTGAATTTGAAAAAGGAATATAAAATTTGGAATCATAACTTCTTAAATCTAAACCATAATTAAATACTTCTATACTAGAATAATCTTCGGTATTAATTTTTAAAATTTTAAAAATTTTTTTTTGAGGTTCAAATGCTTTTATACCCTTAAAATAATTCTTAAAAAACAGTGTATGATTCCCAATATTGGCGCCAACATCTATGAATATTTTTTTTTTAACATTACTATTAAAATGATTTTTTAAAAGAACAATCTCATCTTTTTCATAATAATTATTAAATAAAATATTTAGACCTATCCAATCATTTAATATTACAATCTGTGAATTAGATTTATTTATTTTTTTTTGCAAAATATTTATAAATAATTCTTTTAAAATTCTATAAAACATAAATTATATCTTTAAAAATAAACAATCAAAATAATTAATCTTAATAGATTTGAAATGTTTTAAAAATTAAGAAACAATGAAAAATATTCTAATGTTGATTTTTCTATTTTTCTTTTTCCAAGTTAAATCAGAAAATAAAAATATAAAGGTTGGAGCAGAAAAAATACATAATTACAATAGTTTTATTTCTGGTAAGAAAATTGGCCTACTAGTAAATCATACTTCAATGGTAGAAAACAGACATCTTATTGATACATTGTTTTCTTTAAATATTAATATTAAAAAAATTTTTAGTCCAGAACACGGTTTTACTGGAAAAATTGAAAGAGGAAAAACTGTAAATGGGGATACATTACTTATTAATTCTCTTAAAATCCCAATTATTTCAATGTATGGAAAAAATAGGATCCCAACTGATTCTGATTTAAATGGGTTAGATATTATAATTTTTGATATTCAGGACGTGGGAGCAAGATTTTACACATATATAAGTGCTATGCATAACATGATGCAAAAATGTGCTGATTTAGGAATTAAATTTCTTGTTTTAGATAGACCAAATCCTAATGGCAATTATATTGATGGACCTGTTCTTGATACACTTTACCGTTCATATGTTGGTATGCACCCTATACCAATTGTCCATGGTTGTACAGTTGGTGAACTTGCTATGATGATTAAAGGAGAAAAATGGATAGATAATGCTGAAAAATTGGATTTAGAAATAATAAAAATTGATAATTGGAATCATAATGATGAATATATATTACCAATCAGACCATCTCCTAATTTACCAAATCAACAATCTATTATACTTTACCCCTCATTATGTCTCTTTGAACAGACTATTGTAAGTATAGGAAGAGGTACAGATTATCCTTTCCAAGTAATTGGACATCCCCATTACAAAGAAAAAAAATTTTCATTTTTTCCTAAAAGCGTGAGTGAAGAAAGTAGACCTAAATTCGAGGGAGAAGACGTTTTTGGTGTTGATCTTAGAATTAATGAAGCAAAAAGAGAATTAAATATTAAATATCTGATTGACTTTTACAATAATTTAAAAGATAATAAAAATGAATTTTTTGGAAAATACTTTTATAGAATTGCAGGAAATAAAAAATTAGAAATACAAATTAAAAAAGGTTTAAGTGAAAAAGAGATAAGAACCACATGGGAAAAGGACCTCATTGAATATAAAGAAATGAGAAAAGAATACTTATTATACAAAGATTTTGAATAGATGAAGAAGAAATCAATCTTATTTATGGGAACTCCTGAATTTGCAGTGAAATCATTAGAATGTTTAGTTAATAATAATTATAATCTTGTTGGTGTCATAACAGCATTAGACAAAGGAAGAGGAAGAGGAAGAAAAATCAAATTTTCAGCTGTTAAAGAGTATGCTTTAAAAAAAGAAATTCCACTTTTTCAACCTATAAGCTTAAAAGATCAAAATTTTATTGATAAAATAAAAAATTTAAAGGCTGATATTTTTGTTGTAGTAGCGTTTAGAATTTTACCTAAAGAAATTATTGATTTACCTAGACTAGGCTGCATAAATCTTCACGCATCCTTATTACCTGAATACAGAGGCGCAGCACCTATTAATTGGGTAATAATTAATGGAGAAAAAGAAACGGGTGTCACAACATTTTATATTAATTCTAAAATCGATGAGGGAGATATTATAAATTCTAAAAAAATAAAAATAGAGAATGATGAGAATGCAGGAACATTACACGATAAATTAATGACATTAGGTTCACAACTAGTTCTCGATTCAGTTAAAAATATTTTTTTTGGAAAAATTAAAAAGAAGAAACAAATAATTTCAATAAATGATAAATTAGCACCAAAAATAAATAAAGAAACTTGTTTAATTGACCTAAATAAAAGTGCAAATAAGATAATTAAGTTAATTAATGGACTAAGTCCCTACCCTGGAGCTAGAATTATTTTTAAGAATAAAAATTACAAAATTTTGAAAGCAAGAAAATCAAATACTTATCATAATAATAGAGAACAAATGTTTGAAATTGACAATAAAATCGTTTTAAATAACAATTTAGGTGAAAGTATTGATCTTTTAATGATTCAAGCTGAAGGCAAGAAAGTAATGTCTTCATCTGATTTTATAAGGGGAAATAAAATATGAAAAATATATCAATGATTGTTGCTGTATCACAAAATCAAGTTATAGGGAAAAATAACAAACTAGCTTGGAATCTACCTGATGATATGAGTTATTTTAGCAATATGACTCAAGGTCATTCGGTTATAATGGGCAGAAAAAATTGGGAATCGATCCCAAAAAAATACAGACCTCTTCCCAATAGAAAAAATATAGTTGTAACTAGAAATAATAATTTTAGAGGTAAAGGAGCAGTAGTTGTTAATTCTATTGAGAAAGCTATTGAAGAATCTAGAGTATCAGAAGATGAAGAAATTTTTATTATTGGTGGTGGTGAAATATATAAGTTAGGTTTTGATTATGTTGATAAAGTATATATTACTGAAATATATGCCAATATAAATGGAAATACATATTTCCCAAAATGGAATAAAAGTAATTGGTTAGAAATTAGCAGAATATCTCATCCTAAGGATGAAAAACATGAATTTGACTTTGACTATGTAATTTATAAGAAAAGTGAATAAGATAACTTGCCAAATTATTACTATTGGAGATGAAATTCTTTATGGTCATATTTTAGATACAAATTCGAAATGGTTAAGTCAAAAAATTATTGATTTAGGTATTACTGTTTCTAAAAAAACATCTATAGGAGATAATAATCTCGATATTAACTATAATATCAAAAAATCAATTTCTAACTATAATCTCACAATTATAACAGGTGGACTAGGACCAACAAATGATGATATAACAAAAAATTGTTTAAATTATATTTTTGATGGAAAACTAGTATATGATAAAAAGACATTAAATCATATTAAAAAAAAATTTGAAGAAAGAAATTTTGATTTTACTCAAAAAAATAAAGACCAAGCACTAGTACCAAATAACTGCAAAGTTCTTTTCAATCAATATGGAACAGCTCCAGGAATGTCATTTGAAAAAAACAAAAATATCCTTATCTCATTACCGGGTGTACCTTATGAAATGAAGAGTTTATTCGAAAATGAATGTGTTAACTTAATAAAGCAAAAATTTACTCTACCATTCATTTATCACAGAATAATTAAGACTGTAGGGATTGGGGAGTCATGGCTCTCCGATAAAATTTCAAATTGGGAAAAAAATTTAGATGAAGATTTAAGCTTAGCTTATTTACCTAGTATTGGGAGAGTGAAGCTACGTTTAACAGGAAAAGGTGATGATATATCTAAATTGAAACTAAAAGTAAAGAACGAGGAAAAAATTTTAATCAGCTTGATAAATAAATATATATATGGGTACGATAATGATGAATTAGAAAATGTTGTAGGCAATTTCCTTATTAAAACAAAGAAAACTATATCTGTAGCAGAAAGTTGTTCTGGAGGAAATATTTCGAGTCTAATTACTTCTGTCCCTGGAGCTTCTAAATATTTTACTGGAGGAATTGTAGCATATAGTAATAAAATAAAAATAAATTGTTTAGGTGTAAGTAAAAACATACTAAATAAATATGGAGCAGTTTCAAAAGAGGTAGCAGAACAGATGGCAAAAAATGTAAGAATTAAGTTTAATTCTTCAATTGGAATTTCCTCAACAGGGATTGCTGGGCCTGGCGGAGGGACAATAGAAAAACCAGTTGGTACGATTTGGATTGCATTTTCAGATAAAGAAAAAACTATTAGCAAAAAACTAATTCTGACGAAAAGAAGAGATGTCAATACAGTTTTAACGACAATAAATGCACTAAATCTTTTAAGAAAAAATTTAAAAATAAATTGAAAAAGAGAATGTTAATACCTTAAAATTACCATCTCTTCTTATAGTATTATTAGATTGATCAATAGGAAACCCGACTAGATCCCAGTCCCACAACCAAAAATTATGTTCGGACTCATAATTTTGGATCATATAACCAATATTAAATGAAATATGCCTTCTCTTAAATGATTTTTTAATACCAAAACTTGGGTTTATAAAAAAACCTCCATCAGTTGAAATATAGTCATTAGAACCTAGATCTTTTCCAAGTGAAAAACCTATTTTATTAAATAAATATATTCTATAATTAACTGATTTATTAAAAGGTAAAATATCATAACTATTTGTTAAAAAAATAGGGAAAAAATTAATCTGATCTATAGTAGAAATTCCTGTACCAACTCCTATATTTAAAAGATTTTTATTTACTAAACCTTTTGAAAGGAATAAGCTCCCATGAGATCCATAAGGACTAAAAATTAGACCAGCTTCAAAATTATTCCAACTCTTTTTTTGGAAATTATAAAATTCTTGAATTTTATTTATTTTGAGTTTAATATTTCTTTTAGAACTAAAGCGAAGAGTATCATTAATTTTTGGGAAATAAAAAGTAAGGTATCCTGAATCTGGATTTCTAATATCTAAACCTGAATAATTAATCAACTTGCCTTTATACCTAACCCCATCAATGATGAGTAGATCTTTGTTTTGTGAGAATAATGAAGTAGAAATAAATAAAAAAATAAAAAATATATTTTTCATTTTTATAGGTTCTTAATTGGAATGGTGCTTATATATTCAATTTCACCAAGATCACAATCATAATTATATTGGTGAAATCCATCTGAACCTATAACCATTAAGACATCCATAAAAGGGATGACATCTATTGAGCTAATGTCTTTAAAATGTTTTTTTAATATGATATCATCAAGGTTAGTTATATCATACATTTTTAAACCATACTCACCTTCTGTTATAAATAAACAATTATCATCAATTCCTAATCCATGTGGATTTATCATAGGATAAGTTTTAAATAGGGATGGTTGCCCTAATTCAGATATATCAATTATATCTAATTGATTATTAAAATTCTGACACTCAGCACCTCCCCTTAAGGTAACATAAGCATAGTCATCTTGAACAACTACCGGATCACAACTTGTTATATGTTCATATGTAGATACCCAAGAAGGTTTTTCTTTTTTCTCTAAAGAATAAATATGCATCCCAGTCTGTGCCCCTACAAACAAATTATTATCATAAGGAAATATAGTTTCAACACCCCAACCAAGGTTAACTTCTTCTTTAAATTCTGGGTTAACTTGGTCAGTTATATCAAAAGACTTGAGAGCATATGAATCTACTGTGTAGAGATAGTCACCTACTATAGTAAATCTAGCCATTGAACCTCCTATACCTGTTGTAGAGGAACCATCACCAGAAAAACCAGCCTCTCCCCCACTGTTTGATCTAATTATGTCACCTGATGATTCACAAGCTAAAATCAATACAACAAATATTAAATAATTTAAATTCTTCATTTTGTTTAATCAAATGCGTTATCACAGTCATAATTTTCTATATACTCTTCAACAACTTCTTCATCAAAACCAATAACTATACCTTGATCGTTGAATAGCCCTTGATTAGAATAATAATTTTCAAATGACCCCTCAATCCTATTTACTTCCTTTATTGTATTTATATCTGAAATATCAAAAACAATTAAATCAAGGTAACTATCAGCATACAAATAGTCGCCTTTTGTAGCAAGGTCAAAGTTCCCTGGTAAAACTATAAATCCAATGTTAATTGGGTTACTAATATTTTTATTATTTATTACATGAATTCCTTTCGAAGTCTCACTTATAAATAAATATCCTCCTTTATAATTTAATTTACCCGGGTTATTTATTTCTCTTGGTTCAACAAATTCTACTGAATCTCTTAACACCTCCATAGATGAATAGATAGGTTCTTGTTTAGTATATGTTCTATAATAATCACACTTGTCTTGACAAGAAAAAAGAAGGAAAGAAAAGAAAAAAAATATGTAACTTGTTACTTTCATTTACGATTTTAACGTACTATGCAAAGCTATATTATAATTATTTAATTAAATAATAAAGTATATGAATAAAGTGGATATGGTTATGCCTAAAATGGGCGAAAGCATAATGGAGGGAACCATTTTAAAGTGGTTAAAAAAAGAAGGAGATAGTATTAATGAAGACGAATCTGTTCTTGAGGTTGCTACAGACAAAGTAGACACTGAAATACCTTCTATTTGTACTGGGAAGATTTTAAAAATCCTAGTTAATGAAGGTGATGTTGTAGAAGTTGGTAAGCCTATTGCAGTAATTGAGACTTCAGATGAAGGTAGTTTTTCTGATACAAATTCATATGTTAAGGAATTAGAAAAAGATTTTAAAGAAATTAAAATTGATTATGCTTCTTCAGCTCAAAGTTCTACTATAAAAAAAGAATTAAAAAAATCAGATAAGTTTTATTCACCATTAGTTTTAAATATTGCCAGCAGAGAAAATATAACTTTAAATACTCTAGAGAATATAAAAGGTACTGGAGAAAACCAAAGAGTAACTAAATATGATTTATTAAAATATTTAGAAGATAAAAATCAATCGACCGCACTTGAAAATAATTCTACTCCATTCAAAGAAGATATAATTTTAAAAGATGGTGAGGAATTAATAGAACCAGACAGGGTAAGAAAAATAATTGCCAGTAGAATGGTAGACTCAAAAAGAATATCTCCTCATGTGACATCTTTTGTTGAAGCAGATATAACAAATGTTTTTAATGATAGGAATAAAATAAAAGATGATTTTCTTAATAAAAATGGATTCCCGTTGACCTTTAATCCTATTTTTATAAAATGTGTTACTGATGCTCTCAGAGATTTTCCTATGATGAACATTTCTTACATTAATGATAAGATTATAAAAAAAAATTACATTAATCTTGGAATTGCTGTTGCACTTGAGGATGATAATTTAATTGTTCCTGTACTTAAAAATTCCGATAAGTTAAGTTTTATGGATTTAGTAAAAAATTCACACGAACTAATTGATAAAGCTAGAAATAATAAATTATCTCCTGATGATTT
Source organism: uncultured Marinoscillum sp. (assembly GCA_964467915.1). Lineage (GTDB taxonomy): Bacteria > Bacteroidota > Bacteroidia > Cytophagales > MED-G16 > MED-G16. Next base: position 60,397 of record CAYXSW010000004.1, read on the forward strand.
AGACGGTGGAACATTCACTATTTCAAATGTGGGTTCATTTGGGAATGTTATGGGAACACCTATAATATTGCAACCTCAGGTTGGGATTCTAGCTATAGGTAGTATTAGAAAGATACCTTCTGTTGTTGAAACTAAAAACAGTGATAAAATTGAAATCAGAAATAAGTTATATTTATCTCATGCATATGACCATAGAATAATTGATGGAGCAATTGGAGGAAAATTTGCACAAAAAATTGCTAATTATATTGAAAATTTTGACTTAATGTCTATTATTACTTTATAATTAGGAAAATGTCATCAAAAGAAACATTTAAAAGAAGTTTTTTAAAAACTTTAACTTGGAGAGTTGTTGCATCTTTAGATACAGCTGCTCTTACATGGTTGTTTTCTGGAGATGTATTAATAGGTCTCAAGGTTGGTGGAATGGAGATCGTAACAAAATTATTTATATATTTTTTTCATGAAAGAGCATGGAGAATAGGTTGGAATAAACAGTCTGATAGGTTTCATCACTCCAAGAGAAGAAGTCTGTATAAGGCTTTTACATATAGAACAATAGGGACACTTGATACATTTTTCTTAGCATGGTGGTTTACTGGATCTCCTTTAACAGGAGGTTATGTTGCTATTGCTGAAATATTCACTAAAATATTTATATACTATGTCCATGAAAGAATATGGGACAGACAAAAATTAGGCAATTAACATCTTTCCTAGGTCTAGGCTCTAATCTTGGAAATAGGAAGAAGAATCTAGATAGTGCTATTAGTCACTTAAAATCCAAAGCCGGAAGTATTGTGAAGGCATCAGAAGTATATGAATCTGAGCCTTGGGGATTAAAAAATCAAAATTTTTATCTTAACCAAGTTATTGAATTAAAAACATCCATGTCTCCAAAAAATTTACTAAAATGTTGTAAGAGCATAGAAAATAAAATGGGAAGATCTAGGTCAATTAAATGGGGAGAAAGAAATATTGATATTGATATATTATATTTTTCAGAAATAATTTTAAATGAGGATAATTTAACAATACCTCATCCATTAATTCAAGAAAGAAAATTTGTCTTAGTCCCCTTGAATGAATTAAGTAAAAATTTTATTCATCCAATTTTTAAAAAAACAAATCATGAAATTCTAAAAAATTCTAAGGATAATAGTAAAATTTATTTATATGGAAATAAATGAAATTGTAATACTTCTATTTTTAGGATTAGTTTCAGGTATAATAAATACTTTAGCAGGTGGAGGATCATTAATAACTCTCCCGGTTATGATATTTATGGGCATTCCACCTGTTGAAGCAAATGGGACTAATAGAATTCAATTGATTTTTCAAAATATTTCTGCAGTATATGGTTTTAAAAGCAAGGGAATATCTTATTTTAAATTTTCAAGTTGGTTATCAATATCATCACTTTTAGGCGCAATTCTTGGAGCAACCATAGCTATAAATTTTCCAGAAGAATTATTTAAGAAACTTCTATCTATAATTATGATAATCGTGATGGTATCACTATTTATCAAAGAAAAAAGAAAAAAAACATTTCTTACTAAAAAGAATATTAAAAATAAATTATTATCATTTTTTTTATTTTTCTTAGTTGGTATCTACGGGGGCTTTATTCATGCTGGAGTTGGTTTTTTTATGATTTTGATTTTATCAAAGGTTAATGAATTAAAAATATCTCATAGTAACAGTATAAAAGTTTTTGTTGCTTTAATATTTTCATTATCAGCATTTTTAATTTTTTTATTTGATAATAAAGTTAATTGGGTTTATGGCATAAATTTAGGGGTTGGAAGTGCAGCTGGAGGATGGCTAGCAAGTAGATGGTCTTACAATGTATCTGACAAAATAATGAAAATTATACTATCAATAATTATTTCTATTATGTCAGTTAGTTTATGGTTTTTTTAAAGATGAAAATATTAATAATTATACCTGTTTATAACGAAGAAAAAAATTTAACTGAAACTTTAGATTCTTTTCTTAACCAAACTTACAAAGTATCACAATTAACTTTTGTAAATGACGGATCTACAGATAGATCATCTAGCATATTAAAAAAGTTTGCCAAAAAAAATAAATCAATAAATTATGTATCAAATAATAATTCGAAATCATATGCTAAACCAGGTAAAAAAATAATTAAAACATTTAATTATGGCCTTGAAAGATCAATAAAAGATTTTGATCTTATAGGAAAATTTGATGCTGATATCATTTTACCAGAAAATTATTTTGAGAGAATGGTGGAATCTTTTAGAAGTGATAAAGATTTAGGGATGTGTTCAGGTGTTCTTGCAGTAAAAAAGAATAATGTTTTAAAAATCGACAACATGTACAATAAGAATCATGTAAGAGGTTGTATTAAATTATATAGCAGAGAAGCATTTAAAACAATTGGAGGTCTTTATGAATCTATTGGATGGGATACACTAGATGAATTACAATTAGAATATAACAAATTTAAAATTCATGTTAATCAAAAAATTATTTGTATTCATCAAAGAGAAACGGGAAATAGATATAAAAAAGAAAAATTTATAAAACAAGGTAGGGTAATGTATTTACTTGGGTATGATTTTCTTTTATGTGTTATTGGTTCAATTAAATTTTCAATAAAAAACCAATCAATTTTCCCTTTACTTCATTCAATTTATGGATACATGTTTTCTTTAATAAACAAAGAGGAAAAAATTGTCAGTAATAATTTTTCTAAATTTGTTAGAGGGTATAGATATAAAAATATATATCATAAAATTAAGAAATGGGGAAAATATTAAAACAAAGCTTTTGGACTACTATTGTAATTTATTTTGGTGTTCTTCTTGGCTTTATTAATTCTATAATACTGTTTCCTAAATTCTTAACGACAGAACAGATAGGTCTAATAAGGCAAATTATAAGTGCCTCAACAATTTTAATTCCTATTGCAACTTTTGGAGTAAGTTCTACTTATGTTAAATTTTATCCTCTTGTTAAAGAATCTACAAAAGAAAAAAAACAATTTTTTAGTCTTAATTTAATAATTACTCTAATCTTTTATTCAATTGTCTTGTTTTCTCTAATCTTTTTTTTAGATGAAATAGAATTGCTTTTCTCAGAAAAATCTCAATTGTTCTTTGAGTATTTCTATATAGTATATATCATTTTATTTATAATGAGTATAAGCACATTAATAGAATCGTATTTAAGAGCGAGATACGATACAATTCTAACAAATATAATCAATGGTGTATCTAATAGATTTTTTACAGCTGTAACTGTTATTCTTTTATCTTTATCAATTATAGATTTTGATTTTTTAATAAATTTTCAAATCCTAGTATATTCTATTGGTCTTTTTATCCTAATTTATTATGCAAATAAAAAAGATAAATTATCCATTACTTTTAGTTTTGAGAAGATTAAAAAACATTTTAGTAAAATATTTAATTATAGCTCATATGCTTTTTTAGGATCTTTCTCGAATATAATAGTCCTTAATAGCGATGTTCTTATGGTTACAAGCTTACTTGGTTTAACACAAACAGGAATTTATACAACAGCATTTTATATTGGAATGATTATTGAAATACCAAGAAGAGCAATATCTCAGATTTCAATTCCTTTTATTTCGGAAAATATTAAAAATAATAAAATAAAAAAAATTGAAAATTATTATAAAGAGATAAGTTTACATCAAACCTTAATTGGAGTACTTTTTTATCTTCTAGTAATAATTAATCTTGATCATATTTTTAATTTAATTCCTAATTCTGAAAATTTTATATCTGGCAAAAATGTAGTTTATGTAATTGGTTTATCTAAGTTGATTATTATGTTTTTTAGTTTTAATTCGGAAATTATTTCTCTTTCAAAACATTATAGATTCACAGTAATTACGATAATAATTTTAGCTTTTTTAAATATACTATTAAACCTAATTCTAATTCCAAATCATGGGATGATAGGGGCTGCATATGCCTCATTAATTTCTATTTCACTTTTTAATATTTTAAAATTTATTTTCATAAAATTTAAAATGAAAATATCTCCATTTTCAATAGATTCAATTAAAATAATATTAGTGGGTATAGTTGTATTTTGTATATCTAATTATTTAATTCCCTCAACAGATAATTCATGGTTAGATATAATAATAAAATCATTATCATCAACCTCAATTTATTTGGTACTTATATATAAACTAAAAGTTTCTAGAAAATTTAATGATTTATTAAATCAGTTTATTAAGATTCGATAATATCCTTGTATCTGTCAGCGATTCTATCATATCTTAAGCTAGAATAATCACATTTAATATTTATTAATTTACCTTCTTTAAAAGAATCAAATGATTTTATTAAAAAATCTTTAATCCCTCTTTTATCATGATATTTAAGTGATTTATTTCTCTTATATTTTTTTAAAAAATAGTCAACATCCTTATTTTTAAAATCACTCAGTGTAAGTATAGGCCTTTCAGAAACCAAATAATCAAAAATTTTATATGGAGTAGTATTTTGTGATTCTTTATTGTTTAATAATAGCAAAAGAATAGAAGAAGAAGTTAAACTATTTTCTAATTTTTTAAAGCTTATAAATGGTTTTAACACTAAACTAGTATTTAAGATTTTCTTTTTTCTTAAATAATTAATTGTAGATAATTGAATATTTCCATAAATATGAAACTCGAACCTTTCTTTTAACTCATCATTTATTGATAGTAATTCATCCAGAGCATCAATAAAAACTTTAGGATCTCTAAATTTATTTATTAATCCAAAGTATGATATCACAAATTTTTTTGATTTAAATGGACTAGAATTGATTTCAGAACCATTATGGACATAATCAATTTTATTATTTTCACATATTTGAGAAAACTCTTTTTTTAAATTAGAATTTGTTACTACAATTTTATCTGATGATTTTAAAAATGAAGTTTCAATTTTGGAATGAATCCATTTAGAAATATAAGTTGGATTCATTCCCAAAAGAATATCCCAATTTAAATAAGGATCTCTAAAATCTGATATCCATTTTATATTATGAGTGTTTTTTAATTTTAATGCAATTTTATGAATACTGTGTGGAGGTGAAGAGGTTATAATAGTATTAATTTTATTTTCAATTATTAATTTATCTAAAAACTTGATTAACTTATTAAATGATAAAATTCTCGCATCTGGATAAAAAAAATTGACTCTGAACCAAGATAAAATTTTAATTAATAAATTTTGAGAAGAATCTAAAACTCCCTTATTAAAATTTCTCTTCTTTGATCCTAATAAAAAATAAAATGAATTTATTATTTTTCTTTGAATAACTACTATATCACCATCATTAAAGGTTTTATTTTCATTACCAAATGTCAAAACAAATATTTTATAATTTAATCTAGATAACTCTCTAGATAAATTTATCCATCTCATCTTAGCAACAGATTTTTCGGACTTCCAGTAAAAAGTAATTAATAATAATTTTTTCAAATTTCTATTTTAATAGCATTAAATATACATTTAATTAGTTTATTAAGTATTTTTATGACCATGAAAAAAATAGCAGTTTTAACTTCTGGAGGAGATGCACCAGGAATGAATGCATGTATAAGGTCAATAGTGAGAACATCAAGTCACTTAGGGATAAAGATATTTGGAATACAACATGGATACCAAGGGTTAATAGAGAATAATATAAATATCTTAACTCCAAAAGATGTAGGAAATACAATCCATGTTGGTGGAACTATTCTTAAAACTGCTAGGTCAGATGAATTTAGGACAAAAAATGGCAGAGATAAAGCATATAAAAATCTAATTACTAATAAGATTGATGGTCTTATAGTAATAGGTGGAGATGGTTCGTTAACTGGAGCAAATATATTTTTTAAAGAAAATAATTTCCCTTTAATTGGAATTCCTTGTACAATTGACAACGACTTATACGGAACAGATTATTCAATTGGATTTGCGTCAGCGAGAGAAACTATTGTGGAAGCAGTTGATAAGATAAGAGATACAGCTGCATCTCACGAACGTATATTTGTTGTTGAAGTTATGGGGAGAGAATCAGGTTATCTTGCTCTTGAATCTGGAATAGCATCAGGTGCAGAAATGATATTAATACCCGAATACGAAACAGATTTAAATTCAATTGTCAAAGAAATTAAAAAAATAAATAAAGAAAAAAAATCATTAATAATCATTTATGCTGAGGGTTGTAAATTTGGATCATTAAAAAAATTAACAAAAAACATCAAAGATAAAATTGAAGGTAGCAATGTCAGATATTCAGTTTTAGGTCATGTCCAGAGAGGAGGAACTGCAGTTCCTTCAGATAGGATTCTAGGAACAATTTTAGGAAACAAATGTGTTGAATTTTTATTAAAAGGAGAAGTAAATAAAATGGTAGGTTTGATTGATAATAAGACTAAATTAAACTCAATTGATGAAATTTTAAAAAATAAAAAAGGTATCGATAATGAACTTTATGATATTTCAAAAATGATATCAAATTATTAATTTTTTTAATGTACTAATTATCTGATTATCATTTACCTCATCATCAAACCAGTTTACATTTTCATATTTATTAAACCATGTCATTTGTCTTTTGGAATATTTTCTTGTATTACTTTTAATCAATTTTATAGCATCATTTAAACTTATTTCTCCATCCAAATAACTAAATAGCTCTTTATATCCTACTGTATTTAATGCATTTAATTTTTTAAAATCTCTTAACCCTTTTACTTCATCAACCAACCCATTCTCAATCATTAAATCTACCCTCTTATTTATTCTATTATAAAGAATTTCTTTTGAAAATTTATAACCAAGAAAATAGATGTCAATATCATTTCTCAAGTCACTAATCCCCTTGTGGTATGAAGAATATGGTTTTTTTTTATAGAGGGAAACCTCAAGAGCTCTAATTACTCTTTGAGGATTTTTTAAGTCAATATTTTTATGAGATTTTGGATCAACTTCCTTAAGTTTATTAGAAAGTGAAGAAAGACCATTTATTTTTAGTGATCTATTTAATTCTTCTCTAAATTCTTTTGGAACTTTTGGAACATTATCGATTCCTTTAATGATGACATCAATAAATAGACCAGAACCTCCCACCAATACAGCTATATCATTTGATTTAAAATATTTTCTAAGAAACCTATCAACCTCTTCCTTATATTTACCAACACTATAATCATCCTTTATCGATAAATTATTTATAAAATAGTGATTTATAATAGAAAGTTCATACTTCGAAGGTTTTGCAGTGCCTATATTCAATTCCTTATAAAATTGTCTTGAGTCAGCAGAAATTATTTCTGATTTAAATTCTGATGCTAACTTTATCGCAAGACCAGTTTTCCCACTGGCAGTTGGACCTATTATAACAATTAACTTTTTTTTATTTATCTTCAACAATTAAATTTTATGAACTTCAAGTTAACCAAGCAATTTCAAAAAAAAATAGAATTACTTTTAGAATCTCAAGATTACAAAATTAGATTTGAAAAAGGTAATTTTAAGTCTGGTTATTGTATAATCCGTGATAAAAAAGTAGTTATTATAAATAAATATTTTACAACTGAGGGTAAAATTAATGCCCTAATAGAAATTATTGAATCTATTAATATATCTCCCGAAAAATGCTCAAATGAAAACTTAAATACACTGAATAAAATTTTAAAAATTGAAAGTTAACTTTTTAGGTACTGGCACATCTCAAGGAATACCTGTAATTGGATGCAAATGCAATGTCTGTATTTCAAAAAATATAAAAGACAAAAGATTAAGATCATCAGTATATATAGAAAAAACCAGTTGTAATTTCATTATAGATACTGGTCCTGATCTAAGACAACAAGTTTTGAAAAACAATATATCGAGGCTTGATTTTGTATTATACACTCACGCGCATAGAGATCATGTTTCAGGAATTGATGAACTTAGATCCTTTAATTTTATACAAAAAAAAGCTATTTCTGCTTACGGAAATTATCAACTAGTAGACCAACTAAAAAAGGATTATTCTTATATTTTTAGTGGATTTAAATACCCTGGATTACCAAAAATAAATTTGAATGTAATTAAAAATAAATTTGAATTTAAGGGAATTAAGATAAATCCAATAGAAGTCTATCATCATAAACTTAAAATATTGGGATATAGAATTGGTGACTTTACTTATATAACAGATGCTAAAATCATTAAGAAAAATGAGCTAAAAAAAATTGACAACTCAAAAATATTAGTAATAAATTGCTTACAAATAGATAAGCACATTTCACACTTTAATTTAGAAGAAGTTTTAAATCTAATTGAAAACCTAAATGTTGAGAAAGTATATTTAACACATATTTCTCATAATCTTGGAAAACACAATAAAATAAGTGAATTATTACCTAAAAATGTGAATTTAGCTTTTGATAATCTGAGTATTAGTCTATAATTCTACAACATTAACTTTCATCATATTTGTATGTCCTTTCCAATGAGTTGGCATAGATGATGTAATGATATACTTATCATTTTTTGAAAGATGATTATTATCAACTAAAATAGTTTCAACATTTTCAAGGGTAGCATCAATATTTTCTGTTTTATCATAATATATTGATCTAATACCCCAAACTAAGTTCAAAACATTACCTATCTTTTTATCATTAGTAACTATATAAATTCTAGCTTTTGGCCTACTGCCTGAAACCCTAAATGCAGAATAACCACTCTTCGTCATTGTAACAATAGCTTTTGCAGATATCTGTTTACTTAATCTGCAAGCTGTAGTTATTAAACTTTCACTAACTCTGTTTTTTAATTTTTTAATTTTTTCAAATTTATAATAGATAGTATCAGAAGTTTTTTCAACAGAATTTATTATTCTATTCATACTCTGTACAGCTAACAAAGGATAATCTCCAGTTGCAGATTCTGCTGATAACATTACAGCATCAGCTCCATCAAGTACTCCATTAGCCACATCATTAGATTCTGCCCTTGTAGGTGTTTTCTGTGAAATCATACTTTCTAACATTTGAGTAGCTATTATGACAGGCTTACAAGCTAAATTACATTTATATACTATTTTCTTTTGAATTATAGGAACTGATTCCATAGGCATTTCGACTCCTAAGTCTCCCCTTGCAACCATTAAACCATCAGACTCTATTATTATCTTATCAATATTTTTTATTGCCTGAGGTTTCTCAATTTTAGCTATAATTTTTGTGGCATATCCATTCTCTTTTATAAGTCTTTTTAGATGAATAATATCATCTTCACTTCTAACAAAAGAAAGGGCAACCCAATCAACATTATTTTTTAAGCCAAATAACAAATCATTGACATCCTTTTCTGTCACAGAAGATAATTTAATATCACTCTCTGGAAGATTGACACCTTTTCTCTGTACTAAAACACCACCTCTTTTAACCTCAACCTTTACTTTGTTTTTTTCCTTATTAATTACTTTTAATTCAATCTTACCATCATCAATTAATATCCTCTCGTTTTCTTTTATATAACTAATAATATCATTATCAATACTTATCTCATTAACATCTCCAATAATATCATCTGAGGTAATATAAAATTTATGTCCCTCTTTAAGTTGAATTTTATCTTTTCTTAACTTACCCACTCTAATCTTTGGGCCTTGTAAATCCTGTAAAACAGTAACTGGTAATTCTAACTCGTCACTTATTTTTCTGACATTTGATATAGTCTCTTTGTGATCCTTGTAATCACCATGAGAAAAATTTAATCTTACAACGTCTACACCATTTTTAATCATCTCTTTAAGAGTCTCATACCCCGATGAAGATGGCCCAATGGTGGCTATTACTTTTGTCCTATTATTATTTATTTGTTTCATATGTATAACAAATATTTTTCCTTTATAAGTTTTGTATCTACAAAATTAGCAAATTGAATAAGATTATTAGATTTTAAGTTATTTATTATATCAAATGATTTGAACTCGAATAAATTTGGAGAAAATTGAATTAAATAGTCGAAATCAGATAGTGACGAGATAAGATATGATTTTGAGGTACTGTTCAAAATTTTGTTAGACATTAATCTTAAATATTTTTTTTCTCTCTTATAAACAAAATGAGAGATATAAATTGTCTCATTGTTAATTAAATTAATTTTTTCATCTTTTTCTTTAACTAATGAAATTTCTAAAGTATTGTTTAAAACCCAAGCTATCTTATATTCTTTAGAAGTTGAAACAATACCTATTAGTGAATAATCCTCCTCATTTAAATTTAATTTTTGATTTATATTTTTTGACATATATTTATCAATGTAAAGTATAGTAATTTAATTGTTTGAGAATCGAAAAAAAAAATTATTTTTGCAACATATTTAAAAATTAATCTTTATGGAAAATTTAGAAAATAAAATAAAAGAAATCATTGTTGACAAATTAGGAATAGAAGAATCTGAAATTACAGACTCAGCTAGTTTTACTAATGATTTAGGAGCTGATTCCTTAGATACAGTTGAGCTAATTATGGAATTTGAAAAAGAATTCAATATCTCAATACCTGATGAAGAGGCTGAAAAAATTCAAACAGTTGGAGACGCTGTAACGTATTTGAAAGATAACGTTAAATAGATTTTCCCAAAAGGATGGGTTCAAAGAGAGTTGTAGTAACAGGTATGGGTGCAATAACACCCATAGGGAATAATCTAAATGATTACAAAAACTCTCTTTATAACGGTGTAAGTGGATGTGATAATATAAAGTCATTTGATTCCACAAATTTCAAGACTAATTTTGCTTGTGAGGTTAAAAATTATGATCCTCTAGATCATTTTGATAGGAAAGAATCTAGAAAAATGGACATATATGCGCAATTTGGAATGATTGCAGCTGCGGAAGCAATTTCTGACTCAAATATCAATTTAGATACTATAGATTTAAATAGAATTGGAGCAATATGGGGTTCTGGTGTCGGTGGGATAGAAACATTTCAAAATGAATTAATAAATTTTGCTGAAAATGATAAAAAACCAAGGTTTAATCCATTCTTTATTCCTAAATTAATTCCAGATATATGTCCAGGATTAATTGCAATAAAATATGGGTTTAAAGGTCCTAATTTTGCAACAGTTTCAGCTTGTGCCTCAGCATCTAATGCTATAATTGATTCTTACAACTATATTCTATCTGGAACCTCTGATATTATAGTTACTGGAGGCTCAGAATCAGCTGTTAATGAGACTGGTGTAGGTGGTTTTAATGCATTAAAAGCATTATCTCAAAGAAATGATTCACCAAAAACGGCCTCGAGGCCTTTTGATAAAGATAGAGATGGTTTTGTTTTAGGTGAAGGCGGTGGGTCATTAATTCTTGAAGATTACGATCATGCGATGAAAAGAGGAGCTAAAATATATGCTGAAATAATAGGTTTTGGAATGTCATGTGATGCTCATCATATCACAGCACCACACCCTGAAGGTGAAGGCGCAAGGTTAGTAATGGAAAATGCTATAAAGTCTTCAAATATTGAAAAGGAAAGTATAGATTATATTAATGTCCATGGAACTTCTACACCTCTTGGTGATAAAAGTGAAATATTAGCTATTCAAAATGTTTTTGACAAACATGCATATAGTTTAAACATAAGTTCAACAAAATCAATGACAGGACATCTGCTAGGTGCTGCAGGAGCAATTGAATCAATAGCATCCATTTTCTCATTAAATGAAGGAGAGATACCACCAACAATAAATCATTTTACTAATGATGAAGAAATAGATTCAAAATTAAATTTAACTTTAAATAAGCCACAAAAAAGAAATGTTAATATAGTTATGAGTAACACCTTTGGATTTGGAGGTCACAACACTTCAGTAATTTTTAAAAAATATTAATAAATATGTTTTTTTTATCAAGAACAAAAGAAGAAAAAGAACTTATTAATGCTATAAATTTCATTCTAGGATATAAAACAAAAAAACCAGAATTATACAAACTTGCGCTTCTGCACAAATCAATAAAAACAGAAGAATCAAATGAGAGACTTGAATTTCTTGGTGACGCTATTCTTGGATTAATAGTAGCAAAACATCTATTCAAGCTTTTTCCTTTTAAAGATGAGGGTTTTTTAACAAAAATAAGATCTAAAATAGTAAGCAGAGAATCACTAAACAATGTAGGAAGAAAAATGGGATTGAAAAAACTAATTAATGTGAAAAAAATTAAAACAAAATCTTATGATTCAATTCACGGTGACGCTTTAGAAGCAATAATTGGAGCATGTTATTTAGAGAAAGGTTTTGACTTCTGTGAAAACAAAGTGGTAAGTAACATAATTGTTCCCTATTTTGATTTAAATGATTTGACAACACAAACTCATAACTTCAAGAGTAAAGTTTTAGAATGGGCTCAAAAAGAAAGGAAAAAAATTAATTTTATTGTAGAAAAAACAAAAACTTCAAATAAATTTTCTCAGTTCAAATCAATATTAAAACTAAATGGGGAAAAAATTTCAATTGGGTATGGTAAAAGTAAAAAAAACGCAGAAAAAGATGCTTCAAGAATAGCATGTGAAAAATTAGAACTTAGCTGAACCTATGAAAATTAATCTTACAAAATCTCAATTAGCTCTCAAAAATAAATTTTCAAACCCTATTACTTTCTCATTATATTTTTTTTTAAATGTGCCAATGGTTTGGTTTTCAGGAATGAAACTATCAGAACTTTCTGAAAAAAAATGTGTTTCTTATTTACCATTTAAATGGTATTATAGATGGCAAAATATGAATCCATTTAAGTCTATGTATTTTGCAGTCCAATGCATGGGAGCTGAAATATCGACTGCATCATTAGTTGCTTTAGCTATTACTGGAGTAAACCCTTCAATAGCATTTATTGTAACCAGTATGAGCTCTAAATATTTTAAGAAAGCTACTGGAAACGTTTCATTTACATGCAGTGATGGTGAAGCTGTTTTTAATGCAGTACAAAAGGCAAAATCATCAAATGATGGTGTTGAAGTTAAAATTAAAACAACAGGCACCTTAGATGATGGAACCATTGTTTCTGAATTTTATTTTACATGGTCTTTAAAACAAAGAAAAAACTGAAACTATTAAAAAATAAAGAATACAGCTTTTGCACATGTGGTTTAAGTAAAAAGCTTCCTTTTTGTGATAACAATCATAGAGAACATAATCTTAAAAATAAAACTAATTATAAGTCACTTAAAGTAACCCCCGATAAAGATATTGATGTCGAAGTTTCTTCTTCAACTTGGAAATTTTAAGTTTTATTAAGCTCCAAAATTGTAATTTCTGGTAAAATTCCAACTCTACCAGGGTAGCCCATAAATCCAAATCCCCTATTTACATAAATATATTGACTATTCATAGAATAAAGATCTGCCCACTGTTTGTAGGCAAGTCTTACTGGACTAAACCTAATTTTTCCTAAATCTATCCCATATTGAAGTCCATGAGTATGACCAGATAAAGTTAGATCAATATTTTTATAATTATTAGTTACTTCAGCATTCCAGTGAGAGGGATTATGAGTCATTAATAATTTAAAACTATTATCATCAATTCCCTTGTAGGCTAAATCTAAATCACCATATTGCTGGAAACGAGATGATGCCCAATTTTCCACTCCAATTATGTTCAACCTCTCTCTGTCAACCTCAATATTTGTATTTTCATTTCTTAGTAAATTCCATCCAAATTCTTTTTGACTACGTAATAAGTCATTAAAATTTTGATTTTTTGCATTATTATCTTTCCAATCTTCATATTCTCCATAATCATGGTTTCCTAAAATACTAAAAACGCCTAGGGGAGCTTTAATTTTAGAGAGATCATCCCCCCACCCCTTCAACTCACTAGCTCTGTTATTAACTAAATCTCCTGTAAATAAAATCACATCAGGCTTCTCATTCAATATCATATCTATCCCTCCCCTTACTGCAGTTTTATTCTTCAGACTTCCTACATGTATATCAGAAATATGACAAACTTTTATCCCATGAAATGTACTTGGTAAATTTTCAAAAGCTATATTTCTTCTTTTAACTCTATAATCATACACATTATTTGATAATATTCCATAAGACAAAGATGTTATAGGAAGGCCATATGCTAAAGAAGCGGAAATGCTTAAGAATTTAGATCTTGATATTTTATTTTCTGAAGATGATCTTTTTTTTCTAAATAGAAAAATAAGTAACCTTCTAATGTCGTCTATTAAGATAAAAGGCAGTGATATCATCTTTGACATGAAATTTCCAATAATTATTGAAAAAATAATAGTTTTAGTATAGAACCCTAAATCATAATTAAAATTAAAAATGTAATAAAAAAAATTAAAAATAGTGATTGCAGTAAATGACCAGTAGAAATAAAATAAAGGTTTAGTCCAGGATACAAATCTATATTTTTTGATAATTTGATAAAAGTAAAAGTCTAAAAGGACAGATATTACTGTAAAGAAAAACAAGAAAACAATTCTTTCCATTATGATAAGCCTAAATACCTATTTAATTTAACCTGTATTAAGTACATTGAAGGAATAACTAAAAGAGTAAGAAAAGTAGCAAATGATAATCCAAAAATAATTGCCCAAGCTATAGGACCAAAAAATACCATATTATCTCCGCCTAAATAAAAATTGACTTCATAAAATTTAAAAAAGCTCACAAAATCAAAGTTCATTCCAATTGCAAGAGGCATTAACCCTAGAATTGTAGTTAAAGCAGTCAAAATCACAGGTCTTAATCTTGTTCTTCCAGCTTCAGTAACACATCCCATAATCTCTTCTATAGATAATTGTACTTTTTTTCCAATCATTTTTCTTTTTCTGTTTAGTTCTATAAAATCAATTAAAACAATTGCATTGTTAACAACTATACCAATAAGAGAAATTACTCCAATCATTGTCATCACTACAACAAAATCCATATTAAAAATAAGAAGACCAAGAAACACTCCTATAGTACTTAAAATTATAGATGACATGATTATTAATGGTGTTATAATTTTATTGAATTGGGCAACTATTATTATAAAAACTAAAAATAAAGCAATAATGAAAGCATTTGAGAGGAAAGCCATCTCCTCTTCCTGTTCTTTTTGTTCACCTCCAAAACTATAAGAATACCCACTAGGTAATGGGTAATTTTTTAGAACCATATCAATTTTAGAGTTTACCTCTGTAGGATTATATCCAGATATAACATTAGAAGAAATTGTTATTACTTTATCCATATCCTTTCTTTTAACAGAACTAAATGTATTAGACATTTTCATTGAAGCAAATGAACTTATTGGTACTTGGTAGGTTCTTCCATTAGACTGATTTCTAAATGTTATATTTTTATTGAGTAATGCATTTACATCATATCTGTACTCATCATCTAACCTTAACTGTATTTTATAATCATCTTCACCTATTTTGTATTTGGAAATTTCCTTGCCGAATAGAGAGGTTCTAAGTTCGTTAGCTAACATTCCTGTGGACAACCCATATCTTCTCAATTTATCTCTATCAAAATCAATTAGAAGTTCTGGTTTTCTTGTTGAAAGATCAAGTCCTAGTTTTTCAATTCCAGGTATACTAGATTCATTTATATGCCTTCTTATATTTTCTACTTGAGAAATTAATTCTTTAAAATCAGGTCCAGAAACTTCTAAACTTATTTCACCTCCTACTGGGGGTCCCTTTCTATCCTTCCCAAAAGTTATACTTACCCCTGGGTACTGCTGAACATCATCTCTTAATTTTTCAAGAATATCAATCGTATTAACTCCATTTCTTTTTTCAAACTCATAGAAGTTTATATTTATTCTTGCTCGATTGGGGGTATCTCTCATCGATAATACTGCAGGATCGTTAACATTTAAAGTCCTCTTTCCTACATATGTGACGATACTTTCAATTATGCTTTTATAACTTGAAACTGATTTGTTTACTTCTTCTTCTATTATCTTGGTAAACTTATTTGTTTCATCTACATCAGTGCCAACAGGGAGCTCTATAAATACGTTAATGTAGTTAGGTCTATTTTCAGGAAAAAATAAGACTTTCGGAGGATATAATTGTAATAATTGAAATGTTCCAAAAAGAAGAAAAACAGATAAAATAATAACATAATAAGGTTTTCTACCTAAAAGCAAAAAATTAAGAAACTTACTGTATTTATTTTCTAAGGCCTTTAGATATTTTTCTCTGAATGTCTTTGATAAAGGAACAAAAATGAAATAATTAGATAAAATAAAAAGTGAAATAAAAATTAAAATATTTCCAACCCAAAATAATTTAAATACTATAAATAGAATTCCCAATACAACTAATAAAATAGAGTTTTGAATATACTTACGAAAGTCCTTCCCTTTATTATCTTCAATTCTCATCAGATATGAAATCATTACAGGATTTATTACTAATGCAACAAATAATGAAGACAAAAGAGTTACAATAATTCCAATTGGAAGAAAACTCATAAATTTTCCTGTCATACCAGGCCAGAAAGCTAATGGAACAAAAACAGCTAAAGTAGTTGCTGTTGAGGTAATAATAGGATATGCTATTTCTCCAATTCCTAATTTTGTTGCCTCAATCCTTGAATACCCTTTTTCTAAAAATCTGTAAATATTCTCTGTTACAACAATTCCATTATCAACTAAAAGTCCTAATGAGATTACAAGTGAAAATAATATCATCATATTTACTGTAATTCCAAATAGTTGTAAAATTATAAATGAGATACACATTGAAAGAGGAATAGATAGCCCTACAAAAAGTGCATTCCTAACTCCCAAGAAAAACATTAATACCAAAACAACTAAAATTACCCCACTAAAAATGCTATTCTCTAAAGTACTAACTTGTTCTTTAGTATTTTGAGATTGATTATTTACTATAATTATATCAATGTCATTTGGGATCTGATTTTTTATTTTATTAATTGCAAGATTAACCTTATCATTCAATAAAAGTAAATTTGTTCCAGACCTCTTAGATATGTCAACAGAAATAACTGGTTTACCAGATAGTCTTGTGTAACTTTCAATCTCTTTAAAACCAAAATCAATATTTGCAACATCTTTAAGAAAAACAATTTTATCATTTTTGTTAGATATTATAATATTTTTAATATCCTCAATTGATTTAAATTCACCAATTAAACGAACCGATCTACGCATATCTTTTTCTAAAAGATTACCTCCTGAAACAGAAATATTTTCATATTTGATAGCATTCTCTATATCAACAAAAGATAAATTTCTAGCTTCTAACTCAAATGGATTAACTTTTATCGCTACTTCTTTTTCTTCTACACCACCTATCTCAACTTTTGATATATCATTAATTATTTCTAACTCATCTTTTAAAATTTCCCCATAAGTTTCAAGTGTTTCAATAGAATAAGAACCTGAAAATGTAACACTCATAACAGGAAAATCTGAAAAACTTATCTCATAAATATCAGACTCTCTGGGTAAGTCTTGAGGTAGGTTAACTTTAGCCTTTTCAACTGCATCTTTAACTTTAGATTTTGCATATTCAATACCAGTCCCGGAGTCAAATTCAGCAACTATAGTTGAGTATCCCTGTATAGAGTTAGATTTAATTTCTTTCACTTCAGAAATTGTATTTATTTCTTTTTCAATAGGTCTAGTAATTAGATTTTCAATATCTGTGGGTGAATTTCCAGGATATGGAGTTCCAACTAAAACTGTAGACTGTTCAACTTCAGGATAGCTTTCTTTAGGCAAATTATAATATGCACTAACTCCTAATACTACTAGCATGAAAAGAACTAGTACAACCGTTATCCTATTTCTTAGTGAAAAGTTGGAAAGACCAAACTGATTTATAACTTTATCTTCTCTCGATTTCTTCATTTAATCTTATTTTGTCTTTATATATGTTCCATCCATTACCTCTAATGCACCTTTCTCTATAATCATTTCATCACCAACTAAACCACTGAGAATTTCAGTTTGGTACTTGTAAGATCTTCCTGTAAGAACTGGAATCTTTCTGGCTATTTTTTCCCCATCAAAGTCTACTACAACAAAAACATAACTACCTCTGTCATCATTAAATATTATATTTGATGGTATTGATATTGCATCATTATTCTTGTAATCCACTAGAAGAACATTCAAAATTTGGTTAGGTTTAACATTCTCCTCTAATTCTGAAGGTATTTCTACTCCTATATTAAAAGTTCTATTCATTGCATTAATAACTTCTGAAACAGATATAATTATAGAATTATAAATTTCACCGTTAGAATTAATTACCTGAACAGAATCACCAATTTTAAATGAATTAATAAAGCTCTCAGAAATATCAACACTAAGATATGAATCACTATCATTATACATTCTAAAAGAATGAATGCCTGGAGAAGACATCTCACCAACTTTTGCATTAATTTCATCAACTACTCCTGAGAAAGGTGCAACTACATTAAACTTAGATGCTTGAATTTTAACAGCACTATATCTGTTTTTTAATGATTCATAATTTGATTTTGCTCTTAAAAAATCTAATTCTGATCCAATTTCATTTTCCCATAAATTAGTTTGTCTTTGATATATTGTTTTTAAGAGGTCAAGGTTTGATTTAATTTCTCTTAAATTATTTTGCATAATATCTGAATCAATACTTGCCAATACAGTACCTTTTTCTACATACTGACCCTTATCTACAAAAATATTTTTGAATTTACCCATAGCCTCAGATACTATTAACACATTCTTATTTGATTGAATATTACCTCTCAACTCAATTTTTGATGTAAATGATCCTCTATTAGGAGATGAAAGTGATACTAACTCATAATTTTTAGAGTTGTAAGACGAATCTAATTCATTTATTTCTCTCTCTAGTTGGTCTATTTGAGAGTAAGTTTCAACCAAAGAGTTTTTAAGGTTATCTAATTTTTTTTTCTTGCTATCTAAGTCTCCTGAATCACAAGAGCACAAAAGCATAGCCAATACATATAATATTCTTTTCATATTTATTTATTTAAAAGAGTTCCTAGTGTTTTTTTTATTTCTATAGAAGCAATTACTGATTCATATAAAGAATTATAATACTGGTTCTGAGCTATTTTTAATGAATTATTTGAATCAATTAACTCTAAGTTGGAACCAACTCCTTCTTTAAATTTTCTTTCAGTAGCTAAGTAAACATCTTTAGCTAATTCCAAATTTTGTTTGGAAACTATTATTGTTTCTTTTGTATTTTCATAGCTTGAAATTGCCTGGTTAACTTGGAGGTTAATTGACCTCTCTAAAAATAGCATCTGGTTTTCAACTTGCTCAATTTTATATTTAGATTGATTTATTTTACTTCTCTTTAGAAATCCATCAAATATTGGAACTATAATTTGGAAACCAAGAGTCCCAAAACTTTTCCATCTATCAGAATCAAAAAATAAATTATAATTAGACGAAGATGTGTTATACCCATAATTATAGTTAGCATATATTTGGGGTAAGTATTGACTCCTATTATTTTTTAAATCATAGAATTTTAAATTCTTATCTGTTTGCAATATCGAATACTCAATTCTTTGAGAGTAGTCAAAATCTTCAAGACTGTAATTAAATGAATAAATCAAATCCTCTGACAATTCACCTATTAATTCAATTTCGGTGCCAATAGGAACTCCAATTTGGAAATTAAAAACTTCTTTACTTAACTGATACAACCTATCAGCCTTTATTTTTTCACTCTTTAAATTATTAAAAGAAACCATAATTCTATTAAGATCTAATTTCTCAACAAAACCATTATCATAAAGCTTTTTAGTCTGTTCTAATAAAGCATTTAATCTAGAAAGATTTATATCTACTAGTTCGATTCTTTTTTTTGTATTAAGAAGTGTATAATAAGCTTTTTGTACTGATTCATTAATATCAATAATGTTCCTCACTGTAAGTTTTTCTGAAAGATTAACTAATTCTTTAGCAGCAGAGAGTCCAACAAAATATGATCCATTAAAAATCATTTGATTCAAAGTGAGATCCATTCTTCCATCATAGGTTTGACCAAATTGAACTTCCTGTTCAGTACCTTCAGGTACTCCTGGCATAAATCTACTTATGTCAATCAAGCTCTTCTGTACCTCATGATTATACTTAACTCCACCATCAAAATTTATTTGAGGGAGTCCTATAGATAAATATTCTGTGGATAACGCTTTTGAAATTTTTTCCTCAAGATATGAGTTTTTTAAATTTTCATTGTTCTCAATTGCTAAATCAATAGATTCTTCTATTGTCAACTTTAATGTCTGAGATTTTAAAGAATCGAAATTTATAACTAGAAGAATTATTAATAATATATTTTTCATTAATTAATTTTTTTTAAAATTTTCTCGTATACCTTAAGTCCATCTGATGTCACTACCCCTCGTAAAAAAAGATCAAATGAAATTAGTTGAATATCTCTATAATCATATTTTTTTAGAGGAAATACATCTTGATTAAACCCTATCTCAATCATTTCTACTCTCAATTTTGAAATAATTTCATCATTGACTTCATTTCTAATTAAACCTTCATTTTTTCCCTTCATCAAAACTTTCTGGATAGATTTTTCAAACAATTTCTCTTTGTAATCTTGATGAATTTTGTATAGGTCTGGATGAATTTTTTTTAAATCATGAACAAATAAAGGAGTTGTATCATTAAGTGTTTCTCTAAAATGAGATGATATTTTAATAAATGTTTGAATTGAATTAATTGACAAATCAATTATGGCCTTAATTTCTTTGTATAAATTATTATGGTGATACTTAATTGTTTCATTAGCTAGCGATTGCTTGTCAGAATAATAATTATAAATTGTTTTTTTAGAGATCCCACATTCTCTACATATGTCATCTACAGTAACACCCCTAAAACCAAAGGTTCTAAATAGTGTGTTCGCCTTTTCAACAATATTTAATTTTATATCCATAGTAAACCAAAGAAACTATTATGTTATTTATAGTTTCCAACGCAAACATATAATATTTTGTTTTATTATTTCTCATTTTTTTATTTGAAATGCAATTATGTTATAAAAAAAATTATTTTTGTTCCTTATAAATTATAATGATAACATTCTTTAAAAAATCATCTGATAATTATTTTGTTTTAGAACATACAGATAAATTCTCTAGAAAAGATATAAAGAAACTATCATGGTTATTTAGTGACTCTATATGTCTTGATATTGATAATTTAAAAGGAACTTACGTTGGACCAATTAAAGAGATGACTACCCCATGGAGTACCAACGCTGTTGAAATAACTAAAAATATTGGAATCACTTCTATCACTAGAATTGAAAACTTAAAAAAAACTCAATCTGATCATGACCAGATGACTCAATCAGTATATAAAAATCCTGGTCAAAATATTTTCACTATAACAAAAATTTCTGAACCTGTTATGTATGTTGATAATATCAATAAATATAATAATGAACAAGGGCTTGCTCTTAGTGATGATGAAATATTATATCTAGAGGGTGTGAGCAAAAGATTGGGCAGAAAACTAACAGATAGTGAAGTCTTTGGTTTTTCACAGGTTAACTCAGAACACTGTAGACATAAAATTTTTAATGGAAAATTTATAATTGATGGTATTGAAAAAGATTCAAGCCTGTTCGGTATGATTAAATCAACATCTAAAGCAAACCCTGATAATCTAATTTCTGCTTATAAAGATAATGTTGCATTTATTTCAGGTCCTGAAATTGAAATTTTTACTACTGAAAAAAAAGATGGCGCTGATTATTATATTAAAAGAAATATAAAATCTTCTATATCACTTAAAGCAGAGACACATAACTTCCCTACTACTGTAGAGCCGTTCAGTGGAGCAGCAACTGGTTCAGGTGGAGAAATTAGAGATAGAATGGCAGGTGGTCAAGCTAGTATTCCACTTGCAGGAACAGCTGTATACATGACTTCATATCCAAGAACATCTTCTTCAAAAGCTTGGGAGAAAGATCAAATAAATAAAAAGTGGTTATACCAAAACCCAAAAGATATTTTAATTAAAGCTTCTAATGGAGCAAGTGATTATGGAAATAAATTTGGACAGCCTCTAATATGTGGTAGTGTACTAACTTTTGAACATAAAGAAGAAGATAAACAACTTGGATACGACAAAGTTATAATGTTAGCTGGAGGTATAGGGTTTGGGAAAGAAAATGAAACAAAAAAGAAAGCTATTAGAGAAGGAGATTATATCGTAGTATTAGGTGGAGATAATTACAGGATTGGAATGGGAGGTGGAGCCGTATCTTCTGTAAATACTGGAGAATTTAAAAATAATATAGAGCTCAATGCTGTACAAAGATCAAATCCTGAAATGCAAAAAAGAGTAGCAAATGTTATTAGATCGTTAGCAGAAGAAATAGAAAATCCTATTCTATCTATACATGACCACGGCGCTGGAGGTCACTTAAATTGTCTTTCTGAACTTCTTGAAGAGACTGGTGGCGAAGTTGACATTAATAAACTACCAGTTGGTGACCCGACTCTCTCTGAAAAAGAAATAATAGGGAATGAATCCCAGGAGAGAATGGGACTAATAATTAAGGAAGAAGATTATGATAAAATTAAGAGAATAGCAGAAAGAGAAAGGGCTCCAATTTATCATGTTGGATATATTAGAGAAAATAAAAAACTACTTTTTAAGGGAAAAGAAACAATCAAACCTATTAATCTAGATCTAAAAGATTTTTTTGGTTCATCCCCTAAAACAATAATATCAGATAAAAAAGTTATTTTTAATTTTAAAGAACCTAAATATTTTGATGATCTTTTTGTAAAATATCTTGAAAATGTAGTTTCATTAGAATCAGTATCATGTAAAGATTGGCTTACTAATAAAGTTGATAGATGTGTTACAGGAAGAGTTGCTCTTCAGCAAACTCTAGGAAAAATTCAATTACCTCTTAATAATTTAGGTGTAATGGCTTTTGACTTTCAGTCTAATAAAGGCATAGCTACTTCCTTAGGATTTTCTCCAGTCACATCTCTAATAAATGAAAAAATTGGCTCAAAATATTCTATTCTAAAATCAATTACTAATATAATATGGGCTCCACTAAGTGGGGGTTTATCTAATGTTTCCTTAAGTGCTAATTGGATGTGGCCAGCGAATAATCTAGGAGAAAACTCAAGACTTTATAATGCTGTCGAGTCAGTAAGCAATTTTGCAATTGGACTAGGAGTAAATATCCCTACAGGAAAAGATTCTTTATCCATGACACAGAAATATCCAGATGGAATGAAGGTAATATCACCAGGCACAGTTATAATATCAGCAGTATCAGAAGTTGAAGATATTAACAATATAATCAAACCTCAAATAATTGATTATGATGACTCAAAATTAATTTACATCAATTTTTGTGATGGATTTAATCTTGGTGGTTCAGCATTTTATCAAACACTTTCATGTCTTGGAAATAGTGTTTGTGATACTAAGAACACAAATGAAATAAAGAAAATATTTAATAATGTTCAGACTTTAATTAAAAATAAAGAAGTTTTATCAGGACATGATATTTCATCTGGAGGATTAATCACCTCATTACTAGAAATGAATTTCCCAAATGATAAATTAGGAGTGAACATATGTTTAGATAACTTTAATCAAAATGACATTAATAAATTACTTTTCAATGAATCCCCTGGAATTATTTTACAGATAAAAACAAGTGGAATAAATTACCTCTCTAATCAAAATATTGATTTTATTGAGCTTGGGAATATTATTGATAAAAGAAAAATGGTCATTAAATTAAAAGAGAAAAAAATTAATCTAGACATTGATCATTTCAGAGACTCTTGGTATAGAAACTCTTTTTTACTTGACAGAGAACAAACATCAAATAATAAAAGTTTAGAAAGGTTTAATAACTATAAAAATCAACCACTTAAATTTAAATTTCCTGATTTTAATGGAGAATTACCTAACGTGAATTATTCAAAAGATATCAAAGCAGCAGTAATAAGAGAAAAGGGAATTAATAGTGAAAGAGAGATGGCATATATGCTTGATATTACTGGTTTTAAAGTTAAAGATGTTCATATGACTGACTTAGTTTCTGGGAAAGAAACACTTGAAGACATAAATATGGTTGTTTTTCCTGGAGGGTTCTCTAATTCTGATGTACTTGGTTCAGCTAAAGGTTGGGCTGGAGCATTTAAATATAATGAAAAAGCCAAAACAGCAATAAAAGCTTTTTATGATAGAGAAGACACTCTTAGTCTAGGAGTATGTAATGGGTGTCAACTCATGATGGAATTAAATCTTATTTACCCATCATTAAAAGAAGAACACCCAAAAATGAATCATAATGATTCTAAAAAATTTGAATGTAGTTTCTCAAGTATAGATATATTAGAATCAAACTCTGTAATGTTAAAAAACATAAGTGGATCAACCCTAGGAATTTGGTCAGCTCATGGTGAAGGTAAATTTAATTTAAACAATAAAAAGATAAATATTGCAGCTAAGTTTCATTATGATAAGTACCCTGGAAATCCTAATGGATCTGATATGTCCACAGCAGCAATATGCTCAGAAGACGGTAGGCACCTAGCTATAATGCCGCATCTAGAAAGATCTATATTTCCATGGAACTGGGCTCATTATCCCAGAGAAAGAAATGATAAAATTTCACCTTGGATTATACCGTTTTATAATGCAAGGAAGTGGCTTGAAGAAAATGCATGATTTTAATTTTTAAAATTTAAAAAAATAAATCTACTTTTGTACCCCATATTGGCTCATGGTGTAACTGGTAACACGTCTGGTTTTGGTCCAGAAGAGTCTAGGTTCGAGCCCTAGTGAGCCAACATAAACATAACCTAATGAGTACAGTAAAAATATTTGCAGGAAGCGGTTCAGAAGAACTTGCAAAAAAAATAGCTTCAGAATTTGGAAAACCGCTTGGTAAGGGAAAACTTGGAAAATTTAGTGATGGGGAGCTAAGCTTCAGATACACAGAAACTGTCAGAGGTTCTGATGTATATATTGTTCAGTCTACGGTAGGTAGTTCTGATAATATCATGGAATTATTTTTAATGATAGATGCTGCTAAAAGAGCAAGTGCTAAATTTGTAAATGTTGTTATACCCTACTATGGATATGCTAGACAAGACAGAAAAGATAAGCCTAGAATTGCAGTTTCTGCTAAGCTATTAGCAAATTTATTAACATCATCAGGTGCATCAAGAATTGTTTCATGTGATTTACATGCAGGTCAAATTCAAGGGTTTTTTGATATACCTCTTGATCATTTAAATGCTAGCTCAGTATTCGTACCATACCTTAAAAAATTAAACCTTGATAACTTAATTTTTGCATCTCCTGATGCAGGAGGAGCAGAAAGAGTAAGAGAATATGCAAAATATTTTGAAACTGATTTTGTTATATGTGATAAGAATCGTGAGAAAGCAAATCAAGTAAAATCTGTCCAAGTAATTGGGGATGTAGAAAATAAAGATGTAATTATTATAGATGATTTGATAGATACCGGAGGAACTATTTCAATGGCATCTAAAGAAATAATGGAGAAGGGTGCAAATTCAGTAAGAGCAATTATTACGCATCCTGTACTTAGTGGAAATGCAGAACAAAACTTAGAAAAATCATCATTGTCAGAATTAGTCGTAACTGATAGTATTTCACTAAAATTTAGGAATAAAAAAATAAAAGTGTTATCCATTGCAGGATTAATTGCAAAGGCTATTAGAAAAATTCATGAAAATGAGTCTACTAGTTCACTTTTTATTAACAGATAAATTTAAAAATTATGGAAACAATTGAGATTATAGGGTATAAAAGAGCAAATCTTGGTAAAAAGAATTCCAAAAAATTAAGGGAGGAAGGTAATGTTCCTTGTGTAGTTTATGGTGGTGATGAACAATTACATTTTCATTCTCCAATGATTCTTTTCAGAGATCTTATTTATACACCCGGAGCAAATTTTGTAAAATTAAATATTGAAGGAGTAGAAAAAGATGCAATCCTTCAAGACATACAGTTTCATCCAGTTAGTGAAGTAATCCTTCATGCTGACTTTTTAGAACTTCAAGAAAATAAAAAGATTAAAATGGACATACCAGTAAAAATCATTGGTGATTCCCCTGGTGTACAGCAAGGTGGAAAAATTTTAATTAGGATTAGGAAACTATCTTTAATGGCTTATCCTAAGAATATGCCCTCATTTGTTGAGGTTGATATTAGTGAACTACAACTAGGAAAAAGTGTTCAAGTTGAAGAATTATTAAGTGATCAGTATGATATATTAAATAGTCCTTTAGTTAGTGTTGTATCTGTAAATATTCCAAGAGTTAAGATAGAAGTTGAAGAAGAGGAAGAAGAGGGTATAGAAGGAGAAGAAGGAGAAGAAGGAGCAGAAGGAGCAGAGACAAAAGAAGGAGGTTCAGATGAAGGTGATAATAAAGATTCCTCAGACTCTAAAGAAGAGAAGAAAGACTAATTAATCTTTAATATTCTTAATTATTTTAAATCGAAAGTTTAGTATAAATTTAATATGCTAAACTTTTGATTTATGAAATACCTCATAGTTGGAATTGGGAATGTTGGTAGTCAATATGAGCTAACAAGACATAATATAGGATTCAGAATTCTTGATAGTCTATCTGAAAAGCTAGAGTCAAGATTTGAATTAGATAAAAGTGCTTTCTATTCTGAAGTGAAATATAAAGGAAAGTCTTTAAATCTTATTAAACCATCAAATTATGTAAATAATAGTGGAAAATCCGTTAACTATTGGTCAAAATTATTAAAAGTAAAAGAAGAAAATATTTTAGTTGTATTAGATGATATATCAATTCCCTTTGGACAAATTAGAATTAAAAAAAAGGGTTCAGATGGAGGTCATAATGGTTTAAAGAGTATAAATGAATATTTAAACACAACCAATTATCCAAGATTAAAATTTGGTATTGATAATAATTTTAGGCCTGGTCAACAATCAAATTATGTATTAGATAGCTTCTCAAAAGAAGAATCTAAAGTGATTGATATTGAAATAGAAAGAGCAACCGAAATTATTTTGTCATTTTGCCATATAGGGATTGATAGGACTATGAATAAATATAACTAGGCTACAATAGACCCATCAGATATATCTGAATCTGGTTGTATTAGGCTTAAATTACCATCACTATCATCTGCAAGTAATAACATCCCTTGGCTCTCAAATCCCATCATTTTTCTAGGCTTCAAATTAATTAAAACCATTACTTTTTTATTAAGAATATCATCAGGAGAATAATATTTTGAAATTCCACTAAGAATTGTTCTTTGGTCAAGTCCAGTGTCTA
>CAYXSW010000005.1:0-16318 GCA_964467915.1 uncultured Marinoscillum sp.
CATAAATTTTAATGCCAAAGACGTCTGATGTTTTACAGAAATACTTAAAGTAATTTTGATCAGATTCACTTACTCCAGTTATTTTAATATATTCAGTTCCATATTCTAAATCCAAACAATTTTCATAATTATCTTGGCATGAATAACACAAAAAAAGAATAAATAAGTGTAATTTTTTCATATTAATTAAAAAGTCTTTTTCTTTTATTATACTTTATTTGAGAATTATAGTATTGGGATGACTTATCGTTTGATTCAAGTCTTTTAATATCAAAAAACTCAGGAATTTCTTTATTTTCTAATACAATATCTCTCACTAATTCACCTAAACCTGGACCTAATTTGAAACCATGACCGGAGCTTCCAGCTAGAACTAACACATCATTATTTTTTTTATGCCAATTAATTATAAAGTTACCATCTAGGCTGTTTTCGTATTGACAAACTCTAGTCTCTGAGATAGGGAGACCTTTAAGTTTTGGGAACCTATGATATAAATAAGATTTAGTTCTATCTACTAGGTCTTGCATAGGTATTCTATCAGAAGTATCTGGGTCAAATAGAGTTGACCTCTCATCATAGGCTATCTTGAAACCTTTATTAAGATGAAAAGGAATTCCGTAATATGACGGGTTGTTTTCATTTAAATCTAACCAGCAAGGCATGGAATTTAAATCAAACTCCATTGCTTTATTGTTTGGAACAGAGAAATAATATACTTCTTGTCTAGAAATATATGTATTCTCTCCAAGCATTTCAGGCAATAGCTTTCTTCCCCAAGGCCCACAAGCAATTATATATTTATCTGCTTTAATTTTTTTTTCACTAAATACAATATCGTTTTTTTCTAAATTACTTTCATCAACTTTTACTTCGCCTATAAATGTATTGCCACCATTTTTTTTAAATTTTCTTACAACATTTTCACAACACCTACTAGCCAATAATGCACCTGCTTTTTCTTCATAATAAATTTCATTAATATCATCTAAATTGATATGTGGGTATTTTTTGATAGCTTCTTTCTTTGTTAGTCTTGATATTGATTGACCGCAATTTTTTATATGCTCTGCTGAATGAGTTATATAGCTACTATCATCCTGACTAACGAGCCAAAGCATACCGCATTCATGATAGAGTTTTCTTTCACTTTTATTTGATAGATTCTCCCAAAATTCAAAAGAATTATTAGTTAGTTCAGTATATATTTTATCTTCTCCGTAAGCTAATCTAATAATTCTGGATGCACCTCCGGATCCTGATCTTGAATTTCCTGCTCCCCACATATCATATAAATCAACATCTAGGCCTTCTTTTTGTAAATGATATGCCGTACATGCTCCCCATATTCCTGATCCAATTACTGCTATCTTCATTTTGTAATTTTATATAAAAATAGTTTGTATAAATATAGATTTATTATTTTTAACTGTGAGAAAAATACTTATAAATCAAGGTTATTTTGGAATCATATTATTTATTACTTTAAATGTAATAGCTATGATTTTTTACCCGGGGGGAACAATGATTGATTCTACTACTGAGGGATATCTTTTTTTCTATAATTTTTTCAGTAATCTTGGAGAGTGGACCGCAAGAAACGGTCAATCAAATCAATTTTCTGCATATCTTTTTAATTCATCTATGATCATACTAGCTCTATCATACTCATTGTTTTATATTGCTTTTTTAAAGATGCAAGTGAGATTGAGTGATAATTCAATTCTAAACTTTTTACTAATTGTAACTATTATCACATCCTTGACAGGATTTGTATGTGTTGCCATATTCTCTTCTGACCCTGAAACTTTTGATATCCATCTACTATTTGTTAAAATAGGATTTTATTCTCTATTTGCACATTGTATTATGCAATATGTTTTTATTAAATCTATTGATTCTTTCGGAAAATTAATTCCTACTATTACTTTAGCATTTGCTATTTTATTGTTTTTATTTATTCTTATTATGGAGTTTGGACCAAGTCCTTTTGAAAACAATCAATCATTATTTATACAGGTGACTTCTCAAAAAATAATAGTTAGTAGTATTTTAATTTATTTTTTCTTCCAAATAAAAGAAGCTAGATCTCTTATTTAATTTTGATTTTCATCTATAGCTTTAATAAGCTTTTCCAATTCCTTATCTGAAAAACTGTTGTTTATATAGCAAGAGGAGTGAAACTCTTTTATGTTTTTATTTTTTAAAAAAAGATTGATATTTGAAGATCTTACTCCTGATCCAGGCATTATTGAAATCCTTTCTTTGCTTTTATCTACTAATTTATTTATAAGATTAATCCCATCCTCAGCATTTTGTTTTTGGCCCCTTGTGAGTATCCTATCAAATCCTAAATCAATAATTTTTTCCATTGATTCATAAGGATCATCCGTTAGATCAAATGCCATGTGAAAAGTTAAAGAGATACCTCCTGACTCTTCTGCTAACTTTTTGCATTTAACATAGTCTATAGAGTTATTTTGATCTAAAACACCAAAAACTACACCTTTGCAGCCAATATCTTTACAGTATTTAATGGAATCTATCATTTCATTTAATTCCTTAGCATTGTAGGTAAAGTTTCCAGGTCTTGGTCTAATTATTGGGTGAATGGGTATGTTTTTAGATACCGCATATGCTATATCAGAATATGAGGGAGTTACTCCTCCAACTTCTTTATTAACACATAACTCTACTCTTGAAACTTTTTGTTTAATAATTTTATTGAAATCGTTGATATTAAAGCTGCAGACTTCTAATTTTCTTATCAATTTTGCTTTTTATATTTAGTATAAAAAACTTTCATATAGAATTTATCTTTATCTGCAATCATTTTATCAAATGTATTTGGAAAACTTGGGAATGCAACAAGTTTGTCAGCCGAAAGATTTTTCATGGCTATCTCTTGAAAAAACACAGTAGACTCACCTTTATATGAATATGATATTATACTATCATATTTATGTTTAGCAGGACCTGTTTCTTCAGAATAATATGCATTATCTGCCATTATAACATTCTCTTCAGGGTTTGAAATTATTCCAACTGGGTTAAGCTTATTGTCTTTTGCTATATAGTATATTGCCTCTGAGGGTGGAGATAAATTGTTTAATCTATCAAGAGGTCCTGTAACTAACTCAACTCTATTCAAAACAATATTTTTAGCAGTATCTAAAAAGCTATTAAAATTATTTAGATCTAACATTGGATAGATTCCCGAAGCTGATTGCCAATATATTTTATCACCTAGATTAAAACTTTCATTTTTATCTAAATCATTAATTATTGATAATTCTGTACTTGATCTATCTATCTCGTAGTAACTGTAATGTTTTGTTAAAGGGGAGTTAAATCTAAAAACATATTGAAGAGAGTCATCCGCGGGGCTATTTGCATTTCCTTCTTCGGGGTTATTAAAGTAAAGAACAAATTTACTGTCATCACTCTCTAAGTCAAAGCTTACAATTTGCTTATTATTTTCTCCGGGGACAAAGGCAATTCCTCTCATCTGATCTAGTAATTCTACATCTGAAACTCCATCAATAATTCTATTTAAAATAAATCTACCATATTTATCTGTAATAGGAATAGTTAGAAAAGTGTCTTTATTTAAGACTTTAAATCTTGTAAAACCTACTATGCCTTTTGGGGGGCTAATTTCAGTATATCTTGAAGATGTGTATAATGCTGATGAGAATAAAGTATCTTCAATTTGAGTTACAGTCATTTCCTGTTCATCAAAAGTAATTTCCCCATATAGTTTTGAATATTTTAAATATAAAACAGCAGAGTCTAATTGAGAGGATGCATTTGGCAGATAGTAATTATCTATTAATTGGCCAGGTTGGGGCATTTCTGTGTCTGAGCCATCTTCAAAAATAAATTGAGAATAAGCAATTGACTTTAGGTTTCCAAACACTGGATCATTATACTTTCCAAAATATAACTCGCCATCATCAGTTCTTACGCTGTCAAGATATATGTTTGAGACGTCAAGTGGAATTTCTATATAATGAACTTTTATTTTTTCTTTTTGACTAGATAATAATTCATCTATACCTATCTCACTTGTTTCGTCACAGGTATAAAGTAAAAAAGATAAGAGTATTAGTATTTTAGCCGATAATTTCATTATATAGTTTATAATGTGATTCGACTGATTTTTCATCATTATCAATAGTGTGTAGTTTCTTTTTAGGAGAAATTTCGGATATTGTTTTTTCAACTTTTTTACTTAAATCTTCTTTCGGTCTAATTATAGCCTCAGAAAACTCAGCGGCTATTTTAATTAGTCCACTATAATCAGATGACTCAAGAGGCTTAAGGATTTTTTCATTTAACTCTTCTTCATCTTCGAGTACCTTATCTATCATTTTTTTATCCAATTTTTCTTTGAACTCATTTTTATAAATGGAGTATACACATTTAGTATTTTCAAATATATGTTGTTCTGAATATATTGTTTTAATAAATAGAGGAACTAAAGAACTCATCCAATCATTACAGTGAATAATGTCTGGTGACCAACCTAATTTAATTACAGTCTCTAGAACTCCCTTGCAGAAGAATAGACATCTCTCGTCATTGTCTTTGTGAAACTTACCACTCTTATTGTTGTAAACTGTTTTTCTTTTAAAGTAATCCTCGTTATCTATAAAATAAACCTGAAGCTTAGCGGTTGGTATAGAAGCAACTTTTATTATAAGGGGTCTGTCATCATCTCCAATTGGGATATTCATTCCAGATAACCTTACTACTTCATGAAGTCTGTTTTTTCTTTCATTAATTAAACCAAACCTAGGAACTAAAATTCTTATCTCAACACCTTTCTCTTGCATCTCTTGTGGAAGTTTTCTAACTATTTCTGATACATAGGTGTCGTTAAGAAATGGTTTGATCTCCGAAGCAACATAAAGTACTCTAAAACTTTTAGCCATTATTTTGGTGAATATTTATTATTAAATGAACCACAAATTTAAATAAAATAAGTCATTTTTCAATTTTATGATTTAATCATTAAAAAATTTAATATTACATAATCAATATGTCTTAGATTTGTTCACCAAAATGTAACGTTGAAAAAACAAAATATTATAATAAATACTTTACTTTCATTAGCACTAGGATGCTTTCTGATATATATTGTTTTTAACAAAATAGATCTGAATTCATTTTTTTCTAAACTTTCAGAAATAAACTATTCTTGGATTTATTTATCAATGTTCATTTCTATTTTTGAACATGTCTTAAGAGGTTACAGGTGGAACTTGTTAATGCAAACTCCAAGAACAAATCTCTCAACTTATGTGACTACTAACGTGATGATAGTTTCCTATTTTTTTGCTTTATTTATTCCAAGGTTTAATGATTTTATAAGATGTTATTTAATATCAAAAACCAATAAAATTAAAATGTCAAATTCACTTGGAACAGTTATCTCTGAAAGAATATTTGACCTCTTATCTCTCTTTTTAATTTTATTAATATTTATAACTTTAGAATTTGATTTATTTTATTCTTTTCTAAAAGAGTATGTTTTTGTAAATATTACTCTTAATCCGATTAATCTTTTTTGGTTACTTTTAGTTGTATTTATTCTGTTTTTTTCAATAAAATATTTTATTAAGACTTCGAAGAGATTTTCAGAAAAGTTTGCAGAATTTAAATCTGGTCTTTTTTCTGTGGGAAACATTTATAAAAATAAAGCCTTTATTTTCTCTACTATATTACTTTGGGTCATATACTTTCTTATGGGATATGTTATTTTCTTTTCTTTTAATGAGACAAGTTCTTTAGGGGTTAATGCAGGGTTTGCTGTCCTCATAGCTGGATCAATAGGAATGATTGTTCCTGTTAATGCTGGAATTGGTGCATATCATTTTTTAGTTGCTTCTATATTAATAAGTTATAATATCAATTATGAATCTGGTTTGTTTTTTGCTACTTTGTTGCACACATCACAAATAATTTGTTTAGCAATCTTGGGCATTTTTAGCTCTATTATTTTATTTCTTAAAATCAGATCCAATGAAAAATAAACTTGTTGAAAATAATAATATTTTAGACCTTATTTCTGATTTAAAATCAAGAAACCAAGATATTATTTTTACAAATGGTTGTTTTGATATAATTCATCCCGGACACATTCATATCTTAAAAGAAGCCAAATCTTATGGCGGCATTTTAATTGTAGGATTAAATTCTAATAGATCAGTAAAAGGTTTAAAGGGTGAATCTAGACCAATAAATACTGAATCAGATCGAATTAAAATGTTATGTTTTATAAAATATGTAGACTATGTAATTGTATTCGATCAAGATACTCCTATAGATTTAATAAAGTTAATTAGACCCGATTATCTTATTAAAGGAGGTGATTATAAAAAATCAGATATAATAGGTGGAGATTTAATAGAAAAAAATGGCGGTCGTGTGATCATTGTTGACTTGCTTAGTGATTACTCAACCTCATCAATTATTGATAGATTTAAAAAATAATTTTTTGTTAGAAATTAGATTTTCTTTATTTAAACTTTAGATTTGGTATCACTTTTTGTTTTGATATGGATAAAAATTTTTTAGACGTAATTAATAATAACCTTTCAGTCTCATTAAAGAAGGTTAACATAATTAATGTGAAAAGATCCTTCACAATTGATAATTATTATGATATTGATAATACAATAATTTACCCTATTTCAGGTAATTTCCGTTATGGCAAGTATAAAAAAAATATTTTTAGTGAAGAGTGTATTTTCATTCCTGCTCACTCTACAATTTCCCTTTCTTTCGGCTCCAAAAGAACAAAAATACTTGCTTATGAAGATTTTATTGATAAAAAAACAAAGTATATTGACAATGATAACAACTTTAGAAAAAAAACAAATTTAGATAGGTACCTCATAATCAACCTTGACGTTAAGGCTTATGATTTAGTTAATATTTTTCATACTAAAAATTTAGATGTATCAATAGTAAATAACAATTTTCATATAACTTCCTTATTTAAAAATATTATCAGAGAAATTAATTATGATCTGCCTGGATCTCAACGAGTAATTGAATCTATTTCAGATCAGTTAGTTTATGAGATAATTAGACATATACTATCTAAACAACCTCTTTTTTCTAGTATAGAAGAAAATTTTAAATTTTTTAATGATGAAAAAATTTTAGATCTGTTCTTATTTATAGAAGAGAATATAAATAAAGAGCTGTCTAATAAAGCACTGTCTAATCATCTCAATATTTCTGAAGATTATGTGGGGCAGTTTTTTAAAAATAATATAGGATTTTCTCCTCAAGATTATATCGAACATAGGAGAATGGAGAAAGCCATAAAAATGTTGAGAGAAGACTCTGAAGCTATTAAGGTTATAAGTAATGATGTTGGTTATAAAGACACTGCTTATTTCTGTAGAAGATTTAAGATGATGTTTGGAGTTCAGGCAGGTAAAATGAAGAAAAGATTAAATGAGATTTAACCTTTAAGTCCTTTTCTCATCTCTGATTCAATAGCTTTTTTTAATTTACCAGTTTTAAATAGTTTGTATAAAACTATGAAGACAATTAAGTAAAAAATGCTAATTATACCATATCCAGAATAGCTGCTATCAAGTATGGAACTTAAATAGTTTCCTAAAGCTATACTTGCAAAACCTATTGCATATAGAAAAATAAGAAATAAAATAAAAAATGAAATT
This sequence comes from uncultured Marinoscillum sp., assembly GCA_964467915.1. Lineage (GTDB taxonomy): Bacteria > Bacteroidota > Bacteroidia > Cytophagales > MED-G16 > MED-G16. The sequence continues at coordinate 7,704 of CAYXSW010000005.1, forward strand.
AATTTAGATATTATAGCAGATATTTTTTCAATTATATCTCCCTTCATATACTCAAACCTTTCTTTTAAAAATGAAGAAATAGCCTCAATAATTTTATCAATTTTTATCATAACTCTAAAGTAAAGTTAGTTTCTTTTTTTATTAATACTTTTAAAGTAGTTTTTCTTAACATTTTAATAACAAATATCATATAAAATTAACATTTAAATAATACTCTCTTCATCAAGAGATTTTAATTTAAAAATACTTTTGTGGTATGAATTTTAAGAGAAACGAATTAATTGCTCCTGTTATTTTATCAATAATATGTTGGCTAGTTTATCCTTACCCAGTAATTGCTATGTGGGCTATTTTTTTTATGGCATCTTATTCAGCAATTGCTAATGATAGTATCCAGACAATAGGTACATTTATAGCTTCTAATTCTGATAAAAAATGGTATTATCTCTGGATATATATGGGTGGTATCTTTATTATAACAGTAACATATAGTTGGTTTAATTATGAAGGAGATATAAGTTACGGAAGACTTGCTTCAAAAGGATTAACTGAAGCACCGGAAAGCTTCAAATTTCTTCAGGTTTTTGCTCCAGTTGCTCTATTGATGATGACAAGATTAAAAATGCCTGTATCTACATCAATACTTTTGCTAAGTGCTTTTGCAACAAAGGCAAGCTCTATTACAAGTATTCTTTCTAAAAGTCTATTTGGTTATGTGATAGCTTTTTCTGTTGCAATTATAGTCTGGACATTAACTACTCATTTATTTGAAAAATATAAAAATAGTAAGCCATCAAGAATTTGGTTGCCTTTACAATGGTTATCAAGCGGAGCGCTGTGGTCTACTTGGATTATGCAAGATATGGCTAATGTTGCAGTAGTATTGCCGCGATCACTTTCTTCCGATCAATTTATAGTAGTTGTTTCTTTTATCTTTTTTGGCCTTGGGTTACTTTTCTATCTTAGAGGGGATAAAATACAACAAATTGTTTTAGAAAAATCTGATATAATTGATGTTAGAGCAGCAACTGTTGTCGACTTTATTTATGCTTGTCTTCTTTATTATCTTAAAGTAATTAGTACAATACCAATAAGTACAACCTGGGTTTTTATTGGGCTTCTTGGTGGTAGAGAGCTAGCAATAAATCTTAGAAAAAATAATGGTAATCATAAAAAAGCATTAAAGATGATAGGTAAGGATACCTTGTTCGCTGGTATAGGGTTAATTGTTTCTTTAATTATTGCATTATCTATAAATGATAATATGAGAAATCAGTTATTTAATTAAACTTAATTTTCTCGGGAATTATAATTGCGTTAGGAAATTTTTCTTTAAACTTTTTGAACTCTTTATTTACTAAAAATCGATTATAATACTGTCCTACTTTTACCCTGTAATTAGGTTGAGTAAATATGGTCTTTCTATATATGATGCTGTCCATTTCGTTAATTTTTTCTTCCGTTTCTTCAGCAATAGTTCTGTTATCACCTATATACAGTTGAATTGTATAACCATCAATAGATTGAATTTTTTTGCTCTCACTTTTGATGATCATTATTACACTATCTAGTTCTGTAGAAATATCATTTTTATTTTTATAAATTAAAGTATCAATCTTTTTAAAATTATTTTTTTTATTGATTTCTTCGGATCGGAGATAAGCTAAGTCTTCAAAGTAATTTCTGCCAATAGAACTAACATTACTTGACTTTTGTGATATACATGATGTTAGTAATAACACTAAAGAAAATAAAACTATTCTTCTATAATTACACATTTTTTAGAATTAATATCACTTTCAACTTTCTTAAATTTAACATCTTTTTTAACAGATCCGTCAGAATATCTAACTGACACCCTAGAATTTCTACCGTAAGTTTTATCAGATTTTATTGGTTGGGGTTTTTCAACTTTTGAAGTTTTATTTCCTGTTAGAAGTGATTGGGACTCTTCTTTATTAGTCTGGTAATTTTGTTTTGCAGATTTATTTCTCGCTTCTTCAACTTGATTTGAATTTTGAACTGGGATCAAGCATTTTGTCAGAAATGAGACTGTTTCTTGATTAACTTTAGCAATAAATTTTTTAAATAATTCAAACCCCTCAAACTTATATATTACTAATGGGTCCTTTTGTTCATAAACTGCACTTTGAACTGACTGTTTCAGATCATCCATTTCTCTAAGGTGTTCTTTCCAATTAAAATCAATCATACCTAGAGAAATTATTTTTTGCATTTCTTCAATTATATTTTTGCCATCATTTTCAATAACTTCTTCAAGATTTACTGAAACGCCAATTTGTTTAGTTCCATCAGTGAATGGAATAAGTACATCTTTTACGACACCCCCTCTTTCCTTTCTTATTTTTTTAATGATAGGCATAGCAGCTGAAATTATACTGTTATTCTTTTTGTCATAATTATCTATTACATCGGTATACAATTTTTCAGTTATTGAGCCACTTTCATTTTTTAGAAAATCTTCTTTAGTTATTTTATCATAATCTATGCCAAGAATTGTCAATGTATTTATTCTAAAATCATCATAATTTTCTGATTCCTTGGCCCCAAGAACTATATCTTCACAAGTATCAAATAACATATTTAAAATGTCTACATCTAATCTCTCTCCATTAATGGCATTTCTTCTTTTTTTATAGATAACTTCTCTTTGTGAGTTCATCACATTATCATATTCTAAGAGACGTTTTCTTATAGCAAAATTATTCTCTTCTACTTTTTTTTGTGCTCTCTCAATAGATTTTGTGATCATGCTATGTTGAATTACTTCGTCCTCATCCATATTCATTCTATCCATAACTTTGATCATTCTATCCGAACCAAATAATCTCATTAAGTTATCTTCTAATGAAACAAAAAACTGAGATGACCCCACATCTCCTTGTCTTCCTGACCTACCTCTTAATTGTCTGTCGACTCTTCTTGATTCATGTCTTTCTGTCCCAATAATCGCTAGTCCTCCACTTTTTCTAGAATCTTCAGTAAGTTTAATGTCTGTCCCTCTACCAGCCATATTTGTTGCAATTGTTACAGTTCCTGGTTTTCCAGCCTCAGCAACCACATCTGCTTCTTTTGCATGTTGTTTTGCATTTAATACCTGATGTGAAATCTTTTTCATGTTTAACATTCTACTTAAGAGTTCTGAAATTTCTACAGATGTTGTCCCTACTAAAATTGGTCTTCCGTTATTTTTTAATTCAACTATCTCATCTATAACAGCATTAAACTTTGCTTTTAATGTCTTATAAACTTTATCTTCCATGTCTGACCTAGCAATATCTCTATTTGTTGGTATGACAACACAATCTAGTTTATATATTTCCCAGAATTCTCCTGCCTCTGTCTCAGCGGTTCCAGTCATCCCAGATAGCTTATTATACATCCTGAAATAATTTTGAAGTGTAATGGTTGCGTAAGTTTGAGAGGCATCTTCAATTGTGACGTTTTCTTTAGCCTCTATTGCCTGATGAAGTCCATCTGAATACCTTCTACCTTCCATGATTCTTCCTGTCTGCTCATCAACAATCTTTACTTTTGATTCCATTACAACATATTCTTGATCTTTTTCAAATAAAGAATAAGCTTTTAATAACTGATTAACAGTATGTATTCTTTTGGTTTTAATGCTGTAATCTTGAATTATTTTATCTTTTTCTTGTGCAATTTCTTCATCTGATTTTTGAGATTCTTCAATTTTATTAATATCTACTCCAATGTCAGGAACCACAAAAAAATTATCATCATCACCTGAGCTTGTAATAGTATCTATCCCCTTTTCTGTTAACTGAATGCTATTGCTTTTTTCTTCAATGGTAAAGTATAATGGTTCATCTGCTTCGGGCATCAGCTTTGAATTATCTTGTAGATAATAATTTTCTGTTTTTTGCATTATTGCTTTAGTGCCAATTTCACTTAAATATTTAATAAGTGGTTTATATTTTGGAAGACCCCTGTGTGCTCTAAATAGAGAAAGTCCACCCTCATTTTCGTTTTTATCAGCTATGAATTTTTTTGCTTCTGTCAAATATTGAGTTACTAATTTTTTTTGAAGGTCAAATAGTTTTTGAATCCTAGGTTTTAATTCAAAAAATTCGTGGTCATCTCCTCTAGGTACTGGCCCAGATATTATTAAAGGAGTTCTAGCCTCATCAATTAATACAGAGTCTACTTCATCAACCATTGCAAAGTTGTGTTTTCTTTGAACTAATTCAGCCTTTTCTCTAACCATATTATCTCTTAGATAGTCAAAACCGAATTCGTTATTGGTTCCATAAGTTATGTCAGCGTTATATGCATCAATTCTATCTTTAGAATTAGATTCATGTTTATCAATACAGTCAACTTTAAGTTTATGGAATTCAAAAATTGGGGCGTTCCATTCAGCATCCCTTTTTGCTAAATAATCGTTGACTGTTACTATATGGACCCCTCTGCCAGATAGAGCATTCAAGTATGCAGGTAGGGTGGCAACTAACGTTTTACCTTCTCCTGTAGCCATTTCAGAAATTTTACCTTGGTGTAAGACAACTCCACCTATAAGTTGAACATCATAATGAATCATGTTCCATTCAATAGGGACCCCTGCTGCTTCCCACTCATTTTTCCAAATTGATTTAGATCCTTTGATAACCACATTATCTTTAATTTTTGCAATTTCATGATCAAAATCAGTTGCAGTTACCTCTAATTTTTTATTTTCAGTAAATCTTCTAGCTGTCTCTTTAATAACAGCAAAAGCTTGGGGAAGAATTTCGTTTAAAGTGTTTTCTATTATTTTATTTTGAGATTCTTCAATATTGTCAATCTCATTTAATAAATTTTCTTTCTCTGACAATGATATTCTAGGTTCCTTATATTTCTTTCTAAGCTCTTTAACTTTAGAGTTTGTATCTTTTAAATTATTTGTTATTTTTTCTTTAAAAAGGTCGGTCTTACCCCTTAGTTCTTCATCAGATAATGAACTTAATAAATCAAACTCAGAATTTATTTTACCAACTAACGGATATAAGCCTTTCAAATCTTTATCTGACTTAGAGCCTAATATCTTTTTAAGGAATCCAAACATTATATGTATTTTTACTCAAATTTAATCAATACAAATTCGAATTGATTAATTCTTTTAGTAGAATTGCAAAAAAAAAGGAACAGTTTAATATTATTTTATTCAGTAATTAAATTATAGAAATAAAATTTTAAAAAATTAAAAATAGACTATATTTGCACACCAAAAAAAAATAATGGCTGCAGTGAATATTAATTTAAGTAAGGAGAATACTGAGTTAAGGAAATCATTCCCTGACTTTGCATCAGGTGATACTATAAATGTTCATATAAAAATTAAAGAGGGTAATAAAGAAAGAATTCAACAGTTTCAAGGAACTGTTATTCAACGTAAAAGTGTTGGTTCCAATGGAGAGACTTTTACATTAAGAAAAATATCTGATTCTATTGCTGTGGAAAAAATTATACCTATTTTTTCTCCAAATATTGAAAAAATAGAATTAATTAGAAAAGGTAAAGTTAGAAGGGCAAGAATTTTTTATCTTAGAAAGAGGAAGGGTAAGAGTGCTAAGATCAAAGAAAAAATATAAATTTAAACCAATCTTAACAGATTGGTTTTTTTATGAAAGTCAAATATTTCAAATACCAGTCATCCGGAAACAATTTTATACTAATAGATTGTATTTCTCAAAAAATTAATTTTAATAATAAAATTAATACTTTAATTAGACACCATATAGTTAAGGAATCTGATGGAATACTAATTCTTACTAACTCAAAAAAGTATGATTTTATTTTATCTTTTTATAACCCGGATGGATCTAGGAGTTTTTGTGGAAATGGAAGTCTATGTTCTTTACATTATCTAAAAGAAAAAAATCAAATTAAAGAAATAGCATCTTTTTCATCTCTTGGAAAAAGATATTCAGCTAAAATTAGTTTTGAAATTTCTTTAAAAATGAAAAACATTACTTCTTTTAAGTGTTTTAATGATGAATATTTTATAGACTCAGGGGCTCGTCATCATGTTAAATTTGTTGGTGACGCAAATAGTTTTGATATTAAAAAAGAGGCAGATATAATAAGAAATAGACCCTTTTATAGGCTAAATGATTGTAATGTAAATTTAGTTTCAGATTTAGGTGATGGCTCAATTTATGTTAGGACTTTTGAAAAAGGTGTAGAGCGAGAAACTTTAAGCTGCGGCACAGGCGCTGTAGCCTCTGTAATTGCATTTTCATTACATAAAAATTATTCAGTTAAAAAAGTAATAACCCAAGGCGGTATCTTGAAAGTTCTTTTTAAAAGAAGTACACTAAATCGTTTTTCGTGTATATATCTAATAGGTAATCCTAGAGAAGAGTACACTGGTGAAATCATAATTTAAACGATTTTTAAGTTAATATATGTAATAATTTCTTAACATTTGATTAACATTTACTCAAAGTTTATTTTATAAAATTGTATTATGAGAATTCATACGAAGTATATTGTTTTTGTAATATTTCTTATTTTTTCTATTACAGATCTTAAATCTCAGTCAGTTTTTCAGACTTGGCCAACTATAGATATTCAAGGTGAAGTTTTTGATGATGTTGAAGTAAAAATTGAATATAGAAATAAATATGATCATTCATCAAAAGAATCTAAACAAGGTAGAATTGATCTAGGAGTTGCCTATAAATTGAAAAAAATAAAACTTGGTATTTATTATAGAGAGATTTATAATCTTAAAAAAGAAGGTAGAGTTTCAGAAATAAGACCTCACTTAGATATTACATATAAGTTGAATGATAATATGAAGATTAGGTTAAGAAATGAGTACAGGGTAAAAGAGTTAGAAAATAATTTATTTAGATATAGATTGAGATATTCCTACTCATTAGAATTATTTGATAACTATAATCCATATGTACAGAATGAAATTTTCATATCTGAAAATCAATTTACCCGAAATAGAATAAGTCTAGGCTTAAATATAAAATTTAAAAAAACACCTTTTGTTTTTAAACCTAATTATATATTTGAATCTAATAGAAAGGTTAGTAATGAAAACATTACTTGGTTTCAAAATAATATTTTTGTTTTATCTCTTAGCATTAAATTATAATTTTAATACACACCTTATTTGTTAATAAACAAGCAATTTGGAAATTTGTTAACAATTACTTAACATTGTGATAACATTAAATTGTTGTTATGTATATCCCTTCGTTAAAAAAATCGAATAAAAAAAAGTACTTGATTAAGGTATTTGTTGGATTGATTATATCTTCTTTCCTATTTGCAATATCATATTAAATAGATGTATTTAATATTTTGATTATTCATTTAGAAGATCCGGCCTTTTAGTTTCTGTGTTTTTATATGATTTTTTAATTCTCCACTCATCAATTTCATTTTGTTTCCCTGATAATAGGATTTTAGGCACTTCCCAATCTTTAAATTTTGATGGTCTTGTATAGTTTGGGTGCCCTAAAAGGTTATCTTGAAATGAATCAGATAGTGCCGCAGATTCATTAGATACTGCTCCTGGTATAAGCCTGACAACTGAATCTATTAAAACAGCTGCAGGTAATTCTCCTCCAGTTAATACGTAGTCACCAATACTAATTTCTTTTGTGATGAGATGCTCTCTAACTCTTTCATCGATACCTTTATAATGACCACAAATTATTACTAAATTCTTTTTTAGTGATAATTCATTACTCATTTTTTGATTAAATTTCTGACCATCAGGGCTCATGTAAATTACTTCATTCACTTTTTTTTGACTTTTGATAAACTCAAGACACTTATAAATTGGTTCAATTTTTAAAACCATTCCGCCGCCTCCACCATATGCATAATCATCAACTTTTCTATGTTTATTGTCTGAAAAGTCTCTTAGGTTGTGAATTTCAATTTCTATAAGCTTTTTATCTTGAGCTATTTTTAATATACTATGACTAAGAGGGCTTTTTAGGAGTTCTGGCTGACAAGTTATTATATCTATATGATTCATTGATTTAAATCTAATAATCCTTTAGGTATTTTAACATGAATTCTCTTATTTAAATGATCGACTGTTTCTATAATTTCATAAACAAAAGGTAATAAAACTTCTTTATTATTTATCTCACAAAAAATAATAGGTTGATTTTTTTCATGAAAGTTTTTAACTATACCTATTGCCTTATTATTTTCAAAGATTTCATAGTCTATTATCTTAGCTAAACCGGACTGATTTATATTATTACTAACTTCATCTATGTATATATCTTTATCTATTGTTTTATTAGTTTCTTCTCTATTATTAAGTTCAGTAAATTTTAGAAGATAGTGGTTATCATTAATTTTAGATATTACATCAATTATAAAAGGGACCTTATTATTATTTAAATCTATATATAATGATTTAATTTCTTGGTGATTGAAACGAATTCCAAAGTTTAACTTTAGAACAACGTGACCATTTAACCCTTTATGTTTAATGATTTGACCTATATGGGAAAATCCCATGTTTAGTCTTTTTTATCAGAATCCTTTTCCTCTTTAGCTGGAGTCTCTTCTTTAGCTTCTTCTTTGGCTGGAGTCTCTTCTTTAGCTTCTTC